>JBILYK010000046.1:0-25991 GCA_044377735.1 Paracoccaceae bacterium | reverse complement strand
ATGTCGATGGGTTCGAAGGTCCGTTAGATCTGCTTTTGACTCTGTCGCGCACCCAAAAGGTGGATCTGCGCAAGATCTCTGTTCTACAATTGGCCGAGCAGTATTTGAAGTTTGTGCGCCAAGCGGCGGTTTTGCGTATTGAACTGGCTGCCGACTATCTGGTGATGGCGGCATGGCTGGCCTTCTTGAAGTCTCGCCTTTTGCTGCCACCTGAACCCGGTGAGTCAGGCCCTTCGGCAGAGGACTTGGCCGCCCATCTGGCCTTTCAGCTGGAACGCCTGCAGGCCATGCGCGAAGCTGCAGCCCGCCTTATGGCACGCGATCAATTGGGTCGTGATTTCTTTGCCCGTGGTCTGCCCGAGACGATTGTTCAAAACCGGGACATCACCTATGAGGCAACGCTTCTGGACCTAATGCGTGCCTATGCCCGTATTCGCACCCGCGATGAGTTCCGCCCTTATGCGTTTGATCGGCAAGATGTTTACACGATGGAACAGGCGCTGGAACGGATGCGGAGCCTCATGGGCTATGCTGGGGAGTGGTCGGATCTGACCTCGTTTCTACCCGAAGGGTGGGACAGTTCTCCCGCACGCCGCCGCTCGGCCACCGCCTCGAATTTCGCGGCTGTTCTGGAAATGGCCAAGCGCGGGCAGATACGTCTGAAACAAGGAGAGACCTTCGCCCCGATCTTGATCCGAAAGGTCGACGGCATATGAGTGACAGTGTTGAGCAATCCCTCTTCGAAGCCCCGCCGATGGGTGAACAAGAGCGCATGGTTGAAGCGATCCTTTTTGCCAGCGCTGAACCGGTGACCTTGGCAGAGCTTGTTGCGCGCATGCCGCATGGCTGCGACCCTGCCGAGGCTTTGGTCACGCTGCGTCGCCGCTATGAGGGGCGGGGGGTGCAGATTGTGAAGGCGGGCGATGCCTATGTTTTCCGCACCGCTGGCGATCTTGGGTTCCTGATGCAAAAGGAACATGTCGAGCAGAAGAAATTGTCTCGTGCTGCGATCGAGACGCTGGCGATTGTGGCCTATCATCAACCCGTGACGCGGGCCGAAATTGAAGAGATCCGTGGTGTGGCCGTGTCGCGCGGCACGGTTGATCTGTTGATGGAACTGGATTGGATCCGCCTTGGGCGTCGTCGCATGACGCCGGGGCGGCCGGTCACCTTTGTTGTGACCGAGCATTTTCTCGATCACTTCGGCCTTGAATCGGCGCGTGACTTGCCCGGTCTCAAGGAGTTGCGGGCAGCGGGGCTTTTGGACAGCCGCCCCTTGCCGATGGGCCTTGGCGGTCCCACATCTGACGACGAGGAAGAAGCCAGAACTGGCCAGAGTGAGCTTTTTGAGGATTGACGTATTATGGACAGGATTATTCAGCAACTGATCGGCCGTTTCATGGGCCGCTTGATGCACCGCGCGGTTGATACCGGGATCAGCTTTATCGCAAGCCGGGGCAAAGGCTCGGCTGATCTCAGTGATGCGGATCAACAGCAGGCGCGCGCCGGGCAAGACCTTGCAAAAAAGGCGCGGAAAATGTCCCGCGCCTCTCGGAAACTGTTTTGAGCCTCATCGTCGGCTGCGCCACTCTTCGGGCGGACGCCTCGACGAGAAGCCGAAGGCGCCCGAGGAGGGGCTTAGCCGCGACCGCGACGACCGCCGCGACGGCCGCTGGCGGCCTGGCTTGCGGCTGCTGAAGCTTCTGCAAAGCTCATCCCACCTTCGACGGCTTCAAGAACCTTGGCGAAGCGGATCCACTCGCCGCCATTGGCGTCGTGGTTCATCAGGAAGTTGGCGGCGCGAATGGCCTCCATTTCTTGCTGGCGCACGGGGTTCATGATGGCGCTGGTCATGCCGGCACCAATGGCCATCGGCAGGAAGGCGGCGTTGATGCCGTGGCGGTGTGGCAGGCCGAACGAGATGTTCGAGGCGCCACAGGTCGTGTTCACACCCAGCTCTTCGCGCAGACGGCGCACCAAGGCAAAAACCTGTTGACCGGCCGAGGCCATGGCACCCACCGGCATGACCAGAGGATCCACCACGATGTCATGGGCCGGGATGCCGAAATCGGCGGCCCGCTCAACGATCTTCTTGGCCACGGCAAAGCGGACATCGGGATCGGGCGAAATGCCGGTGTCGTCGTTGGAAATCGCCACGACCGGCACGTTGTATTTCTTGACCAGCGGCAGAACCAGCTCCATCCGCTCTTCTTCACCGGTGACCGAGTTTAAGAGCGGGCGACCCTCGCAGGCCATCAGGCCTGCTTCCAGAGCGCCGGGGACAGATGAGTCGATGCACAAGGGCACGTCAACCGTCTGCTGGATGATTTCGATCAGCGCCTTCATCAGGGGCGGTTCGACAAAGTTGTTATCAGCATAGCGCGGATCTTGCGCCATTTTGTTCGTGAACACGGCACCAGAGTTCACGTCAAGGATTGTGGCCCCGCAGGCAACCTGCTCCAGCGCGTCCCTGATTACGGTGTCGTAGTTGCCCATCTCCAACTCGGCCGCCAGTTTTTTGCGTCCCGTGGGGTTGATACGCTCACCGATCACGGCGAAGGGTTCGTCAAAACCGATGATGACGGTTTTTGTTTTAGATTCAACGACGGTGCGGGTCATTCTGAAACCTTTTTCTTATGCGTTTGGCGTTAGGCGTTTACGGGCACGCCCGAGGCGCCGCCATTGTCGGTGACCCATTGGGCGTTGGTCTTTATGCCGCCCAAGGGGAAGAAGTGGACCTGTTCGATGCCAAAGCCGGGGTTCTTGGCCTTGTGGGCAGCCAGATCAGCGACGAATTCGGTCGGCTCATAGGGCAACAAGAGCTTGGTCACATCCATCGCCCGCTTTTGCAGCACGCGCAGGGATGCGCCCACGCCGCAAGCGATGGCAAACTTTATCAGCGTTTGCAGTTTGGCCGGTCCCGCAACGCCGATATGCACCGGCAGCTTGATGCCTTCGGCCTGCAACCGGTTCACCCAATCAATGACCGGCCCAGCTTCAAAGCAGAATTGCGTCGCCATCGCCATCTGGGCATCGGTGCGTTCCGAGAAGGCCGATTTCCAGCGCGCGGCTTCCATCACCATTTTGTCCGAGCCATCTGGATCAATGTCCTTGTTGCCCTCGGGGTGGCCGGCCACATTCAGGCGGTCAAACCCGGTGAAGGCCCCAGTTTCCAAAAGCTGCATCGAAGTGGAAAAATCACCCACGGACTGGGCCACGCCACCGGCCAAAAGAAGACCTTGGCGCACGCCGACATCCCTGTAGCGCGCGACCCAATCGTTCAGCGTCACACGGTCTTTGATGATGCGCGCGGGAAAATGCGGCATGGCGTCAAAGCCTTCGGCACCAATGCGCTTGGCGGTGGCAACC
This sequence comes from Paracoccaceae bacterium, assembly GCA_044377735.1. Classification (GTDB taxonomy): domain Bacteria; phylum Pseudomonadota; class Alphaproteobacteria; order Rhodobacterales; family Rhodobacteraceae; genus Tabrizicola_A. The sequence continues at coordinate 22,622 of JBILYK010000046.1, read as the reverse complement.
ATCTCTTCAATAGGGGTGCCGTCGATATGGGCAATATAAACGCGGGTGCCTTGAGGCAGAATGGCGCGGAAATCTTCCACCTTTTCTGCGGTGCGTGGCATCACTTCGATGGAGTAGCCGTTCAGAAAGGCCTCCATTTCGCCGGCTTGTGCGCCAGTCGCGGCGTCTTTTGTGTCCTTGCGGAAGAAACTCAGGGCCATGTGGCTCTCCTAGATTGGGCCAAGAGGGGGCGGGTCAGGCTTTTGCCCAGCCATCATTGGCGATCAGCGCCTTCAGACGCTCGGTGTCGAAGTCTGATTCAAGTTGGGCTGCAACAGAGGCCGCCACGTCATCCTGCTCACCCTCCACCTCATAGGGGGGGGCCTTGCGCCATTCGGCCAGATAGGCATCGGCATCCTTGGCGCCAATTTTCATGGCACAGCGATCGATCGCCTGTTCAAAGCGTTCGGACAGCTGCTTTTTCGCGCCGCGACGGCCTTTGCCGGCAATCACCTGTGCCGGAATATCGCGCCAGTAAACGATGACAACTTCGGCCATTTCGGTTGATTCCCCTTGATGTGGTTCCCAGTGTTCTAAGCGCCTGAACGCGACAGGCAGGGTCGGATTTCGACATGCCGCACGGCGGATGCGACCGATCCCGAGTGCAGCGATGCATTACGCGAGCGCGCACGCGAAATCCAGCAGCTGCGCATGACGTTTTGCCAAAATATCGGACATTGAGATGGACGTTATCACGTGGTCATCCAGAGCCCCGGGGCAAGTGCCTGGCGGTTCTTGTCTTGCATGACTGTTGTGTTGGGCATAGCTTGGGGACAACCACGTATGGAGGGCGAAATGACGCCCGAGCGTCCCCGAGGGGCGGACGCGAAGAAAGCTGCAGTCGAGGCCTTGAAAAGGGTCTCCAGCAAGCCTGTGCTGTCTGCCCCTGACACAGCCACGGCTGGGCTTTATGCCGCCGTGGACCTAGGCACGAACTCGTGCCGCATGCTGATTGCTCGACCCTCGGGCAGTCAGTTTCAGGTTTTGGACAGCTTTTCCAAGACAGTTCATCTGGGCGCGGGGCTGGAGGCTTCGGGGCGGCTATCGCATGCCTCGATGGGGCGCACGCTGCAAGCTTTGCGGATCTGCCAGAAAAAGATCGAGCAGCACGAGGTGTTGCGGATGCGGTTGGTGGCGACAGAAGCCTGTCGCCGCGCCCGCAATGGCCGCGATTTCATGCGCCAGATCCGTCGTGAGACCGGGCTGCAGGTGGAAATCATCCCGGCCGAGGAGGAGGCGCGGCTGGCCGTGATCTCTTGCGCACCCCTGGTCAACCCGAGTACCGAACAGCTTTTGGTGGTGGATATCGGCGGCGGGTCAACCGAACTTGTTTGGGTTGATCTGTCCACCGTGGCCCCCGAACACAGGGCGCGCGCGATCATGGGCCTGCATAAGGGGTTTGCCAATCAACCCCAAGGCGGCGCTCGGGTGGTTGACTGGATTTCGGTGCCACTTGGGGTGGCGACGCTGAAGGACCAGTTTCAAGATGTTGAAGATGACGGCGCGCGCTTTGCTCTGATGTCATGGTTTTTTGAAGAAAACCTTGCCTCCTTCAGCCCCTATAACGCGGCGCAGCCGCGCGACGGGTTCCAGATCATCGGCACCTCGGGCACGGTCACCACAGTGGCAGCAAGCTTCTTGAATCTTCGCCGCTATGACCGGGCAAAGGTGGATGGGCTGCAGATGACCTCGGACCAGATTGATCTGGTGATCCGTGAGTTTTTGTCCTTGGGCCCGGATGGACGCCGCAACGATCCGCGCATTGGACGTGACCGGCACACGCTGATTATGTCGGGTGCCGCTATACTGCAGGCGCTGATGCGCATCTGGCCGACAGATCGGCTGTCTGTGGCCGACCGTGGACTGCGCGAGGGGCTGCTTTACGCCCAGATGAACACTGACGGAATTCTTGAGGACGGACCTTACCTATGACTGACAAGCCCACAACCGGCAAGAACACCTCGGGACGGGGTCAGCGAGAGCTTAGGGTGCGGGTGAAAACCGCCAAGGGCCGCAAATTGTCGTCAACCCTGTGGCTTGAGCGCCAGTTGAACGACCCTTACGTTCAGCGCGCCAAGCGGGACGGCTATCGCGGCCGCGCGGCCTACAAGATCATGGAGTTGGATGATCGCTATGGCTTCTTGAAGCCCGGCGCGCGGGTGGTGGACCTTGGTTGTGCGCCGGGCGGCTGGTGTCAGGTGGCCGTGGGGCGGGTGAATGCGCTGGGGCAGAAGCCAAAAAAGCCCATCGGCACCATTCTGGGGGTCGATCTGCAAGAGGTCGAACCGATTGCTGGCTGCGACATCTTTCAGTTGGATTTTCTGGACGACAATGCCGACGAGAGCGTCAAGTCTTGGCTGGGTGGCAAGGCAGATGTGGTGATGAGCGATATGGCCGCCGCCGCCTCAGGCCACAAGGGCACCGACCACTTGCGCATTGTGGCTTTGATCGAGGCCGCGCTGGCTTTTGCCTTTGACGTCTTGGAAGAGGGCGGCACCTTTGTTGCCAAGGTGCTGGCTGGCGGGGCCGAAAAAGAGATGCAGGCGGTGTTGAAACGGTCGTTCCGCAAGGTGGCCAATGTCAAACCACCGGCCAGCCGACAGGACAGTTCAGAAAAGTTTGTGGTGGCGATGGGGTTTCGCGGCAAGCCTTCTGATGACCCGCGCGAACATCTGCAGGATGACGAAGACGAGGCTTGACGGATTTTTGACATGAAAAAGGGCGCCTCCCGGGCGCCCTAAGCGTTAAGATCTGGCCAAACTTGGCTTAACCGCCCCAATTGCGAACCGGACCGCAATCCATATGTACGAAGTTCGAGCGCGAATAGGCACCAACACCGCCCCCCGAGCAAGCCTTCGCAGCCCGCGCCATTTGCCCGACCGAGCGCGACTTCAGCCGCAGATCGGCAGCTTGGCCTTTCAGATGCAATGAGTTCTTCGCAACGCCTCTGGACTTGGAACGCAGCATGGCGTTGGTTTCGGGGCTGCGATAGCCCGAGAGCAGCGTGTAGGGCTCATTCACATCCATAAGACGGTGCGCCGCAGCCATCACGTCGAAATTGCGGATGTCCATCTTCATGGCTTTACCATTACGCCAATCGCGCATGAAGTGGTTGATTTCTTTCATAACTTCGGGGATATACTCGCCTTCGATCCAATAGATCGTGTCGATGCTTTCCCCCGTACGGCCCGAATACATGCGGATCCGACGGATATCACCTGCGCCTTTAAGATAGCCTGCAGCGGCCGTGTAGGCCGGGGCTGCGACGAGGGCTGTTGCCGCAAACGCACCAAGCAATCCGCGCCGCGTGAAGCCGTTAGAAGATATAATCGCCATTCTCTGCGCCTGTCCTGTCGATGGTCTTTGACCGCCTAACTCCGGCGGTTTTGTCTCGCCACTCACCCCAAGTGCATAAGTGTTATGGCATAACTGGGGCGTGGACCAAAGCAAAGAATGCCCAGATCAAAGCTAGGGTCGGTGCGATAGGCAAGTTTTTGCTGAACGGACCCGGTCAGGGTGGGGAAACTTGCCGAGAAAACGGGTCGATTTTCAGTGGACTTCGCTTGGAACCAGTGGATGCGATCGCGTTGGGTTAAGGCATCCGCCTAGGATTTGCTTGGCTGCAACGGTGATGGATCGATGATTTACACTGCACCCGATTTCGCACAAACTATTGCCCAAGTTGGATATCGCAGACGTATTTGTTGTGAAGGGTTTGATTTGGAAAATCTTTTTTCGTTTGTTGTCGGAAAACCGCGTCTGGCGGTTTCGGGGTGTCTGACGCTGATTCTGGCGCTTTCGGGTCAACCCGCGAGAGCCGAGGTTGCTGCAGGCTCGTCCTTTTCACGTTCACTGGCCACGGCGGTTGCCGACACTGAGGGCTTTGCCGCCTATTACAAGGCGACTGGCTATGCCGATCTGTGGACAGGTCCGGACGATGCCGCGCGGCGTCAGGCGGCGCTGCAAGCGTTCTCTCGTGCTGGCGACCATGGTCTTCCGGTGGCGCGCTATGATGCAGCAGCGCTTGTGGCGGCCTTTCATTCGGCCCGGACCGAGCGTGATCGGGGTCAGGTTGAAGCAGAGATGAGCCGGGCTTTTGTGGCCTATGCGCGCGACATGTCATCGGGGGCCTTGACCCCGTCAAAGGTTGACGCGGGCATCGTACGCGACATTGTTCGGCCCGATCCGCAAGCGATGTTGCAAGGCTTTGCGACAAGTGAAATGCCTTCCGAGTTTTTGCGCGATCTTGCGCCGTCCTCTGCGGAATATGCGCGCCTTTTGAAGGAAAAGCTGCGCCTTGAGGCGGTGATTGCTGCAGGTGGCTGGCCAAAGGCCCCGAAGGCAGAGCGTTTGCAGCCCGGCGATCAAGGGCCCGAAGTCATCGCGCTGCGCGATCAGCTGGTGGCGCGCGGCTATCTCGTGGCCAGTGCGGCAGCCTCATACGATCGAAGCCTGCTGCGCGCGGTTCAGCGGTTCCAGTTGGATCACGGCATCACCGCCGACGGGGTGGCTGGTGCGACCACGCTGGAAGCCTTGGGCAAGCCGCCGAGTGAACGATTGAAGTCGGTGATCGTGGCGCTGGAGCGCTTGCGCTGGCTGGGCGATGCACCGCGCGGGTCGCGTCATATCTGGGTAAATCTGCCCGAGTTCATGGTTCGGATCGTCGATAACGGCCACACCACGTTCAAGACCCGCGCCGTGATCGGCAAAGATGTAGAAGATCAGCGCAGTCCTGAGTTTTCCGACGTCATGGAATACATGGTCATCAACCCGTCTTGGGGGGTGCCGCGGTCAATCATCATCAAGGAATACCTGCCGCTGTTGCAGAGCAATCAAAATGCGGTCGGCCATTTGCAGGTGGTGGATAACAAGGGGCGGATCGTGCCGCGCGGTGCGGTGAATTTCGCAGCATACTCGGCCGCAAGCTTCCCCTTCGGCCTGCGCCAGCCACCCTCGGATGGCAATGCGTTGGGGAAAGTGAAGTTTATGTTCCCCAATGAACACAACATCTATCTGCATGACACTCCGGCAAAAAACCTCTTTGCCCATGATATTCGCGCTTACAGCCACGGCTGCATTCGGCTTGGTGATCCAATTGATTTTGCCCATGTTTTGCTTGCGGCTCAGAACAACGATCCGAAAACCTTCTTTCAGGCCGAATTGGAAACCAAACGGGAAACCCCCGTCTCGCTGGACAGTGAGGTTCCAGTGCATATCGTGTATTTCACGGCATGGCCCACAGCCCGCGGACAGATCGGCTATCGCAATGATGTCTATGGCCGTGATCAGCGCCTTTTCGACGCTTTGGCCGAGGCTGGGGTGGTCTTGACCGGCGAACAGGGGTAAATCTACGGTCAGAACCGACCGGAGGATGACATGGCCCATACGATTGCCGAAATTGCCGCCGCCTTGGGCGCTGAGGCGGTGGGCGATCTGTCGTTGCGGGTTGGCCGTGCTGCAGAACCGGCGATGGCGGGGGCAGGGGATCTCGCCTTGGCGATGGACCCGCGCTATGCCGATGGCCTTGCCAAGGGTCAGGCACGCGCAGCGATGTTGTGGCCGGGGGCTGATTGGGAAGGGCTGGGACTGCAGGCGGCCATTTTTGCGCCGCGCGGGCGTTTGGCAATGGCCGGGCTCTCGGTGATGATGGACCCCGGCCCAGACATCGCGCCCGGTATCCACCCGATGACTGTGATTGATCCAACGGCCCAGATTGGGGCAGGGGCTGCGATCGGTCCCTTTGTGACCGTCGGCGCAGGGGTGCATATTGGCGTGCGGGCGCGCATTGCCTCTCATGTGTCCGTCGCCGAAGGTGCGGTCATCGGTGACGATGCGCTGATCTGCCAAGGCGCGCGTATCGGCGCGCGGGTCCGCATTGGCCATCGCTTTATCTGCCAACCGGGCGCGGTGATCGGGGCTGATGGGTTTTCTTTTGTCACGCCAGAGAAGTCGGGCGTTGAGGAAATTCGCGAAACCCTTTCACAACGCAGCGAAATTCGGCAGCAGACTTGGACGCGCATCCATTCTTTAGGTGCGGTCACGATTGGGGATGATGTAGAGGTCGGCGCCAATTGCACGATCGACCGTGGCACGATCCGCGACACGACGATTGGACGCGGTACCAAGTTGGACAATCAGGTCCATATTGGCCATAACGTTGAGGTGGGCGAAGACTCGCTTCTGTGCGGTCAGGTGGGCATCGCGGGGTCGGCGCGCATTGGAAGCCGGGTGGTTCTTGCGGGTCAGGTTGGCGTTAATGACAATATCTTCGTTGGCGATGACGTGATTGCCGGCGGCGGCACCAAGATCTTTACCAATGCGCCTGAGGGCCGGGTGCTTTTGGGCTATCCAGCAGTCAAGATGGAAACCCATGTCGAGATGCAAAAGGCGCTGCGACGCCTGCCGCGCCTGGGCGCTCGGGTGGCGGCGATTGAGGCTGTCATCACCCCGTCATCCGGTTCGGCTACCTCAGAGCATGATTAACGCTATGGAGGGCAACATGGACGGCACATTCAAGATTGATGCGACAGTCGCCGATCGCGTGCGTGAAATCGTTGCCCTGCAAGCGCAGCGCGATCTGAATGATGTGGCCTTGACGGACACCATTTCCGACCTCGGGCTCGACAGTCTGGGCGTGGTCGAGTTGATTTTTGCTCTCGAAGAGACCTTTGAAATTTCCATGCCCTTCAACGCCAATCACCCCGACCAAGGCGCGTTTGCGATGTCCACCCTGGGCGCTTTGGTTGAGGCGGTCGAAGGGGTCATCGCGGCCCAATGAGGCGGGTGGTCATCACTGGGGCGGGCACTGTCAACCCTTTGGGCCACACTCTTGGCCAGACCCTTGCGGCAATGCAGGCCGGACGCTGCGCGATAGCGCCTTTGAATATTCCCGATCTTGATCGGCTGTTCATCAAGATTGGGGCGCAAGTCAAAGCTTGGGATCCAGAAACGCATTTCGACAAAGGTCAGTTGTCCCTTTTGGATCGCCACGCGCAATTCGCGCTGGTCTCGGCGCGCGAGGCGGTGGCGCAGGCAGGGCTCAGCCCCGATCCATTGCGCACAGCCGTCATCATGGGCACGGGCGGTGGTGGGCTTATCACCTCGGATGAAGCCTATCGCGCGGTCTATGAGGCCGGCAAGGCGCGCGTTCATCCCTTTACCGTGCCGCGTTTGATGCATTCGGCCGCGGCCAGCCACATCTCAATAGAGATGGGGCTGATGGGGCCTGCGTTTTCAGTCTCGTCGGCCTGCGCGTCGTCAAACCATGCCATCGGCCTTGCGGTTCAGATGTTGCGGGCCGGGGGCGCGGATGCGGTACTCGCGGGCGGGTCCGAGGCGATGCTGTCCTTTGGCGGGATAAAGGCTTGGGAGGGGTTGCGCGTCATGTCGCCCGAGGCTTGCCGCCCCTTTTCCAAAGGGCGCAGTGGCATGGTGCAGGGTGAGGGAGCGGCGGTCTTTGTGCTGGAAGAGCGCGAGGCAGCCCTTGGGCGCGGGGCGCTTATCTTGGCCGAAGTCTGTGGCGTTGGCATGACTTCGGATGCCTCTGACATCGTGATGCCCAACCCTGACGGTGCCGCGCGGGCCATGCAGCTTGCCATCCTTGACGCGGGATGGAGCCCGGAGATGGTCGATCACATCAACGCCCATGGCACGGCGACGGCCGCAAATGACCGCTGCGAGGCCGAGGCGCTGCGCAGGGTTTTTGGTCCAAGGGCGTCCGATATCCCGGTGACGGCGACAAAATCCCTTCATGGCCATCTCATCGGGGCTGCGGGCGCGGTTGAGCTGATTGGCTGCCTGTCTGCGTTGCAAGACGGGCTTATCCCGCCGACAGCGGGATTTCTGTCGCCGGACCCGGATTGCATGGTGGATCTTGTCGCCGGAACCGCCCGGCAGGGCAGGTTTGACAGGGTGTTGTCGAATGGCTTTGCCTTTGGCGGGTTGAATGCCGTGTTGGCCTTGGGGTGTGGCGAGGTCACGCGCTGATCGCGGAGCATCATGCAATCATTGCACAGCAAAAAGGCCCGCCAAACCTGACGGGCCTTTGCAAGTCATTGAGATGGATCATTCGACGAGGGTGGCCGCGACCGCCTCGAAACCTGCCGTAAAGCCCTTTAGCGAGATGTCCAGGGAAACAGCCGTCTCTGGGGCCGCGGCCGGGACCACGGTCATCATGCCCTTGGCGCCCTTCTTGAACTGCTCAATCTCTTCGGCCGTAAAGCCGACACGGGCAACACAGCCAACTTGGGTGCAGAAGGTAAAGGGGTAAAGCTTCGGCTCAGCGGTATCAATTTGGATGGTCAGGGATTCGGTCAACAGCGTTTCAAGCGGCACAACCACAGTCGCGCCCGCCGCTGCTTTGCCGCCCGGAGGCAGGGCGAACATTGAAAACTCTGACACTGCGTTGCCATCGGCGTCTTTCAAAAGCTGGAACAGCTGGCACGGATCTTTGCCATCTTCGGTCTTTTCGCAGCGCTGTTCCCACAGATCAAAATTGGCTGCCAGATACCCTTGGCCGACCTGCGCGGTCTCTGCGGTCAGCATGGCCGGTGCCGCATTGGTCTGCGTGCCCATCGACAGATCCTCTGCCGGTGCGGCCTCTTGTGCCGTTGTGGACAGGGCCGAAAGGGCCAGCACGGCCGACAGCGATAGGCTGTGAAAAAGGGTACGCGTTGACATGGTCTGACTTTCTTTCAAGTTGCTCGCGGCGCGCATAGCACGCCCAAGCCGCCAAGTCAGGTGAGAAACAGGACGCTTCGGCAAAATCTTGCGCAAAGCAAGGGAAACAAACGGAAAAAGGGCCGGACAGCCGACCCTTTTTCTTCTATTTTTTCTCCCTGCCGGACTGGCCGACTTTATGGCGCTGACGCTATTGCTGTTTCATCTTGGCGTCAACAGGATTTTGTCCGGATTGTGCCCCGGACAATCCGACCGCACAATCCGGGTTTTGAAACCAGGTTCATCCGGCGCGAAAGTGGCGCTGCGCGAGGGTCAGAAAAGTCCGCGCCCCAACAAGGGCGCGGCCAGTTGACAGGGAGGAAGTCAAAACCAGATCGCAAAACGGCCATCCGGCAAGATCAGACTGGCACAGCCGGGTTAAGAATGTATTTTGAACCGGCAAGGGTCCGGCCTGCGCCGGCAGATGCTTCATATTTGAGAAAATGTACATTCAACGGGGGCCGGTATGTCAGACGCTATTTTTGTGGGTGGGGGTGGCGAAGGTTATGGCGCGCCGCAAACCCTTTTGTTGAAATATGGCAACCGCCACGGTTTGATTGCCGGAGCAACCGGTACGGGCAAGACCGTGACCTTGCAAATTCTGGCCGAAGGCTTTTCGGCCGCGGGCGTTCCGGTGTTCATGGCCGATGTGAAGGGTGACCTGGCTGGCATCGCCCAGCCCGGATCAGCTGGGCACAAGCTGCACGAACCCTTCATGAAACGTGCCGCCACCATCGGGTTGGACTTGCAGTATCAGGCCTTTCCTGTGGCGTTTTGGGATCTTTTCGGAGAGCAAGGCCACCCGATACGCGCCACGGTGGCCGAGATGGGTCCCTTGCTGCTGAGCCGCTTGTTGGAATTGACCGAGCCGCAGGAAGGTGTCTTGAATGTCGCCTTCCGGCTGGCCGATGAGGAAGAGCTGCCCTTGCTGGATCTGAAAGACCTTCAGGCGCTTTTGACCTTTATTGCCGAAAACGACAGCACGATTTCTGCGCGCTATGGGCTGGTGTCCACCACTTCAATCGGGGCCATTCAGCGCCGGTTGTTGGTCTTGGAAAACCAAGGTGCGGCGCAGATGTTTGGGGAACCCGCGCTTGAACTGGCGGACCTCATGCGCTGTGACGCGCAGGGCCGCGGCGTGGTCAACCTGCTTGCGGCAGACAAGCTGATGAACTCGGGTCCTCGGCTTTATGCCACGTTCCTGCTGTGGCTGTTGTCGGAACTCTTTGAGGAACTTCCCGAAGTTGGCGATCCAGACAAACCCAAACTGGTCTTCTTCTTCGACGAGGCGCATCTGTTGTTCAACGACGCCCCAAAGGCCTTGGTTGCCAAGGTGGAACAGGTGGCGCGGCTGATTCGGTCAAAGGGGGTGGGGGTGTATTTCATCACCCAAAACCCCGCTGACGTGCCCGAGATGATCTTGGGGCAACTTGGAAACCGCGTTCAGCATGCGCTGCGCGCATTTACAGCAAAGGATCAAAAGGGGTTGAAGCTCGCCGCTGAAACCTACCGCCCCAATCCGCGCTTTGCCATTGAAGAGGCAATTCGCGATGTTGGCACGGGTGAGGCGGTGACCTCGTTTCTGGAAGCCAAGGGTATTCCTGGCGTTGCAGAGCGCACGCTTGTGCGCCCGCCGTCCTCGCAGCTTGGGCCGATTGATCCGGCGATTCGGGCGCAGTTGATGCGGGCCTCGGGCCTGGGGGCAAAGTATGACACGCCGATTGACCGCGATTCGGCCTATGAAAAGCTGCGCGCCAAGGCCGAGCGCGCGGCCCGCGATGCCGCCGAGGCCGAGGATCGTTCTGTGCGGGCCGTGGAGGAAGAGCGCGAGTTTGCCCGCGCCCGCCGGTATGGCGTGAAGGACGGCACGGGCGAAGGCGGGGCGCGGCGCGCCACCACCAATCGTAGCTCGGCGCGCAGCGATTCGATCGGGACGGCATTTGCCAAGAGCTTTGCCCGCCAGTTGGGCACCAAATCTGGTCAGGCCATTGTGCGCGGCGTTCTAGGGTCGATCTTCGGCAAACGCTAAGGCGCGGTCTGGGCGACGCAATACAGCCCTTTGATGCTCGTCACCTAATGCCCGTTTTCTGCCCCGGCTGCGCCCCATTTCGCAGATAGATTTTCGCTTGGGAAACATCTTCGAAAGGTCTGCAAATGGCTTTGACGGGCGCCGAACAATATATGCTGGAACTGGTGAACAGGGCCCGCCTTGACCCTTTGGGAGAGGCGGCTCGACACGGGATTGATCTCAACCAGTCGCTTTCGGCTGGCCAGTTGCATGGCCGCGCGCGCGGCGTGTTGGCACCTGATGCCGCACTTGACCTCGCGGCCACCCGTCATTCGACATGGGTTTTGGCCACGGATGTATTCTCGCACATGGGCGTCAATGGCAGCACGCCCAGCCAGCGCGCACTGGCGGCGGGATATGACGGCTGGGGGGCTGGCGAAAACATCAGCTGGCGCGGGACCACTGGAAACCTGAATCTGCAGACGGCGATAGGCCAGCAGCATGCAGATCTGTTCCTCTCGGCTGGCCACAGAGTTAACCTGTTAAACGATGGCTACCGCGATATCGGGATCGCTCAGGAAGCAGGGCAATTTCGCTCCAATGGTGTGACCTACAATGCATCGATGGTGACGCAGAATTTCTCGTACCAGACGAATGTCTACTATGTCACCGGGGTGGTCTACAGCGATCTGGATAGTAACCGGTTCTATTCCATCGGCGAAGGTCGCGGAGGGGCGGTGTTTTCGACGCAGGGCGATCGAACCACCAGCGCGCGCGCGGGAGGTTATGCGCTTGAAGCGGTCGAGGGAGGCCTGGTCACTGTCAGTGGTTCAGTCGGCACGCGCAGTTTCTCGGTGAAAATCTTGGTCGAAGATGTCAACGCCAAGCTGGACGTTGTGAACGCTGACACCTTCCATGCCTCGGCTGATCTGACGCTGGTTTCCGGTATTCATAACGCACGGTTGATCGGTACCGCCGCGATAGATGCGATTGGCAATACGGCCTCCAACACATTGGAAGGCAACAGCGGGCGTAACCTTCTGTCGGGCGGGGCAGGCAATGACCGGCTTCTTGGTCATGGCGGCCATGACGTGCTCAGCGGTGGCACTGGGGCAGACATCTTGTCAGGGGGCACCGGCAATGACGCGCTACGCGGTGGCAGCGGGAATGATCGGCTTGATGGCGGATCGGGTCGCGACGCGCTTTATGGCGATAGCGGCAATGATCTGCTCTCTGGCGGCAGCGGGGAAGACACATTTGTGTTCAGCTTCATGGCTGGTAACGATGTCATTGCCGACTTTACACCGATCGACGCGTTGCGGCTGAACAGTCGCTTGTGGGGCGGGGTGATCACCGATGTCGACACAGTGGTCAGCGAGCACGCGCGCATCATCGCGGGTGACGTGGTGATTGACCTGGGGCAAGGCAATTCAGTCCGTCTGGACGGTGTCAGTCGTCTGAGCGGGCTGGCCGATCAGATCGTCTTGTTTTGATCGGCTGACTGCCGCAACATTCCCCAAGGCTAGACTGCCTTCGATCACATTCAATCTGAAGCAGATTGAATGCGATCCGCTCTAAAGTGGACGGATGCGCAGCTTGGTGATCCGGTTTTCGCGCCGTTGCAGAACTTGAAAGCGAAAGCCGTGGAAGCTGAACGCCTGACCTTCCAGCGGGATCATCTGCGCCTCATGAATGACAAGACCCGCAACGGTATTGGCCTCATTATCTGGCAGGTTCCATTCAATCGCGCGGTTCAGGTCACGGATTGTCATCGCGCCTTCAACCAGCCAAGCCCCGGTTTCATCGCGGGTTAGACTGGAATCGCGCGCCACAACGTCAAATTCGTCGGTGATCTCGCCGACGATTTCTTCCAGAATATCCTCCAGGGTAATCAGCCCCTGAATCGCGCCGTATTCATCCACCACAATCGCGAAATGCGTGCGCCGTTTCAGAAACTCGCGCATCTGCTCGTCCAGCGTGGTGGTGTCGGGGATGAAATAGGGTTTCATCGCCACCTTGACGATGTCCAGCTTTTCAAGACCCTCACCGGCGCGGCGCAGCCGGTCCACCTCGCGCAACAGGTCCTTGGCATGAATGACACCAAGGATGTTTTCCTCATCGCCGCGATAAAGCGGCAGGCGCGAATGGGCCGAGGCCAAAACCGCGGAAATCAACGCATCGGGCGGCAGATCAGCATCAATCAGTTCGATCTGGCGGCGGTGTTTCATGATCTCGTCGACCGTCCGCTCGCCCAGATCCAGCGCGCCCAACAGCCGGTCGCGGTCTTCTTTCTCCATCGCACCTTCGGAATGGCCAAGCGAGATCGCCCCGACGATTTCGTCACGCAGCGCCAGGATCTTGCTGTTTGGGTCCGCCCTGACGCCCACCAACCGCAGCAAGAGCCGCACCAACGCCCGAACCAAGGTGACAATCGGAGAAAACAGCACGATCAAGACACGGACTACCGGTGCCACACGCTGTGCGACTGCTTCAGGAAAGGTGATGGCCAGCGTCTTGGGCATGACCTCGCCAAAGACCAGAACCAGAACCGTCATGATGGCCGTGGCCACCGCCACCCCGCTATCTCCAAAGGCTTTGGTCATCAGCGCCGTGGCCAGCGATGCCGACAGAATGTTGACGATGTTATTACCCAGCAAAAGCGCGCCGATCATACGCTCGCTGTCATCTGTCACATGCATCGCGGCAGCTGCCCCCGATGACCCCTTGTCGGCGAGTTGCTTGAGCTTGCCCCGTGACGATGCTGTGAGCGCTGTCTCAGACCCTGAGAAGAAAGCCGACATCACCAGAAGGCACAGAATGCCAAGGGCCGTCAGCCAAAAGGTCGTGTCTAAAAAGCTTGTCTCAGGCATTGGTCAGGTCACTTCAAGGTTTGGGTTTCGCCAAAGGATGATACGTCAGCACCAGCGATTTCAACTGATCATCCACCACATGCGTGTAAATCTCGGTTGTTGCAACATCTGCGTGGCCTAGGAGCGTCTGGATCACCCGCAGATCTGCCCCACCAGCCAACAGGTGGGTGGCAAAGGCATGGCGCAGCGTGTGGGGTGTAACTCGCGACGGCTCCACTCCGGCAAGAACCGCGATATCCTTGATCAACAGATAGAAATGCTGGCGCGTCAGGTGTCCCTCGGCCCCGGAACCGGGGAAGAGTGCCTTGCTGAGCCGGTGACCAAGCTTGTGCAGGCGGGCCTCCTCAGTGTCGCGCCAGACAAGCCATGCGCCAAGAGCTGCCCGTGCGGGCGATGAGAGGGGGACCAAGCGTTCCTTGCCCCCTTTGCCCCGCACCAGAATCATCTTTGGATCGCCCCGCGCGGCAGAAACCGGCAGGCCCACAAGCTCGGACACCCGCATGCCCGTTGCGTAAAGCACCTCGACCAAGGTGCAGTTCCGCAGACGCTCGCCTGCGCTTCGGCCTTTGGTTCGGGCCGCGTCCAATAGCCGGTCAACCTCATCATGGCTTAGGGTTTTGGGAAGGCGCTGCGACGCGCCAGGGCCCGAGATGCGCAAGGCTGGATTGTCGGCGCGCCAGCCTTCGTCATGGGCAAAGCGGAACAATTGCCGAATGGCCGAAAGGCGGCGCGCCCGCGTGGCCTTCGACAGGCCCTCTGCTTCACAAAAGATCAGATAATCCTCAACCGCCGATTTTGGCAGGCTATCAAACCCAAGACCACGCCGCGCCGACCACGCCAAGAAATCCTTCAGGTCGCGACCATAGGCCAATAACGTGTTGCGCGCGGCGTTTGCCTCGGCTGCTTGGGCGTCCAGAAAGGTAGAGATCCAGCGCGCGGACACCCCCCTAGCCCCGCCGTTCCAACAGCATAAGCTGCAACGCCGTGGCGCGGGCGGTCTCCTCCAGACCCAAGCGACGCAGCAGCACCAAACCCTCGGTCAGCTTGCTCATCTCGCCGTGCAGCCCGACTTCCACCCGCGCCATGGCCAGGAACAACGCCTCACCGATCCGGTTTTGCGCCAGCAGCAACCGGGCATCGGCCGACAACGGCACCTCGCTGCCATCAAAAGCCGGGGCAAGGGCGCGGGCCATGCTGTCTGGGGGGGCAAGACCCTGCAATCGGCCTTGCGCAAGCCCGGCAAGAAACTTGCCGCGCATATCTTGGGGCGCATGGCGGCTGGCCGAAAGGCGCAGGAAATCAGGCGAGAGCAGACCAAGGTCATAGGCGATGCGCGCCGCATCACCGCTGAGCGGCAGCCGGGCGAGATCTTCGGCAAAGAGGGTGGCGAAGGCGACCTCGATCTCGACATCGGCCATGCGGGCATAGGCCAAAGGCAGCCGTTGCTCGACCGCCGTGACATCGCCCGCCTGCAAGGCCTCTTCAAAGCGCTGAAACGCGTCAACCCGGTCCCAGACGCCGCCCGAAGCCGCCGGTTCGCGTTGGGTAAAAATGCCCAGCAAAAGATTGGGCGAAATCGCCCCAGCCCGCGCCAGCCGTTCGGCCGCCTCGGCCTGAGCCTTCCAGCCTGCGCGCTCGGACAGATCGGCATGGGCAAAGGCAAGCGGCAGGGTGGCGGTGGGCAGCGGCTCTCCGATGGCGTCGTAAAGCTGCCAGATCAATGGGGTCACGGGCTTTGGCGGCGGTGGGGCTGGGTCATCCTCGAAGGCTTCGGCGTCCAGAAACCGGGTCAGCAGCTGATCTTCGGTGTCGTTGATATGGCCCAAGGCCTGAGCCGTGCGCAGTGTTAGGGCGGCGGCTGCCCAGTCGCCACCGCGCGCCACACAAAACACCCGTGTCGGCAAGGTCGGGGCAAGGTCGGGCGCCGCGGCAAGGGCTGCGCAGGCGCGGTCCTCATGGCCCGTCAAAAGCGCCACGTCAAAACTGCGCCGGAAAAGTTCGGGCGTCCGGGCGGGGCGTGCGGCGTCCAGAAGCGCTTGCGCCTGTTCCAGCGCGCCCACGGACAAAAGCTTGTCCACCCGCGCCATCAACAATCGGCCGTCTTGACCGCTGTCGGCCGTCGGCAAGGCTTCGGCCAACAAAAGCGTGTTCAACAGCGCTTGTAACGCGGGCAGGCCAACAGGGTTGGCGCGGGTCAAGGCGGCGACCGCTTCATCTGTCAATCCAAGACCCCAAAGCGCATGCGGAAAGCCGGTTTGTGCCGGCGTCAACAGGCCAACCGCATCGGGCGACGGCCCGCCCAGGACAGAAACCGCAACGTCGGCGGGTAGCGCGCCGTCCATTGTCACGGGTTCCTCGTCGTCGGGCACCTGAAGGCGTGGCGCACCTTGGGCACCGGGCCGCGTTTGGCCGGGGTTGGGTTGCAGCACTGATCTTTCAGGCACGCTGACCGGCTGCGACAGCCAGTCAATCGCCGAAAGTGGCGCGCCGTTAGTGCCTTGGTCAGTGGTCTGAGGCGGAACTTTTAGCTCCGCTTCTGACCAGACAACAGGGGCTGGCAATCCCAGCACCCCAGCAAGGGCCGCGATGCGCCAAAGGCCGGGTCTCTTAGCCAGCATCTAAGGTCACCGGCTGCCGAATCTCTTCAGTGGCCGGGGTCAAGTCACCAAGGTAGGCATAGCCAACCAATGCCGCAAAACCCAACACCACCAGCACCACCACCAGTTTCAAAAGCCGCGCCATCTGCTGCCTGCCATTTCCCCCCGGTTCTGCCGGGGCGTCGCCATTCTTCATTCTTCGGTTTGGTGCTATATCCTTGCGCTGCAAGGGCGGGCACCTGTCGAATATATATAGCATTTGTACGAAGTTCACGCCATTCAGGGAAGAAAGTTGACATTTGGCGTGCCTTTACCCGGGCCGCAGGTCACGAAACGGAGGTTTGGTCGGTGCGGCTGAAGAAAACCGCGGTAATGGTGGGCATGATGGGGGCGGGAAAGACCGCTGTTGGCACAGCTTTGGCCCGGCTCCTTGGGGTCCCTTTTCGTGATTCGGACGAAGAAATCGTCCGCGCCGCCAATCGCTCGATCGCGGAGATTTTTGAGCGCGACGGCGAGGCCTTTTTCCGCGCCCGTGAAACCGAAGTGATCAGCCGGCTTTTGGCGGGTGAGCCGGGCATCTTGTCCACCGGTGGCGGCGCGTTCCTGTCGGACCAGAACCGCGAGGTGATTTCGGCGCAGGGTGTGTCGGTTTGGCTGAGGGCGGATCTTGAGCTGTTGTGGCAGCGCGTGCGCCACAAAACCACCCGACCGCTGTTGCGCACCGCCAACCCACTTGAAACCTTGCGCGGGCTTTACGACGAGCGATTGGCCTTCTACCAAAAGGCCGATCTTGCGGTCGACGCGGCCCCCGACCTGTCGGTTGAAGATATGGCGCTGCGGGTGATGCAGGCGCTGGCCGCAAGGCCGGATGTTCTGGAAAGGGACTGACCAATGACGACAGACGTGGTGCCCGTAGCGCTTGGTGCGCGCAGCTATGAGGTGCGCATCGGGCGCGGGCTGATCGAAGGGGCAGGGGCCGCGATCGCCCCTTTGTTGCGCCGCAAGCGGGTGGCGGTCATCACCGATGACATCGTGGCAAGTCATCACTTGCTGGCCTTGGCCGCGGCGCTGGAGGCGCAGGGGATTGCGATGGTTGCACTGTCGATTCCACCCGGCGAAGGCTCGAAGGGCTGGGAGCAATATGCCCGATGCTCGGAATGGCTGTTGGAGCAGAAGATAGAGCGGCGCGACGTGGTTATCGCCCTCGGGGGCGGTGTGGTGGGCGATCTGGTGGGCTTTGCCTGCGCCACCTTGCGTCGCGGTGTGCGGTTTGTGCAGATCCCCACAACGCTTTTGGCGCAGGTTGATAGCAGTGTCGGCGGCAAGACAGGGATCAACACAGCTCAAGGCAAGAACCTGATCGGCGCCTTTCATCAGCCCTCGCTTGTATTGGCCGATATCGGAGCGCTCAACACACTCGCGCCACGCGATTTTCTGGCTGGCTATGGTGAGGTCGTGAAATATGGCCTTTTAGGTGATTCTGCGTTTTTTGACTGGCTGGAGGTGAACGGTCCAGCCATGGCCGCAGGTGACATGGGCCTGCGCCAAGACGCGGTGAAACGCTCGGTCGAGATGAAAGCCGGGATCGTTAGCCGCGACGAAACCGAAGAGGGCGAGCGCGCGCTTTTGAACCTGGGTCACACCTTCTGCCATGCGCTGGAAAAGGCGACTGGCTATTCGGAGCGGCTGCTGCACGGTGAGGGCGTGGCAATCGGCTGCGCACTGGCATTTGAGCTGAGCCAGAGAATGGACCTGTGTTCGCAAGAAGCCCCCAGCCGGGTACGCGCGCATCTGCGCGCCATGGGAACAAAGGTCGATCTGGCCGATATTCCGGGCGATCTGCCTGATGCGGCGGGGCTTTTGGCCTTGATGGGGCAGGACAAGAAGGTCGTTGATGGCAAGCTGCGCTTTATACTTGCGCATCGTATCGGGCAGGCCTTTGTCGCCGATGATGTGCCGGGCGATCTTGTGATGGAGGTTCTGGCAGAGGGTTTGCGCGGGCGTTCTTAAAGTAAATTGTAAGAAATTCCCATCAAGGTATTGAGGCAGATTTAGAATACCAGATTGTATGTCGGCAGGCCAAGACCGCTTGCACCCCGCACCCCGGTCAGGCTAGGTAAGACTTGTCCAGTGCTTCAGATGTGAGACCGATGATGAGCGATGCGAACGACGCCTACAATGTCACCGCCGACGAACTGCGCCAGTTTGTTGAGCGGTTTGAGCAGCTGGACTCGGAAAAGAAAGACGTCACCGAACAGCAAAAAGAGCTGATGGCTGAAGCCAAGGGTCGTGGCTACGACACCAAGGTGATGAAAAAGGTGATCGCGCTGCGCAAACGCAAGCCCGACGAGATCGCCGAGGAAGAGGCCGTGCTGGATATGTACAAGGCCGCCCTTGGCATGTCGTAACATCGCCGCTGGCGCAGCTTAGGGTGCCAGAAAGGTGATATCGCTCATCTGGGCGATGCGTGCCACGTCTTGGTCATAAAGATCAGTCATTTCCGCGACCAAATCTGCCGTCCAATCTGGCATCACGATATCCTGATCCACCCGTTCGGGCAGGGCAAATTTGTCCAAAAAGGCGGAAACGATCTTGCGACGCTGGGTTACCGTTTGCGGCGGGTGGCTGTCCAAATAGGTGCGCATCCGTGTCATGCCTTCGCCCGACATCAGGCTGGCCAAAAGATCATCCTCCCCCTCCAGCGCGATATTGGCCGGCAATCCAGCAACTGCCCGCAGCGCCTCTGGCCAAACCAGCGGTGTGTCCTCGTCGCACCAGATCGTCAGCGGCACGTCCGGATTCGCGTCGAGAATCCGCTCAATCACATCTGACCAATGCAGATCATAGGGATCGGCCCCCGCCAGAAAGGCACCATAGCTTGAGGGTTGCAACTTGTCGTAAAGTTGGGGGAGGAAAGATGCCGGGTTGCGAATAGCAAGGTGAAACTCTGCCTCAATGTTCGGAAATATCTGATAAAAAGCCCTGACGCGCTCACCGGCAGCGGGATAAAGCCGGTCTTTCAGCACATATTTCGGCAACGAGAGAAAACTGTCCCATGACAAGATCAGCCGATCGGCGTGATCCTCTTCCATAATCTGCTCCAAGATCAGCGTCTGTTCATCGATCGTGGCCGCCTGACCCTTCAGCCGTATGGCGGTTTCGCGCAGCAAGGTGCGATAGAGCTTTGGGTCTGGTACGACGATTTCGTTTTGCAACAAGACGTCTCGGTTGTTCAAAAGACACCGCAAAAGACGATCGTCATCGGTGAAATGTGCCCCAAGGTGGTAGGCAATCCGCATAATCTACTCGGCCCAAATCTTGTTTTTCTAACGCGCGACTATAATCGCTTTTCTGGACAGTTAAACAGCTTTCCACTAAGCCAAACCCATGTTGACCAAGCAAAACAGTCGGATTGGGTGGCACGCTGCCTTGCCAGATCGCTGGACGGTGGCGGCGCTGGCCATTGTGGCGGTGGTGTTGGCGCCTTTGGTGGCGGTGCTGTGGATCGCGCTGCATCCGACCGAAAACATCTGGCCGCATCTTCTGTCCACGGTTCTGCCGCGGTATTTTACAACAACGCTGGTCATGATGGCGGGCGTTGGCATTCTGACGGCAGTTGTTGGCACCGGTGCGGCTTGGCTGGTGACGATGTATCGCTTTGCCGGGCGCGGTTGGCTGGTCCATGCGCTGTTGTTTCCGCTGGCCGTACCCGCCTATGTCGGTGCCTATGCTTTGGTCGATTTTCTAGATTACGCGGGCCCGCTGCAAACCGGGCTGCGGGCAACCTTTGGCTGGCAGGATGCACGTGACTACTGGTTTCCCGAGATTCGCAGCACTTGGGCTGCGGTTCTGGTGCTGTCGTCGGCACTTTACCCTTACGTGTATCTGCTCACCCGCCAAGCTCTGCGCGAGCAGTCGGGCGGAGTCTATGAGGTGGCGCGCGCGCTTGGCACCGGGGGATGGGGTCTTTTCTGGCGGCTTGGCCTGCCGCTGGCACGCCCGGCCATTGCCGCCGGGGTGGCGCTGGCCCTCATGGAGACGGTAGCTGATTTCGGCACCGTTGCTCATTTCGGCGTGCAAACCCTGACCACTGGCGTGTTTTCAACCTGGCTGAATGGCGGAAATGCCGGGGGGGCTGCGCAGATTGCTGGGGTCATCATGATGGTCATCTTCGTCTTGGTGGCGATGGAGCGGATCAGCCGCCGCAACGCGCAGTTTCACCGCCCAGCCCGCCATGCCCGCCCGATTGAGCCACAGGTGCTTACTGGCTGGCGCTCGGCATTGGCCTTTGTCCTGTGTCTTGTGCCGTTTCTTCTGGGCTTTGTGCTGCCCGTTGGCGTGATGCTGACTCATGCTTTTGCCAGGCCCGGGGCCTGGATCGCGCCAGGTCTGGGCAGTGCGGCGGTGAACACGCTGATCGTTGGGGGAACGGCGGCGCTAATCACCGTGGGGGCTGCGCTTTTTTTGGTTTATGGTGTGCGCATGGCGGGCAGGGGCCTTGCGCGCCTCGTGCTGCCAATGACACTTTTGGGCTATGCCGCGCCTGGGGCCGTTCTGGCAGTTGGGCTTCTTGTTCCGCTGGCCGCGCTGGATCATCGGGTCGCCGATATGATCTTGGCGCTGACCGGCACCGACCCCGGCCTTCTGCTCACCGGCACCTCTGCGGCCATTGTGCTGGCCTATGTCGTGCGGTTTTTCGGCATTGCCCAAGGTGCGGTGGATTCGGCCTTTGGCCGCATTTCACCCAGCCTTCCCATGGCAGCGCGCAGTTTGGGCGAGGGCACAGGCGGAACCTTGCGTCGGCTGTACCTGCCCTTGATGCGCGGTTCAGTTGCCTCTGCCTTGCTGGTTGTGTTTGTGGATTGCGTCAAAGAACTGCCCGCAACGCTCTTGCTACGTCCGTTCAACTTTAACACGCTCTCCACCCGCGTTTATGAATTGGCCAGCTTGGAACGCCTTGGCGAGGCAGCCCCCGCCGCCCTTGTAGTCACCGCGCTGGGGCTTGGCGCCGTCGGGCTTCTGGCACACGCCTATCGCGATCGCTGAGGGCTTGCCAGCGCGCGGACATGGCGATATTTGACACCTGTGCCCTTATAGCTCAGCTGGTAGAGCACCTGATTTGTAATCAGGGGGTCTCGGGTTCAAATCCTGATGGGGGCACCATTTTCCTAAAGAAAACAGTCGGTTAGACCACCCCATTCGTTATCAACGGGTCTAACGAAAAGTTATAAACAGTTATAACCAAATTTTCGGGGACGGGTTTGGAGCTCGGAATCAGCATCAAGTGATGTCGTTTGCCAACCGCTGTAGCTCGAATTGAGAGACTTCAGCTCGAAGCCAGTGGCATCTACAGCAATCAACGACAGAACAACAAGTATTAGGTTCTAAAAACTAGACGGATGAAATTCTCTGGGCTAGAGTGCACCTTATGGTGGAAAAGCGTGCAGCAGGAAGCAGACGAACGAACTGGACCGTGGAGCAACGGTATCAGTTCATTGAGTTCAAGCTTTTTTGGTCGGGACATATCAATCGAAGTGACTTGATCGAATCCTTTGGTATTTCACAACAGCAAGCATCAAACGATCTTGCGGGCTATATCGAAGGCCGCAAAAGCAATCTAACCTACGACAAAAGCAAGCGCACATATGTAAGAGGCAAGAACTTCCGACCACGATTTATGGAACCAGACTCAAGCGAGTTCTTTTCCCGCCTGCAGGCAGTTGATCAGGGGCTTCTTGACGAGAGTAAGAGTTGGATCACGCCCCTACCTAGCTACGGCGCACCTCCTGCTGCAGTACGAGGCGTGAAGGCAGAGGTTCTTAGAGACACTATTTCAGCAATTCGTAATTCCGAAGGTCTAAATATACTATATCAGTCCTTTAGCTCTCCCGAGCCACGTTGGCGCTGGATTGAACCTCACAGCCTAGCCTTTGACGGCTTCAGATGGCACGCACGTGCCTTCTGTGTGACGGATAACGCCTTCAAAGATTTCATGTTGAGCCGAATCCTTGAGATTGACGGGTCGCAAAAAGCGTCTTCAGTCCCTGCGTCTGACGTCGACTGGAATACCGAGATTACCCTCAAGATTGGCCCGCATCCTGCCATGTCGGTGGCACAGAAATATGCAATCGGCCTAGATTACGGTATGAACGATGGTGTCTGCGAAATCATGCTTCGCAAAGCTATGCTGTATTACGCATTGAAACGCCTCGGATTGGACACCGATGAGGCCGCTCGCAGACCGCAAGACCAACAGATAGTGCTTATGAACCGTGATGAGGTTCTGGGGACAAAGGAGAAAAAAGTATGAATGTTGTCGATATAGAAGAAAACGTACAGGAGCTTGTATCGAAAGGATTCAAAGCCGACAGCTTCAGTATTGATTGTGTT
>JBILYK010000122.1:0-8415 GCA_044377735.1 Paracoccaceae bacterium | reverse complement strand
TGATGGAAAACGTGAAGGGCATGCGGTCATCGACAATCGAAAGCAGGATGGTCTTCGAGATGCTGATGGAGGATCTGACCTCGCTCGGCACCGGGCATGCACACCACTATGAACTCCGGGCGATCCGTCTTTCGGACGCCAACGCGACGCTGCTGGAGCCGAAACAGCCGTCCGACTTTATCGTGCGTGCGGAGGATTTCGGGGTGCCGCAGCGCCGCCATCGGGTCATCATCGTTGGCGTCAGGTCGGACCTTGCCAACCGAATGTCGGGCGCCAGCATTCCAGTCACGGGCACAAGACGCACGGTCGGCGAGACGATTGGAAACATGCCGCCCCTTCGCAGCGGTATCAGCCGCGGCGTCGATACCGCGACTGCCTGGAAGCGCGAGGTCGTTGAGGCTGGAAACATCCTGGCCAGCATTTCCAAGAACAATGGAGATGAGGCTCTCAAGGAAGCTTTCCTCAATGTTGTGAAGCGCATGGAAAAAGGCTCGCCCGGGCATCGCGCGAACGCGAGCCTGCCCGCATGCTACGGGACTTCCAACGACGACCTGATGCGTTGGCTCGAACGACCTGAACTGCAGGCCCTTGCCCAGCACGAAACGCGTGGGCACATGGCGTCAGATCTCGGTCGCTACCTTTTCGCGGCGGTCTTCGGTGAAAAGCGCCAGTACAGCCCGAAGGCGGCAGATTTTCCCCTCGCGCTCAGCCCCGACCACAAGAACTGGCACAGCGGTATCTTCAGCGACCGTTTCCGGGTTCAGTTGTCCCATGAGGCAGCAACAACCGTTACCAGCCACATCTCCAAAGACGGGCACTACTTCATTCATCCTGATCCGGTCCAGTGTCGCAGCCTGACAGTGCGCGAGGCCGCCCGGCTGCAAACCTTCCCGGACGACTACCTGTTCCTCGGCAACCGGACACAGCAATACGTCCAGGTTGGAAATGCAGTCCCACCGTTCTTGGCACGCCAGATCGCAGCGTTGATCTACGAAGCTCTCACAAAAGCGGACACCCACGAAGCGTAACGGGCAAACTGACCGCTTAGCTGCCTAACCCGCCCTTTAGCCGCAATATGTCCGCAGGCAGGCCGATCACCCGAAGCAAAAGCGACGGGCGGCTTAGGGCGACATAGATCAGTTCATCATCAATCAGCTGATCGATATCGACAAGCACCACGCATTTCGCTTCCAAACCCTTGAAACGTCGCGCGGTGTCACACCAGATGCGGTTTTTACCGCGCAGGTCCGAGGCAGAGATCGGCACCGCACCGCCGATTTGCGCGTGGGAGAAAAGCCCGCATTTATCGCGTGCGCCCCCGGTCAGGATCGCGATATCTGACGCTTGCAGCTGCGCGGTCTTGATAAGATCGGCCACAAACGCGCTGGCGTTGGTATAGGCTTGCTCTTTGGATTTGACCTCGATCCAATCGACGGGCTGCCCGGCGGGCCCGGCCGAAATCGCGCCGCGCGCGTCATACCAGGGCGTCAGGCAGCGGTGAATCGCGCGGGTATTGCGCAGATTGCGGATCAAGCGGAACGACAGTTTTGGCAGTTCATCGACAAAGCTTTGCGCGCCGCCATAGATCCGCTGGTTGTCATCAAAAAAGACATGGAATGTGCAGGCGTCCATGTCTTTCAAAGACAGCCGCAGGGTGTCATACCATTCGCGGTCAAAGTCCTGGCCCTCATCGACAATGATCGCGTCATAGGCAAGGTCAGGGCGGGCCTGCATCGCTTGTTCCAACGCATTGGGCAGGGTCTTGCTATAGAATACTGGGCCTTGGAGATCGGGCACCGAAACTTTGGCCTGATGGGCCACCTTGCCGCAAAGTTCATGAAACCCGGCGATTGTCAGGTTCTCTACCTCGCCGACAAGTCCCTTCAGATGCGCCGCAAGCGCGTTGTTAAAGCACGTGAGCAAGGTGCGATCGCCTGCTTTGGCGCAACGCATGGACTTTTCCAGCGCAAGCAGGGTCTTGCCAGTGCCAGCCGCCCCGGCAATGGCCATTTGCGGATTTCCAGCCAGCGATTCCAACACATAGGCCTGTTCGGCGGTCAGAAGTTCGATCTTCTTCATGTCATGGGCCAGCGCGCTGGCCAGATGCGGACGCAGTTCAAATTCGGCCGCAATGATTTCGTGAAGCGCCCTCATGCCCTCGGGGCCAAGCGGATCGCAGGCCTTGGCACCCCGCATCAGCGCCTCGCGCACCCAGTCCCCCAGTTTACCCGCACCAATTTCATTGCCAAAGGCAAAGAGCTCCAACGGGGCGTCGGCGCCCAGGTCTTTCGTGGGGCGGCTGTTGTCGGGCAGAACCACACCATGACACATGTTAAGGGTCCGTCTTGACAGGGCCGCGAGCCTTTTAAGCCTGCGGTTCAGCTCGTGCTTGCCTTCCATCGCCTGGGTCACTGGACTGCGCTTAAGGTTATAGGGCGTGCCGCTGCCCGAAACCGAAACCCACTGGCCCTGATCGTTGCAAGACACCGTGCCACCCTTAACCTCGATCGCCAGAACCCCCAGATCTGCATGGGCCACAACGAAATCAACCTTGCCATCGCGGCCTGTGCCGTCAAGACGAAAGCGGTGCCAGGGGCGCGACCAATAGACGGTGAAATCGCCCCCCAACTCACGGTCAAGCGATTGATATACATGCCGTTCTGCCCGTCGCTTGGGGTCGGCCAGCAAAAGCTCTGGTATCTCGGACGGAACCATCTTTGCCATAAAATCAATATCCTGACGGGAAGAATGCAAGGGAGAGAGGCGTTTCGCCAGGTTGCGACTGTTCTTCGGGCGTGCCGGTCACCAAGGCGCGGTCAAGGTATTGATTGAAATGCTCGCAAGCGGTTTCAGGCAGGAAGCAGCAAGCATGACAAGCCGCGTGGTTGCCGCTGTCGAACAGCGCCGCCAGCCCGTCCGAGCACAAGGGGTCAGATGAGCACCAGCGCGTGTCGTCAATCGCTTTGCGCAGGGTCGCGCCAAAGCGTTCGGCGCGCCCTTCGCGCGACAAGCCGCCCAGTGTGCCGTCGGCGCCGGGGGCCGAGGTGTAGATCAGGAACCCGGCCATGTCGCTGCCCTCGGGCCCGGAGTAGAGACGCTCGCGGACCGAAGAGCTGGAATAGCCGCAGTCAAGGGACAGACGGTCAATGACGGCGTGACATAGGGTATGGATCAGGACACGCCGGGCCGTCAGCGGCCAAGGGGCCACCGGCGTTCCGCCCCGCGCTTTGGCCGCCTGTTCCAGCTGCGCGTTCAGCGCCGCGATGCGCGCGCACACCGGGGGCCGCTGCTCCCATTCGCGCAGGCGCACAAGGTCAAGGGTGACGAATATCCCCTCACCAAATACTTCGACGGCGGGTAACCAGTTTTTTTTCTTGCTGGCAGACAAGCTGGCTGGTTCGCGGGCCTGTTTTTCCTGGCCCAGCGCGGTCAGGCGGGTAAAACCGGTCAGAACCCGCACCTCGCGCAGGCGTTCAACCCTAACAAGGTGGCCCACAAACCCCGCCAGCCCGTCCGGGATGGCCTCGACCTCGATCTTGAAGTTGCGGTCCGTGACGCCTTGGGTCGGAGGGGCGACGAGCCGGGCGTATTCTTCGGCGCGCAGGTCGGTTTCCGGTCCTTGTTGATCGCGGTCAAAAATGCGGCGGATCTGCGCCTCCATCTCGCGCAGGGTCATGGGGGGACCGTGCCATTCCTCCATCAACTCGTTATCCTCGATCACGCCGCGGATATGAGCCGGATCGCCCAGCGCCTTGAAGGCCTTCCAATACTGTTCCTGACGAATGAATTGCGTGAATTCATCGCTGAAGGGCGGGATGTCAATGGCGCTTTCCACGATGGGAAACCAGGCATTGGACGCGCCGCGCTGGATGACGGCGGCGGCATGGCCACAGGCCTCGCGGTGGGCCAGCGGCAGCCAAGGGCGGCGGCCGGTGCAACTGTGGCCGATCCGCTCGAGCGCGTGGGGGCCATAAGCCTTGGCCAGGGATTTCTCGGCCCCGCAGCCGTCACATTTCACAACGAGGCCAGCCAGACCGGCCGCCTCGCCGACCAGTTTCAGATCGCGCCGCTTGCAGCCTTCGACATGGCCAACCCAACGATCCCAAGGAAACTCGTCCAGATGCCCGGCTTCGCAGGCAACAACCAGACGCACGGGCACGACAAACTGCCGCTTGGGCTTGCCCTTTTGCCCCGAGCAAACCGGGCACCAACGGTCAGGCTTGGCCGGATCGCTGACCCAGTCGCGGATGTGTTTCAGACGATCGCAGGACGGGCAGAAACACCATTCGGGGAAACGGACGGCGGGGAGTTCGCGGTCTTCCTCGATGGCATAACCCTTGGCGTCCCTGGCAGCGGTCTTGTATTTTCCCACCGGCGGCTGGTGGAAGAAATCCACCTTGAGACTGGCTTGCAACCGCACCTCGTGGATGCGTTGACGATGGTCCAGTTTTGCTTCTTCCCACAGCTCAAGCCCACCCGAAACCGCCGAAATCGGCGCGCCTTCGGGGCTGCGAAAGTCGATGATCGCGCCAGGGCCGTAGGTACCGATCACCTGGCTGCGTCTGATCTTGCCGATTCCGGTCATGGGGGCACCCTCACATTCAATAGTCGCGCAGGGCAAAGGCTGTTGACGCCTCGACCGAGCGCAGGGAATTGGGGGTCGGGCGCGGCAAAAGCCCAGCCGTGCGGCTTTTGTCCTGCGCCTCTTCGGCAGAAGTCAGCAGGCTGTTCTTCCACTTGTCCCAGTATTCGGTCAGATCCGGCCGGTTGACCCAAAGATCAAGGAAGGTCCGCAGCTCTCCCTCAGCCCCTGCGGTTTCGGCGGGGCTTTGTTGAACCGAGCGCGCACGCGCCACGATGCGACCAAGGATCTCCTCAAGCGCGGGTCGCACCGCCATCGCGCCCGAAGGGCTGTGGCGTAGCTCGGGGATCAAGTGGCGAGCACAGATGACAAAGGCCGCATGCAAGGCACGTTCGCGGGCGCGTTCGGCAAAGGGGGTGACGCCGGTTGCCTCGACATCGCGATAAAGCGCACGGTGCCAGTTTTGAAAGCTTTCATAGCGGCTGCGGTCGCGCGGCTTGTTGGCGTTGCAAATCGATACAACCAACCCGGGAATGGCGGCGCGCCCGACCCGGCTGGTGGCCTGGATATATTCGGCAATCGTCTTTGGCTGACCGTTGACCACCATCACCCCCAGCCGCGCCACATCGACGCCGACCGAGATCATGTTGCTAGCCAATACCATTGACACACAATCGGCATGGCCGCGCGGCTGATCCAGCCGGTCCAGGATTTCGTTGATCTGGGACGCGCTGATCCGGCTGGTCAGTTCGACCGGGGGCGGCAGCTCACGCTCATCTTCATCGGGTCTCCTTTGGGCATATTGCTTGATTGACCGGCCAACGTCGTCGCGCGCCAGCGTCAGCGCGCCGCCCAGTTCCCGCAAAGCGTTGAAATAGGCTACCAGTGTCCAATAGCCATCTCCCTGTGCTGCTGGAATCTGTGAGTTGGCAGCTGCCTGCATCAAAGAGGCCATGACCGCCTGCAAGGTAAACTTGGCCGACCGGCCGGTCGTGGTAACACCAACATAAAGCCGACCTGGATCGCTTTCATCGGTGGCGGCAAACCCCGAATTGTCGTGGTCCAGACCGGGCGGCGGAAACTGAGCGGCCTTGCGGTCAAACAGGGCGCGGATTTGTGTTTCGGCGCGGCGGATGGTGGCCGTTGAACCGATAACCTTGGGCCGGTTGCCCTGATGGCTGCACAACTCGTCAATGGCGATTTCATAAAGCCCCGATATGGTGCCCAAAGGCCCCGAGATCAGGTGCAATTCATCTTGTATGATAAGGTCGGGCGGAGCGTGGTTCGTGCCCAGACCGAACAGCTTTCCCGTCCTCGGCTCGCGTGCAAGTTGGGCGTATTTGTCGGCGGTGCCGATCATCAGGGCGGGCAGGCGGTCGTAAATCAGATCGTCCACCGTCACCACCGGCAAGGGCGCGCCTGCAAGGCTGCAACCCGCGCTGCGGCAGGTCACCTGCAGGTCGGTCTTGGCGTCATTCGCCGCCCAATGCAGCAACCCATTGCACTGGGGGCAGCGTGTCAGGCGGCGCGGGTTTGATGCGGGCTGATCGCCAAGGCTTTCACGGGTCAGGGCCTCGATCGCTTCGGTCAGTCTGTTGGGTACGGAGTCAGCGCCCACCCACAACCCAATCGCAATCGGTGCATCGAAGGCAAAATGGTCGGGCAGCTGTGTAGCGCCCGTAAGGTTGGGACTTTTGCGCAACAGATCGCAGGCAAGGATCATCGCCGCGGCACGCTGGAACTGCTGGATCGTCAAAAGCCGGAGGGTGTAGCGCATGAAAACCGTGACCCCGGCCCCTTCGGGCCCACCCGCCGCACGCAAGCGTCGAAGAAAGATCACATAGGCGGTCAACAGCAGGTAAGCCTCGGTCTTGCCACCCCCCGTTGGGAACCACAGCAGGTCCATCACCTCGCGGTCAGGATCGGTGCCCGAGCTGGCCGAACAAAGCGTCAACAGCACAAAAGCCAGCTGAAAGGGCCGCCAAGTCAGCCGGTCCTTGCGGTCTTGGCGGTCCTTTTTCCAGCGGTCTTGTAGCCACATCGCCCGATTGGCCAGCCTGAACGCTGCCAAGGCATGGGGATCATGGCCCAAAAGGGCAATACCCGCCCGGATACGTCCCGCAGTGGCATGACAAGTGGCCGCGTGCACCAGGAACCGGGCGCGCAACGCAGGGTCTCTCAGGGCCTGGCCTTTGACCCCCGCGGCATCGATCCAAGTTTCATACAGTGCCACAAGCTGGGCAAGCCCGGCCAGCATCTGATCAGCTGGGGCCTCTGACAGCCATTTGGCATCCAGCGGCCCATCCTGTCCCTCTCCCTGCCCGGCTTTGGTCAGCGCGTCAAGGATCGGATCACCAGTTTCGCGCGGTTTGCGCACAATGGCCGTGGGCAGCCAGTCGGTGCCCAACTCCGTGACCTCGCCCCCCTCTTCGACGAACCGCGCGGCACAAGTATGGCCCACCACATAGTCGCGTACATCGCGATAGATCAACGCGGCGGCGGCAAGGTCGTCGTCCTCGACATCGACTTGCCGCAAGGAAGCGGGTTTTTCGCAGAACCGCGTCCCCGGTGCCGGGCGTGCGATCAGTTCCACCTGAAAAAACACCAGTTCGTCAGGATCAGTGCCGCTGGAAATCGGGTGCAGATTTGACACCGCCAAGGTCACCAGCACAGGCCCGCCGGCAATCTGGGCGGCTCGGATGTAAAGCTGCATTCCGTTGATGCCAAGTACTGCACCGTCCAAGCGCCGCACCCCGCCTTGAGCGGCAATCTCGCCGATGGGCAAAGTATCTTCGAACGTGACCCCGGCGCGGTGCCAAACCCGGGCCTGGCCTTCCGCTTTGCTCGCCCCCTTAGTCGCCGCTTTGCCCTTCCCTAAAGCGGCGTCAGCGGCAACGTAGACCCCAGCTGAAATAAAGACATCGACGGCCGCGGGACGGTCCCCCACGGCCATGACAGCAAAGGACAGCCCGGCAGAAGATGGCCGCAGCGCCGATGAAAACGGACTTGCGGCGTCCTGGACCGACGTATCGCTATCAACGCCTGCCGCCTCGGCGTCGTCATCCTCGATCTGGGCGATTGCGGTGCGGGGTGGGAACAGCATTCCGGTCAGATACCTGTCGGTCGGCCGGTCAGTAAAAGTCTCCTGCGCGCCGTCCAGCGGGCCAATCAGATCTTCATGCAGACGGTTGACGATTAACTGGCGCGCGGTGTCATCTCTCACGGATTACCCTCCATTGAAATTGAGGCAAGGCCGCACACCACTTGAACCAAGGCGATGCCGCTGTCATCACCATCGGTCCAGGTGCAGGTCGCAGCCCCGGACAGGAAGAAACCGCCAATCCGGCCCGGCAGTGCAGCCACGTCGCACCCTGCAATCCGAGCGATGTCGGCCACCGCCTCGGGTGACAGCTGCCCCAGCGGCGGACCAATGGAAAGGCCCTGCGCATTGGCCCGATAAATCGCCCAAGCCCTGTTTTGCTCATCACGCAAAGCAACACCGGGCACCGCTTTGGGCGAAGGGCCAGGTGCAGCAAGCGCTTCGGCGGCAGTCATTAAAGCCGCCGCGCGGGTTTGGGGATCAGCGGCGGGAAGGATCGGCAGCACATCGCCCGGAAGCCCGATCTCGACGCTGAAATCGCCGCTGTAACCGCGCCACAACCGCCCGCCTGCCAGCTTTTGCAGATGGCTTGGCCTTTGGCTGCCAATGTAAAGCTTGGGAAGGTCTGATCAACGGCTTCGGCTGCGCCGACATTGCCGCTTGAGGGCACTATGGGGCCAGACAGGCACCGTTTCCAGTGATTTTCGCGCTGATTGAGCCGCCTGAGCGGCGT
>JBILYK010000038.1:0-31760 GCA_044377735.1 Paracoccaceae bacterium | reverse complement strand
CCACCCCGTAGTCCCTGAGAAACTCCACCGTAGTCGCCATCGCGAAACTCCCAACCAATCTCCATCAGGCGTGGCATCGCAGGTCAGGCGAAAATCGGGAAGGTGGGGGCCAAGAAACGCTTACGTTCGAAGCCGGGGCGCACGCTGTTACTGCGGATTATAACCGTGGCTGACACCCGTGATCAGGCGTGGCCGCGGCCAATCCATAACGGATCGAAAAGGGTGGCTTCCGCTGGCTGGATTCCGGCCAAGGTGGCTTCCGCAAAGTGGATTCCCTGGCTTCCGCAAAAGAATCCAGCACGCCAAGATCGTGATTCCACAAGCCTCTGATAACGCGTCGCTTTTCCCCCAAGCGTGCGCCAAGTGGCTTCCGCCTGGATTCCCCGGTGAAACTGCCTGTCGCTAGCGAAACGCCGCGCTGCGCCCCCCCGCATACGTTTGGGGCCGGGGAGGAACCATTGGGAGGGGGTCAGGCAACTGGCTTGACCAGCTTTGCGGACTTTGGATCATAACGGTAGCCGACAATCGTGCCATCCTTGATCCGCTCTACTGCCTCGTCGATTACGAAGAGCGGCACCATGAACCATTCTCTCGGAGTGTAAGGACGGCCAAAACGATCGATGATCTCCACGTCAAACCTTGCGGGGTCGAAAATCCTGTGGATCAGGTTCTCAAGTTTCGACCGGTTGATGTTGAATAGTTCGTAGGTGGCAACCACCTCCACATCAGCCAGCAGAAAGGTCGGCTGCAGGCTTGCGCCCGAAATCCGTTGTTTCACGCCGTTACCTGTCACGCCGATCTTGTGAACTAGTTCGCGGTGCGCCGCGACCATCGGGTGATCGGACTTGCTACGCAGCACATAGATCGTGCCACTGGCTGCGTCTCCTTCCTGTGGCTGGTCGGCGAACAGCGGCCCGGCAACAGGATCGTCGATGCGGCGGCCTGCCTCGTCAGAGGTCAGGGCCTTTTGCAGCGACCGCATGAGCAGGTTGCTTTCCGTTCCATTGTCGAAGATCACCCGCAGACGTGCATCGGAATTGCCGTTGGCATTGATCTCGACCTTCCCCTTCTCCGCGACGTAGGCCTTTTGGCCGCCGAGGATAAAGAATCTGCCTGGCTCGATTTCTGATTTTCGTTCGAATCTACGCGCAGTCCGGACGCTCTGATCCAGATCGCGCTGAACCTGCTCAAACAATGGCTTAAAGGTTTCGAAGTCTGCGCACCGTTCACGGTTGGCGATTTCCTCTGCCGCACGTTTTTCGGCGCTCGGCCGAACATGGCGCAGATCCGTGATCTCCGACAATTCATCATCAACGCCCAGCGCTGCCAGCAAGGCATCATCGTCCAGTTCGCGTGCTTCGTCCTCTGACGCGACAGCATGACCGGTCAACAGGCCTTGATGATCGAAGGGGACAACGAGATCGCGGCATTCAGGCAACTGGGCAATCCGGTCAAGACGAACGGCATAGATCCGTTCAAAAATGTCTCGCCCCTCCCCGTGCCGCGGGGCGTGACCATGTTCTTCCACAAATCGCTGGATGTCCTCGAAGCCTGCGATGATCCGTTCCTGCTGCGGCGTGCGCGATCCGACCCGCTTGGCCTCGACCTCAACGCCAAGCTCCGCCAGGAGTGCATCATCGTCGTCAGTAAAATCAGCCATTTGTAGCTTCAGCTTTCATGCGGGCAAGGAATGCGACGCCTTCTGCCATACGCTTTTCCCAGGCGTCCATCGAGGTAATTGACGGAAGACGCCCGCGCTCCTGCTTGAATTTCAAAGCCCTTTTGGCAAGGTCGCGCGCCTCTTCAGGCGTCAGGTTCACCTTCTTTGCGGAAATCACCGCCGCCACACGCTTGAGGCTTTCTTCGCTCATCGTCTTGGCAAGGATCGCATACGCTTCGCCAAATGGGTTGATCCGGTCGATCAAATCGATGTCCAAATCCCGGACATTCATGAACTTCCTGACACCATCAATGAGGGCAGTGTTGCCCGTCCGCTCCGGGTCATTGCCGGAAAGGGCTAGCTCTTTGGCCTTCTGCGTCAGGTTCAGCGCAGCAACGGCATGCTGGCGCACCGCTTCCTGATCGTGGTCATCCAACTGCGGATATCTGTCTTTCACGATTTTGCCCATGCGAACTTGGGTCAGCTCTTCTGGCACCATTTCGGAATCGAACAGACCGCGCTCGATCGTGGTCTTGTCCTGAACAAAGGCGGTGATCACCTCATTCAGATCCTGCGTGCAGACGCGCTGGGCGAACTCGCTTTTCGGTTCGGCCAGACCCTTGATCTCGATCTGGAACTTGCCGCTGGTCGGATTGAACCCGACATTGCATTTCGTCGGATCATAGCCCGCTTCGCCATAGTCGAAGCCTGGCTCGGCTGTGCTGGCCACCGTCTTGGGCTTGAATTCAAAGCGCGGCGCCAGAACCTGTTCCATGAGAAGGCTGGCGGCGATTGCCTTGAGTGTGTCGTTTACTGCCTCGGTCACCGCCCCTTCCGATGCATCGGGTTCGGCAATCAGGTTGGTGAAGCGCGCCGTCACTTTGCCCGGCGCATCGCGTGTGGCGCGGCCGATGATCTGCACCACCTCGGTCAGGCTGGCCCGATAGCCGACGGTCAGCGCATGTTCGCACCAGATCCAGTCGAACCCTTCTTTCGCCATGCCAAGCGCGATGATGATGTCCACGTGATCGCGGTTCATCTTCTGGGCGGGGTCTTTCAGCGCTGCCGACACTCGGTCGCGCCGGGGGCCCTCGTCATCGACCAGATCGGCGATGCGCAGCACACGACCATCCGGCACCTTGACCAGCTGGAACCCGGTCACCGGATCGGTGCCCTGCCAGTCGCCCAGCGCGTCGAGGATATGCTCCACCTCGCGATGCTTGTCCTTGGTGCTTTCGCGGGCGTTCACGTTCGGGATGTGCAGGATGGTCTTTTGGGCAGGGTCCAGCACCCGCAGGATGTCGTCGACATAGGGGCCGTTGTAGAAGAAATAGCCGATATCGAGGTTCTTCAGGTGCTCATAGCCGTTCAGCTGCTCGTAGTAGGTATAGGTCACCGTCTCGAACTTGGCCTCGTCGGTCGGCATCAGCACTGCCTCGGCGTCGCCCCGGAAATAGCTGCCGGTCATGGCGACGATGTGGGCCTTGTCACGCACCATGAATGATCCGAGGTGCCCGCCCAGCTTGTTGTCGGGATTGGCGCTGACATGGTG
Organism: Paracoccaceae bacterium; assembly: GCA_044377735.1. Taxonomy (GTDB): domain Bacteria; phylum Pseudomonadota; class Alphaproteobacteria; order Rhodobacterales; family Rhodobacteraceae; genus Tabrizicola_A. The sequence goes on along the minus strand of JBILYK010000038.1, from coordinate 28,548 downwards.
GAATTCGTCGATGGCGACCAAGCGGTCGTCAAAGGCCTCGACCCCGAAGCGTTCCACGGCAAAGCGGAAGGTGGCATGGGTGCAAACCAACACTCGGTCGCTGCTTTCCAGAAACGCGCCGACCGAGTTCACCTTGCCGCCGTCCGTGCCGGGCGAGTTGCAGAGGTTCCACCGCGGCTCAACCTTCCAGTCAGCCCAGAAGCCGAACTTCGACAACGGTTCATCGGCAAAGCTGGACCCGATGGATTTTTCCGGCACCACGATGATCGCCTGCTTCAGGCCCTGATTGTGCAGTTTGTCCAGTGCGATGAACATCAGCGCCCGGCTTTTGCCGGAAGCGGGGGGCGACTTGATCAGCAGGTATTGCTCTCCGCGCTTTTCATAGGCGCGTTCCTGCATGACGCGCATGCCGAGTTCGTTGGCCGTGGTCGATCTTCCGTTACGCGCGTATGTGACGGAAACCGCCGGAACCTGAAACTTACCCGGAGCCTCTGCGAGCCCATGTCGAACAAGGTTACGGCGCATCTTTCCTGTCTTGGCCCTGGCAAACATGTCCTCTCCTGCCTCCGGGATGTCCGAGAGGTCGATGTCTGCGTCACGGATGGACGCGATCTCAGTGATGCGTTTTTCTGTAATAGACATCGAAGTGCTTCCGTTCATGTGGGGTCGCCTTACGGGCGCTGATAATGCGAGTCTTGCCGAGACGATCGGTGTGGGCAACGCAGATAACTACTGAGCCATCGGCAGCACCGCCAAGGCGGCCAAAGCTGATCTCGCGTAGTTCGCCATAACCCCCTGGGTCCTCAACGGTAAGGACATCTGCCTGGAAGATCGTGGCGGCTTCGGAAAAGCGTATACCATGCTTCTTAAGGTTTGCTGAGTCCTTGTCGCTGTCCCACTCAAAAGCAAGTTCACCGCTGCCGTCATCGAGCTGAAGGAGAAAGCTTTCCTTCATGACGCCTTCTGCCTCTTCGTCGTCATCTTCGTATACATCTCGAACAGTTTTTCCAGCCGTTCGGTGTCGTTCTTGAAGCGGCGGCCGATGTAGATGCGTTCTAGGACCTCGTCGTTGCGGTCGTGGGCGGCGCGCAGGTTTTCGGGCATCTTTTCGGGGTCGTAGAGGTCGGCGATGGTGGCGGGGAAATGCGCCTCGCGGGCGAGGAGGATGTCTTCGGTGCAGGCGGTCAGGTCGGCTTTGTTCTTTTCGGTCAGGGGGGGGACGGGGAAGGTGTTCCAAGTCATGGTGTTGGAATAATTGAGTCGAGTTTCCAGCTTTCCACTCGTGGTTTCACACCACAACCAATGCAATCGAGACGACAGAATCCCAATATACCACGGGCTGGCATTGAAGGCTGCGAAGCAACGATTGGAAACAACGTAGTTGTCAGGCAGATAAACCGGCGTGAGATAGTTTCTACTCTCCGAGGAAACACAGGGAAGCGCGATAACATCCCCAGCGCTACGCCGCCGCTCGACAAAGCGATGTGGAAACTGCGCGAAATCACGCGTTTGCTTCTTTTTACTACTTAAGCGACTGGACCTAACAATTTGAAGCCTGCGTTGGATCAAGTCAATTTTGGCGGCCTCCACCGCTTCAGAGTCTTCGATCCAGAGGCAACCACGCAGTTTTCCGGAAGCAATCTCCTCAGAGCCAACGAAGAACTTCAAGAATTTCTCCGCCTCTGGCGCTGACCTCAGCAGTTCTCGCGCATCATCAACTTCTAGAACGAGGCCGCCGCCGCAGACAGATTTGCTCCCGTAGGAAAGTGGCTGCATTCCGCTCAGCACTTGAGCAGTGGGTTTCACCCATACATCATCCATTGGTAGCAAGTAGGGAGATATGTTATGCGAAATTGTTAGCGCAGATCCTTCAAAAATGCGTCGCTTTTTTCCCGGTTGCCGGGTCAACCCAACGATTACAACAGATACACCTGCGTTGTTCGAAGCTAAATTCTGCCATTTAAAAGAACGGTGCGCGAAAGAAATCACACACCCTTCTGTGAGAATTTCAGACCAGAGGGGGTCAACCTGCTCACCTTGGGTTATGGAGTTTGTGGCGACGAATGCTGAATCTGCCATCGTTGCCCTAGAGTACAGGACATATTTATAGAACCAACCTGCCACGTAGTCCATTCCCTTGAACTGCCTTTTAAAGCGACCCTGAATGTCAGATATTTCCTGTTTCTGCTCAGGCGTCTGATTGTTCGCCCAGATGTAAGGCGGATTCCCGCAAATATAGGTCTCCCCGCCCTCATTCTCAAAATCGATCTGCGCCTGATCCAGCGGCGTGTGGAACAGATCCTCGGCGTGATACCGCACCCCCGTCCCCGTGGGCGGACAGACCGACAGCCAATCCAGCCGCAGGGCGTTGCCTTGGGTGATCCAGTTCTGCGCGTTCAGTGGCAGGAACTCGGCCCGCGCCTGCACCTCGCCGCGATAGGTCACGTCGCACTGGAACTCGGCGATGATCAGCGCCAGACGGGCGATTTCGGCGGCAAAGTCGCGCAGCTCGATCCCGCGGAAGTTGGTTTTGGGGATGGCGGTCTTGGCGTCAGCCTCGCCCCGGCGCTGGTTGATGACCGCCTCAATCGCCCGCATTTCCTTGTAGGCAATGACAAGGAAATTGCCTGATCCGCAGGCGGGGTCGAACACCCTGATCTTGGCCATGCGGTTACGGAGGTTCAGCAGTTTGCGGGGGTTGTCGCCCGCCTCCTCCAACTGCGCGCGCAGGTCATCGAGGAACAGCGGGTTCAGCACCTTCAGGATGTTCGGCACGGAGGTGTAGTGCATGCCCAGCGCAGACCGCTCGCCCTCGTCGGCCACGGCTTGGATCATGGAGCCGAAGATGTCAGGGTTGATCTTGGTCCAGTCGAGGCTGCCGATGTGCAGAAGGTAGCTGCGCGCGATCTTGGAAAAGCGCGGCACGTCCGTGTCGCCCGAGAAGAGACCGCCGTTCACGTAGGGAAAGGCGTTGGCCCAGTTGCGTAGGTCGGCCGTGGGGCGGGCGGGAAGGCTGGTGTTCATCGCGCGGAAAATTTCGCTGATGACCCAGTGGGTGTTGGTGCTGGCCGGGTCGCTGAACTGGCTGACGGTGGTGGTGAACAGGGTGCCGCCGTTGAAGATGCCGGTGTCTTCGGCGAAGAAGCAAAAGATTAGCCGCGCCATGAAGTGGTTCATGTCATGGCGGCGCGCCTCGGTGCCCCATTCGGGGTTGTCCTTGAGCAGCTCGACATAAAGCCGGTTCAGGCGGCCAGTCGCCTTGATGTCAAAGGCGCTTTCGCGGATCTGCTTGACGGTGGTGATGCCCGCCAGCGGCAGGAAGAAGCCAAAGTGGTCGTGGAAATCGGGATAGGCGCAAGCGACGGGCGGGTCGTCAGAGGTGAGGTCTTCGGCCTCCAGCGTCTCGCCATCGGTGGCCAGGATGAAGCGGGCCTTGCCCTTAGTCGTGGCGGGGCTGCTGCGCAGAGCAGCGATGGTGGCCGAGGTCTGCCCGGGCGCGCAGGTCGCAATGTGGATGTTGTTGGTCTGCAGCACGCCACCGAGGTCGGATTTGTTCGACACGCCGGTGCGCAGGCGTTTAAGGGTGGTATCCTTGTTTCCGAAAGCCTCAAGGAACTGGAAAGGGAATTCCTGCCGGTCAAAGGGTTTTTCGGCCAGTTCGGAAATGGCCTGTTCAATCTCTACGGCGTTCATTCGGCATTCCAGGGGTTAATCACGCGAACGCCGCAGCCGTCAAAATCCTTGACGTTGCGGGTGGCAATGGGGGCATCTGTGGCGCGGGCGATGGCGGCGATCTGGCAGTCGGCCTCGGCAATGGGTCGGCCTACAGCGCGGCGCTGGGCCGCAATCTCGGCGTAGACTTTGGCAGCAAGGCTATCGAAGGGCAGGATGCGGCCTTGGAAATCCTGATCGATCATCGCGTCGATGGCCAGTTGCAGCCGATCGCGGCGCTGGCCATCGGGAAGGATCGCGACGCCGGTGCGCAGTTCCGCCTCGGTGACCGCGGAGATGAACAGATCGCCTGCGTCATGGTCGCCAAACCAGCCCAGCACATTCTGCGCTGGTTCCGCGCGCATCAGTTCGGATATCACGTTGGTATCGAGGAGGATCATTGATCACTCGAAGTCCGGTGTGGGCCGCATCGCGCTGCGCTTTGTTGGTGGCAGGTCGATGCCGCCCACCGCTGCGAACCGGGCATGGATTGCATGGCCGAGGTTCTTCGGGGCGCTGGGCTGGCCGACAACCTGCCGCAGGATGTCGCGCGCCTCTTCCTCCATCGAGCGGCCATGCTCGGCCGCGCGTACGCGCAGGCGGCGCTTTACATCGTCGTCGAGATTGCGAATCGTGATACTGGCCATGGTGCCCTCCGGTTGCAGGACCGAAGATAGGCAGTGATAGCATTGCAATCAAGCCAAAGCTGCGCTGTATACCGGAACAGATTTGACCGATCTGCAGGAGTATCACATTGGAAAGGCGGCTATTTGCGCGATGAAGCCAGCCATGGCCGCACTTTCGGCATCGCCGTTGTCACTTCGACCTCACGAAGCATGCCGCCCGCCAGCATCCCATCCCGCACCCAGTCCAGTGCCTGCCACCAATCCTCGTAGCAGCGTCGGGCGGATGCGATCTGTTCTGGATGCGGCCGCCAAGTGACTGGGCAAGCTAACAACTCGACCGTTCGCCACTTGCCGCGCGTTTTCACCCGTTCGGTGCCGACGATGATGGTCGTCGCCCGCTCACCATGCTGGTTGTTCTTGGTTTCCATCGGGACGCAACGCGGGACGACGCCTGGCATCCAGTCCGGGGTCATTCCAGCGCGCGCCAGTTCGGCCATCTGGATCGCCATGCGGATGCCGCCGAGGCTGTCGGGCATGCCTGCGACGGTGGCGGCGATCACCTCAGCATCGGGATGGGTGTAACTGCCCATCTTGTGCTGACCGCCGTCGACCTTGCAGCCAAGCATGGCGCGTTGCAGCAGGACGTATTCGAGGCCAAAGCCGAAGCCTTCCTCCGTCACGCCTTTTGGCGGCGGGAGTTCCAGTTGCGCCTGCTCCACGCGGAACGCCCATTCCAGCGCCGCCTGGACGGCTAGCGCGCGCTTGATCTTCGTGCCGCCCGCGCGGCTGATCCGACCCTGCATGCTCATGGCAGCATTCCCTCAAACAGGGTCATTTGCGCGGGGCGCTGGGATTGGGTTTCCGGCCGCCAGATCCACGGGCCCGAGGCCATGGGCAGATGCGAGAGAGCGCCACGCATGTGCTGCTGCCAGAGGGTGAACTCCGTTGCCGAGCAGGCGCAGAGCGCGTGCCCGATAGGCCAGCCCATCAGCCATCGGACGAAGAGCGGGTTCAGCCGCCGTCGTGATCGGCCCTTCAGGATCCGCCGCGAGACGACGCGCCCATGCGAGGCAATCATCGAAGCCCATAGCGGGCGCGAGATCGGGGCATGATGCGAGGACCGCCGCCCATCCGACATGATCGCCGGGTCCGGGTGGGTGAAGCCCTGTTCCGCTCGGTAATGCAGGATATCCATCCGGGATTTGCCATCGGCCCGGGTCACGCTGGCCTCGCTGGAGCCCTTCCAGTTCTGTGCGGCTGGAGTGGGCCATTGCAGCGCCTGCGCCGATAGCTTGGGTTCGCCCCGACTGTTGATCTTGCCCCGCAGCCGATCCATCTGATCGTCGGCCATCGGCGTTTGCCATTGTGCTGCCTGAGCTGGCAGGGGCGGCATCCCTCCCGAGCCATAGCTCTGGCCCGGCCCACCCTTCGCCCCGTCCGTCGCCTTCGGCGTCGACCAGTTGGTGATGCCCAACGCCAGCGCCTCGGCCTTGCGGGTGAAGTCGCTGTTCCCAGCGGGGTTGTAGCTTGCAGTGCCCGGATGCAGGCTCATCGGTGTGGGCCAGGATGAAGATGCGCAGCCGCTGGTGCGGCGCGCCGACTTCTGCCGCCGAGAACAGACCCGCCGCAGGCGTGTAGCCCATGCCCCAAAGCTCTCGCAGGACGGTTTCAAGGCCGAGGGTGACGTGACCGGGCACGTTTTCCAGGAAGACCCATTCGGGGGAACATTCGCCGATGACGCGGGCGACATCTGGCCAGAGGTGGCGGGGATCATCGGCGCCACCCCGTTTGCCAGCGGCACTGAAGGGCTGGCAGGGATATCCGGCGAGGACGATGTCGAAGGCCCCACGAAACGGCCGGGCATCGAAGCTGCGCAGGTCATCCCAGATTGGCGCCGGGGCGAAATACCCGGCGCGCTGGGCTGTGATGAGGACGGCACGTGGCCAATCCTCCCATTCGACAAATGCCCGAGTGTGAAATCCGGGTTCGGCCAGCATGAGGCCCAGATCAAGGCCTCCGCCGCCTGCGCAGAGGGACAATCCGTGCCGGGGACGTGACACCATGCCATTCACCGGATCCCCCGCTCGCGCAGGCGTTCGGCCGTAACAAGCCCTCGGCCCAGCATGGCATCGCGCATGGTGTTGCTGATCGCGCTGACCGGCAGGTATCCGTCCGCGTTGACGATCTTGGCGTAGAAGGCGGGGAGGTCGGTGATCGGCTTTGCCGCTGGTGCCGGTTCGGACTTGCGCTTCCGACGGTTCTGCCCGGCAGCTTCGACCTTGCGCTTGGCGGCACGCTGCATGGCGCGGTCCAGCGCCTTCGGCCCATCGGGCGGTTCGGGGTGTTCCTGGCGGGATGCCTCGGCTGCGGCGACGATTTCCGCCTCCGTCAGCCCCAGCTCGTCGCACCAGCGTTGGACGTGCAGTCGCGGCGGCCAGCCTTGCCACCAGCCGGGCAGAGCGGTGGCATCGAGGCCCAGCGCAGCCAGCACTTCCCCGAAAAACTGATCAGAGATCGCCGCGCAGGCTTGCGCGCCCTCCTCCTCCTTTACAGGTTTTCTTAAGGGTTCTCTTACAAGGTTAGTGTCCGGATTTCGGACACGGCTTTGGCCATTTTCCGGCCACGGGTCGGGGCAAAATCCGGACACGGCTTTGGGTGGATTTCCGTGTCCGATATCCGGAGACGGGTCGGCCGGATTGTCGGTGCCTTGCGCAAATGCCTCACCACAAGGAATCGGCCAATCCCCATGTCCGGTTTCCGGACACGGCTCGGGATCATGAAGTGCGCAAACATCCTCAAACCCCAAGATGTAGCGCGTCGGCATCTGGCGTTTGGTGACCGGATCGACGCGCGGTACGCGCCGCAGCAGTTTTGCCGCCTCCAGCCGGTCGAGATGGTCGTTCAGGGTGGATCGGCTGATCTCGCAATCATGGGCCAGCCGCGCCTGCGAGGGGAAGCAGCCAAAGTCAGGGTTGAAGCGGTCGCAGAGATGCCAGAGCACGATCTTTGTCGTGGGCTTCAGCCCGCGCTGTTCGATGGCCCAGAGGGTGGCCTTGTGGCTCATGGCGCAGCCCTCCGGACCGGAAGCTGCACGCGGCTGGTGAATCCGTGATCAGCCAGAGCGCCCAGCGCGTCATCGACCGACCGCACCAGCGCCCAGCCGAAACCCTGCGAGACGACGGTGTCGCGGAAGACCTCCTGCGATTTGCGCAACCGGCCGGTCTGGCTTTTGACCTCGAGAAAGAGGACACGGCCGCCGGAGATTACGATCAGGTCGGCAAAACCGGCATGGACGCCCATGCCGACGAGGATCGCCTGACGGCGTGCACCTCGGGGCCCGGCCTCGGTGACCTCATTGGCGCAATGATGGACGATGGCATCGCGAGGGAGCGCAAAGCGCAGGGCCTGGACAATGGCGCGCTGGGCATCGGCCTCGGGGGTGCTGCGGCGGTTCACGCGGCACCACCGTTCTGGAACGCGACAGCAGAGACGGCATGGAGCGGCCGGGGATCGCGTTCGCGAGCCAGGTCGATGGCTTCGGCACATTCAGCGGCATCGCCGGTCAGGCCGATGACGACCCGCGCGGCGATGATCACGAGGGAGGAAGGGTGCCGGGTCGCGTCGGCAAGGATGCTGCGGGCCTCGATCAGCCGGTCGCGGCGCCACTGGTCGACGCTGACGAGGGGCACAATCTGGCGAATGGAGCAGGGTGTCGTCATGGCAAGGCAGGTCATTTCCGCCCTCCGGCCACTTTTGCGCGCGGCATCTCCTGTGTGGCCAACCAGTCCTGCACCGCCCGGCGCCGGTAGAGCACCATGCGCCCGGCGCGCACGCAGGGCGGGCCGAAGCGCCGGGCCTCCCAGCGCCCCAGGGTGTCGACTGTCACGCTCAGCGCGTCGGCCAGCGCCTTGCGGGTGATCCAGCCCGCGAGCAGTGCGCCGCCGCCGGTTTCCGGTTCAGTCTGTGGTTGAATCATGCCTGCCTCCTGATCGCCGCCCGGGATGGGCCGTCGTCGTCAGGAACCGAGAGCAGATCGGCAGGGGTGGCGGGGTGGCGCAGGGTGGCGCTCATTTGTCGCGACCAGTGCCACCCCTTGTTTTATTGATGTTTTCGAAGATGTGCTTCGGTCACCTGCCGAGTCGCCGCGCATGCCCCCCTGTCAAGCGGGGAGTTGGATTGCGCCCGCCAGGGAAGGGCGATTACATCCGTCGGGCGAGTCGTTTCGCAGGGCCGACAGGAGAGGGGGGACAGGGATGGCTGAGATCATTTTTGAACTGCGCCTGATCTTTCCCCAGTCGCACGCAGCCGCAGATTACCAGCGCGGCTGACCCCACATTTCCCGACCACCAGGCCTGAGGCTGCCTCCATCCGGAGCGCGGTTCGCTGGCCTGTTTCAAAATCACAAGAACAAGGAGTTGAGGCATGGCACTGCCACCCCGAGAGTATTTTACCCTTCACGAAGCCGCAGCCCGCTGGGACTGCACGCTGGCCGATATTGCGGGCTGGGCCTCCGCGGGCAGGTTCGACATCGTCACGGCAATCGCACCCAGCATTCCCGGTTTGCGCAAGATCGCAGGCTTCGTCGCCGTGCTGGTTACGGACATCCTGCAGATGTTTCGCCGTTGCGGCACGGGTCCGACCGTCAGTAGGCTCTGGCAAGTTCGACCTTTGAACCAGACGGAATGGATCGAATTGCCCGATCATCCGACAGGGATCACCGTCACGCTGGCCGATCTGCTGATCATGGCGAAGGATGTGCATAGGTTTGAGACGGACTGCGATCTGCTGCGCCGCCCGGCCGCACACATCGGGTCGACCGCCCGCTATGACTGGGACGGGATGTACATCGCCCTGATGGTGCGGATCCACGATCAGGGTCTGCCCGCGACGCAGGCCGAATGGCTGGGCGAGGTGCAGGAATGGTTTGTCGCCAACGGCGATGGCGGCGAAGTGCCCGATGAACGCACGATCCGCCGCAGGCTCACTCCGATCTGGAAGGCGCTGCGGGGATCCTGCTGATCATCGGCATGATGACAGCAATGGGCGCGGGGGTCGTTCAGGCCGACTTCCGCGCCTCACCCGCATCATGCACCAACTTTGGCCGGGGTCGGAAGGCGCTGGCCACGGCATCGACCCCGGCGCGCAGCGGCGAGTCCATCAGGTGTGCATAGCGCTGGGTGGTCTGCATCTGGCTGTGGCCGAGCAGTTTGCCGATCATTTCCAGCGAGGCGCCACCGCTGACCAGCAGAGACGCAAAGGTGTGGCGCAAGTCGTGGATCCGCACATCCGGGATCCCGACCGTCTTCTGGATCCCCGCCCAGAACCGGCGGATTTCCTTCACCGGCTGACCGGGCGTGTCACCGGGGAAGAGCAGTGTGCAGCCCCGGGGCACCAACAACTGGCGTTGGCGCACGATGGCCGCAGCTTCGTCAGAGATCGGTAGGCGGTGGATCTTGCGCTGCTTGGTCATGGCGGCGGGCTTGGACCAGCTAAGATGTTCGAGGTTGAAATGTTCGAACCGGGCCTGTCGGACCTCGCCCACCCGCGCCCCGGTCAGCATACAGAGCCGGAGGATGTCGGCCGCGCGGCGATCCTCCGCCGCCTCCAGCGCCTCGGCAAGCTTGCGGATTTCCTCATGGCACAGGAACCGTTCGCGCGGGTTCTCGATCCGGCGGCGGAAACTGGACGCCGGATTGTCATCGCGCCAGCCCCAGCTGACGGCGAAGGTGAACATCTTGCGCAGCACTTCACCGGTCCGATTGGCGCGCACGGGCGTGGGCTTTGGCCCCTGAAGCTTCCTAGCCCGGTTGTTCGGCTTGGCCTTCGATGGCCGAGCCCGCCCCGCCGCCACCTTGTTCAGCAGCTTTTCCACATCATAAGGGGTGATTTCCGTCACCAGTTTGTTGCCCCAGTCCGGGGCCACCATCTTCGCCAGCATCGATTTCTGGTCGGAGGCGTTCAGGGCGGAAAGGTGCGGAAGATGCACCTCGGTGTAGCGTTCGATCAGATCCTTGAACCGCGGGGCATCGCGCCCGGTCTCCTTCTGCCCCAGCGGATCGCCCCCGGCGTCGATCTCGCGCCGCAGTTCCTTGGCCCGTTCCCGCGCCGCTGTGGTCGACCATTCCGGCCAGCGCCCGATGGTCATCCGCCGCTGTCGCCCGGCATGGCGATAGTCGATGGTGAAGGCCCGGCTGCCGGATCGATATATGCACACGGCGAAACCGCGCACCTCGGTATCGAAGATCTGATAGTCCCGCCCCTTGGCCGGTTCGGCCTCGCGGACGGATTTCTCGTTCAAGCGCAATCGGTTGACCATGCAACTCACCCTCCTGTCGTCATCCCATGAGGCGTGGATTCGTGCCCCAGGCAAGCGATGCACGACGACAGGGGTGGCGGGGTGGCGCAGGGTGGCGGTCATTTGCGGATGGGGCGCCACCCCATGCCAAGAAGCAAATGCCGCATCGGGCGCCATGAGAACGGGGATTCGCTGCGGCGAACAGGAATCGCGGGTTGGGGGGTAGTTGCTGACCGGCAGCTCTTGACCGCGGGCATTCAAGAAAGGACTAATCTGAATTAGTGCGAAAATCGTTTACATCGTGACGAAGAGAACATCTGCCGGTAGTTTCTGATCCGGTTGCAATAGCGGTTTGCAGTTGGGAGAAAGTAGTTTGAGCCCGGAAATTCTAGCGCGACTACTCGCATCTATGAATGCCGGACGCCTTCTAGTGGTATGTGGGGCAGGACTCTCGATGGCACCGCCCAGCAGTCTGCCTTCGGCCAAAACCGTGGCGGAGCGCTGCTTCGACAAATACCGACTCGAGGTCGATCCTGCGTGCGACGTCGGGCTACGTGACAATCTTGAAGCGCTGGCCGAGCATTTCGCGGCCGCAAACACGCTTCAGTCCGTGTTCATTGAGCATCTGGTGCCTTGGCCCGCCTTTGCGCGGCCGTACAACCCTGGTCATGCCGCCATCGCGGACTTTCTGCTCACGCGGGCAGCCGTCGCCGGCATATCCAGCAACTACGACATCCTCATTGAGCGCAGGGCCTGGGATTACGGCGCCGCCTTCCGCGGTTCCCTTGACGGCGACGAGGCCAACGTCGATGCGACGCGCCAGGCGCCTCTTCTGAAGTTTCACGGTTGTGCGCAGCGCGACCCCACCTCGACTGTCTGGGCGCCCTCCCAACTCGTAGATCCTGTCATTTCGGCCCGCATCGAGCGCAGCAAGACCTGGATGGCGGCCAATCTGCGCATGAAGGATCTTCTTGTCGTCGGATTTTGGTCGGATTGGCAATATCTTAACGCCGTGATCGGCGGCGCGCTGCTCGACGTCCATCCGCTTTCCGTTACCGTCGTCGACCTTTCGCCAACTGAAGCGCTGCAAGCGAAAGCGCCGCAGCTCTGGCAGATCGCTCATGCTCAGAACGTTCAATTCGAGCATGTTCGCGAGTCCGGTGCGGTTGTCCTTGATGAGCTGCGACGGGCGTTCTCTATGAACTACCTGCGCCAAGTTCTGGCTGCGGGCCAAGCCGTGTTCGAGGAAACAACGGGCATTCAATGCAACCCGGACTGGCTCAACATCACCGCATATGACAGCGAGACCCTCTATGGGCTGCGCAGGGATGCGGAAGGTGTCCCCGCACTACAACCGGCCACGCTCATCCGCCCCGGCAATGTCGAGTCATTAGGATTTTTCCACCTCCTGCTGCGCCAAGCCGGTGCGACCCAACGCCCGGACGGCTACGACCTGAACGGTCGCAGCGTCAGAGTAATCAATGGCGCCTCAGCGATACTCGGGTCGCTGAGAACGAAGTTCATCGAACCGCCGGTCGCCATCACCTCCGACATAGTCGTCGCCGTGGGCGCGACAGATCTCGGGCTGCCTGGTAATGTCGTCCGAGGAGGAACAAGCGGCGACCTTATACGACCCGATGCGGCCGGTGACTGGTTCGACCTCAATGGCGCACGAGCGGAGCTGAACATCTGATGGATATCTCTACCCAAGCCGAAATCGCGCTCCGCAACGCCCAGTATGAAACTTGGTCCTGGTCCGGCAAGAACGGTGCGGTGACCTGTTTTGAGAGCGTTGCCATCATGGGCTTCATCCATGTTTTTGACAGCGCCGACGCGCTTATTAGCTTTTGGCAGGCCAGCCAGAGAGCCGCCTTAGCGCGCCACGCCGCCTCACTTCGGGGAGCGGGGCCAAAGGCATGGAATGTCTATTCCGTTTTCCTCACGCAAGAGCGCGCACCGTCGCTGGCCCGCGCCATCGAGCGGATTGAGGAGGACTTCACGCTCACCCGAAAGATCGCCCGGGCGGGGATCACGACTGCAGAAGACCTCGAGCGGGCGCTACTCCCCCTGATGGGAATCCGCGCGCAACCTGTGCTCAGCGCATCTAACTTCGAAGAGCGCCTCCGTGTTCGACTGAAGGATGTTTCACCCGACGCCATGATGGCCTTCCTCAACGACACGCCCGCAGCCGATGTTGCCCGCATCCTGGGAGCCAAATCATGAAGCTCGACTATGTTGAAGTCTGCGGCTTCCGGGGTTTCCGGGACAAGGTCAAGATCGATTTCGGTAAGGGCTTTACCGTCATCACCGGCCGTAACGGCGTAGGCAAAAGTACCCTGTGCGATGCGGTCGAGTTCGCTATCACCGGCCTGATCGAGAAATACGCGGTCGAAAAATCCGCCAAGGAGAGCCTTGCCGACTATCTCTGGTGGCGGGGCGAAGGCAAGCCGCAGGCCCACTACGTTACCGCCTCCTTCATCCGAGACGACGGAGAGCCATTCACGATCACGCGTACGCGTGAAGGCGGCGCCGATCGGTTGCCGGAGGAAATCCACGCGGTATTATGCAGCGCGTCCGCCCCCGAGGACGCGCTGCGCCAACTTACACGCACCTCCATCATTCGCGACGAATGGATCGCTGCCCTCAGCCTCGACCTGTCTGAGACCGAGCGCTTCGACCTCGTGCGTTCGGCGCTTGGTGCCCTTGAAGGGTCCGAGGCGGCGGCAAAAGCGAGGGAGGTCGTCACTGCGGCCGACGCCGCTCACACCCGCATCGAAGCCGCCTATGAAACCGCACGCAGTCGGTTGGGCGAACGACTGACACAACAATCCGAGATCCAGGCCACGCTCAGCCGCACTGGCGATGTCTCGGCCGCCCTCACGACCGTAGTCGCCGCCGTACCCGAAGCGCCGACGGACATCGCCGCTCGAATCGAGGCCGCTCGAGGCGCGCTTGCCGACGGGCGGGCGCGGGCCGCACGAGTTGCAGATGCGGTCGAAGCAGGGCAAGAGCTACTTGCGCTCCAGAGGGCGTTCACTGCGCCCGACGCGGCAGCTGCGCGTGAAAGTGCGATAGCCGAGCTTGAAAAGACGCGCGAGGCAAAAGACCGAGCAATTGCGGCGGTCGAAGGAGCCGAGGCGCTGCTGGCCCGGGAAGAGGACGCGGACGCGGTGGCGGCCTCGCTCGCTGCTTTGGTCGAGCATGGCGAACGCCTCGGCATCCATGACGAGCGTTGTCCGCTTTGCGCCGCCCAACGCTCCTCCGCCGAGTTCGCTGCCGGTCTGGAAGCAGCGCGTCGGCGGGTTTCGAGCCTCGCGTCCGGTGTCCAGGAAGCGCGCCGAAGACTGGCTGCCGCCAACGACGAGGCGCGCGAAGCGTTTGCAGCCTTTAAAATGGCGGAAGCCGAGGTTGCGGCCCACCAGGCCGAAGAAAGCACATTGCGTACTGCCGAGCAGGCCCATGTGGCCTTCCTTGAGCGCTGGAGGCTCGACCCTCGCTTTGTCAATACCCCGGAGAAGCTCTCAGCTTATCTCGAAGCTGAACGAGACAGGCTGATCAACCTTGAACGTGCGCTAATAGTCCTCGACGCGTCCCAATCGGTTTCCCGCGTGGCCTCGATCGAGAAAAACATCGAAGGGCTGCGCGAGGAGATCAACAAGCTCGCCGCCGCCGTCAGTGAATCGCAAGCCGCCGTGACCAGCGCCCGTGAGATTGAGAGGGCGGTCAAACGGGTCAGTGCCGAAATTATCGACGAAAGGCTGGCACAGATCAGCCCCTTGCTAAATGAACTCTATCAGCGTCTGAGGCCGCATGCCGACTGGCGGACGATCGATTACAGCATTCGCGGCGATGTCAAACGCTTTCTCAGCCTGAAGGTGGGCGACGGGCTGAACCCTCAATTCGTTTTCAGCTCCGGACAGCGGCGTGCGGCGGGCCTGGCATTCTTGCTGTCAGTGCATTTGGCCCGCGCTTGGACTCCGTTGCGCTCCCTCCTGCTAGATGATCCGGTCCAGCATATCGACGATTTCCGCGCGCTTCATCTCGTTGAGGTGCTTGCCGCGCTTCGCCTCGATCACCGCCAGATCATCTGTGCGGTCGAGGACACGGCGCTAGCGGATCTGCTTTGTCGACGGCTGGTCAGCACTAGCGGCGAGCCTGGTCGCAGATACGATATCGACCTTGGGCCCGAAGGCGCCACGAGCGTCCTGAAGGCCACGGATGTCCCGCCTATGCCTGTCGGCGTATTGCGCAGCGGTCTCCAGGTAGTTGGAGATTGACGTCATGCCTTCGGTGCTTTCCCTCGATCTGCCCAAGCCGAAAAATTGGCAAGATTTCGAGTCAATGGTTCTTGATGCGCAGCGTCTGCGCTGGAAGGCACCTTCCCTTCAGAAGAATGGGCGCCCAGGCCAGGCGCAGCAAGGCGTCGACGTCTTCGGTACTGATGACATTGGCAGGCGGGTAGGTATCCAGTGCAAGCGCTACGCCGCAGCGCTGACCTTGGCGACTGTTAAGGAGGAGGCTGAGAACGCTGAAGCGTTCCAGCCAGCCTTGAATACGCTGTATGTAGCGTCGACGAACGACCATGATTCGAAACTGCAGCAGCAGGTCAGACTGCATTCGGATGCCAGAGTGGCCGCTGGCAAATTCGCCGTGTCCCTCCTCTTCTGGGAGGATGTCATCGGCGGTCTAGCACTCAATCCGGCCGTGTTTAAACTGCACTACCCAACGATTCAACTACCGTCCGCAGTGACGACAGATCGGGACCGCCTCTTGGCAGCGCTGGAACTCGGCTACTACGGTCCCTATGTTTGGGAATACATCGAACTAACGCTTGGCGAGTTTGGATCGATGGCAAATGCGGATCCCGAAAACGTCCCGGTCATCATCCGGCTTATCGAGCAACGTTCGCAGCAACTGCTCCCACAGGCTGACGCGGACGCCATTTCGTCTGGCTTGAATCAGATCTTGGAAATTGTCGTCGAGCCGTCAAAACATACTGAGGATGGCTGGACAGCAGTCAAGACTTTGTGCGCGCGGGTCGCAACGCGACTCAAGACACTCGCGGTTATGCCAATCTCGGAAAGCAACGTGTTGGAAATAGGCCGCCGATTAGGCGCCATCTACCATCGCGTCGATGATGCGGTGCCCACAGACCTAGGCGAAGAGATCAAGCGACAGCTTCATGCAGTGTTGCCCGCAGAGAGCCATGCCAATGTCGATGCACGAATTGCGAGCGCGAGTGCGGCTCAGTACCCCTACGGATACTACTGGGCTCCATCGATTTACACATGTGTTGAGCGCGAGATTCGGTACGCTAGTTTTGCCTAGTGACGATCTTCGTTGTGTACCTCAACGCCACCTCAACCGAGATACGCCGGGTTAGATCGGATTGCGCCTATGAAACACGGTGAATGACGGTCAGCGTCGGGATGGAAACTGCGTGATTTCAGAGGGTTGCGAGGTAACGTGTTGATTACGCTGAGTTTCATGAGGTGCGCTGGGGTAGGCTCATAACCTGAAGGTCACAGGTTCAAATCCTGTCCCCGCAACCAGTTTTATACGCGTTACCAAACGCTTACACGCCGCCCTAAGGGGCGGCTTTTGCGTTTGAAAAACCCGTGGAAGCACTGTGGAAGCAAGAGGGCGCGAAGTTCTGCGGGTCAATGCGCAGCCTGAGACAACGCACTCGGCTCGCTCCGGCCGTTCACCGCGCTGAAAGCCACGGGAGCGCAGCTTTCGCATCGCTGCCATTCGTGCATCGTAAGCGCGACGTTTCGGCCCTATGCGGCGAGGCTTGACGGCTGATTGAACCGCCATGGCATAAGGTCTTCGATACCGCTTTGCGGCTGACCGTCGAGGATGGCGCGCAGGGTGGCGGCGAGATAGTCGACCGGGTTCACGTCAGACATCTTGCAGGTGGCGACCAGCGAGGCGACATGACAGAAGCGTGTAACGGCGAAGGACCTAAAGACCGGGCCGAAGTACACTCTGTCGACTGCTTGAATGACGTAGAGAATTCAGCCCCGCGAGATCAGCCTATCCGAGTGGGCGCTCCCAACGTGCTTTCTCGGCCAAATTCAACGCACAAGATCCGAGTCAAACAACACGCAAGCCTCGACGGATGTTCCACCCCACGCGATCTGGCAACACCAGGTGGCAATCGACACCAATGTCGCGGTAGGTGAAAGCGCTGGATGACAGTCGACCCACGAGCGACGTACCCGCTACGGCACCTACCCTGAATGCCACGGAATGCAGACCTTGAACGGATATCAAGCGGTCTCCGCTACTTTGCTGCGTTTCAGCATCCAGACAGAAAATCTTGTCGAGAAATTCCAGGCGGCCCGCCAGGGCTAAATTTTGTATCACCTCGGAAAGTTCCGGCTCTGCCGCAACGAACACCGCAAATCCAGCGCCACTGGCGGTCTTGGCCAGGAATTTGGCTAGGTCGATCGGCTCAGCGAATTCGAAATGTCTCAGCATCGGATGAGCTTTTAGGAGTTTGTACCGTCGCAAAGCGCGACGGCTTTCTGCTCCGAACTGCACATAGAAGACCCTGCTAGGTTGTTCTTTCGCCAAGAAACTGGCCAAGTCATTGATTTGCGCCGTGGACCTCTCATGGATCGAGCAGCAGTCGTGGAGATCGTGCAGGCGCAATCCTTCAATCTCGACGACGGGGATACCAAGGCTCGACAGCACCGCGATGTCCTTCTTTCGAACCTCGACGCTTTCGTCGATCAGCAGAGCCGCGCCGTCGAGACGTTGAGGCAGCGAGTTGATTGCTGTCTCAATCGGGCAGTGGCTGCGCAGCACGTGGCATACGGTGTAGCCATGTCCACTCGAAGATTCGAGGAATCCCGCGATAGCGGCCTGGCTTCTGCGGTTGAAGCGTAGGCTGTCGTCGGTGCCTTGCAACGCAATAAGACCGATTGTGTTGGTTCGCCCCGTCCGCAGTGACCGGCCCGCGACCTGTGGATGGTATTTAAGGCGCTTGATCTCATTTTCGATGATTGCCCGCGTGCGCTCGCTTACCAGATCCCAACGCTCGTTGACCACGTTCGAGACACTCATAACGGACACGCCCGCCGCCGCCGCGACGTCTTTCAACGTGATCTGATTTTTCCTTTTGCGGACAGTCATTCACACCAGTTCCATTTTGTCGCTGCAAGCCGCCGTTCGTCCCAAAAGGCTGTTTCAGCCCGGGCGCGCCTTGCACCCCAATCGTCCAGTTCATGCTTCGCGGTGTCCTCGACTAGGCTACGCCGCCACGTGTAAGCGATCAAGGCTGACGTCATGCTGCACGTCGTTCTGCATGATGAGCGAATCATCTTCCGCCGCGCACGAATGGCCGTATCTCTGCAAACGTTCACGCAAAGTTCCCGTTTTGCTCGAAGAAGTTCAGGACGGTGGGGACCAACGCTCGGCACAGCTTGGGGGGGACTCCTGCCAATCACTTGTAACGATACATTTACAAGTTACCGCCCGCAACGTGGCGGGGGGCTTGCTGTTTCGGCGCGTGTAGGCACAAGTGATTGTAAAATATATGTTTATTGTGGGATGATCAATTTCTTGCACCTCACGTCGAGAATGCTTGACAGATTGAAAGCACCATCATTAACTTTAACGATACAAGTTACAGCACGCAGCAAGAAGGGAAGATCATGATCGGAAGTTCAAAGACTACAAGACGCGCGATCCTCGGTTCGGGCGCTAGCCTGTTGACGGTGGCGATGCTGGGCGGGGTGCGCAGCGCTTCGGCAGCAGGCACCGGCAAGATCGGCTTCGCAATGGAAACCTTCACCGTTCCGAGATGGAAGAACCTTGACCGGCCCAGCTTTGAGGAAGCGGTGAAGGCTGCCGGATTTGAGCCTGTCGTCAACCAAGCCGACTTCAAGGTCGAACAGCAAACGGCTGACGTCGAGAACCTGCTTACGGTTGGGGTGGACGCCCTCGCCATCGTTGCGGTGGTCGCCGAAGCCGGCATCAACATGGCTCGCAATGCCAAGCGCGCTGGCGTACCCGTGCTTGCGTACAATACCGCAATTCCCTCGCAGGACGTAGACGTATATGTGGCGCGCAACAATCGCGGCGTTGGGCACAAAGCGGCGCAGGCCGCACTTGACGCGGGAGTACTCAAGGGCAACTGGGTTATCACCTCGGGTCAGGCCGGAAACACGGTCGCGGAGGAGATCACCAAGGGCTACTTCGATATCATGCAGCCGCTCATCGACTCGGGTGAACTCAAAGTTGTCAGCCACCTGTTCCATGACGGTTGGGATCCGGAAACTGCGCGTCGTCAGGCAGAAGACGCACTGACGGCCAACAACAACGATATCGCTGGTTTCCTTTGCAACAATGATGGCATGGCGGGCGGTGTTATCGGTGCCCTCGACAAGGCAGGACTTGCGGGCAAGGTCTTCGTGACCGGCCAAGATGCGACAATCGAGGGTTGCCGCCATATCCTGCTTGGCAACATGGCCCTGTCGAGTTTCACCTTGTTCGACCAGATGGGCAAAATTGCAGGCGAACTGTGCGCGAAGCTGGCGAAGGGCGAGGATCTCGGCATCACCGAAAGTTACGACGTGGGCAATGGCATCTCGCTGCCCTATGTCCCTGTCGAGGACCGCAACATCACCCGCGATAACATGGTCGAGTATCTTAAGGCCTATAGCCCGGCCTATGTCGATGTAAAGGCCGTGCTGGATGGCATACCGGAAGACAAATGGCCCGCAGGGGTTGAAGCGCTGCTGTAGCGCGTCTTCATGGACAACTCCGGCGCTTTTCAGCGCCGGAGTTTGATCAAGCGCCCGATCGGCGTGCCCATCAAACAGGATTGCTGTATGCTAAAGACTTACAAAACCAACATGGTCCGCCTGCGTCGATGGGGGCTGGATCGTGGACGATAAGCTCGGAGTATCACCCACGATTGTTCAAGCCGGGACGGTGCAGGTGCCCTCGCGGCAGTCTCTTGAACTGGAACGCAGCAACTGGCGCATCATCATCCTGATTGGGGCGACGATAGCGATCTGGATCGGCTTCCATATCTGGACCGGCGTTTTTATCAGCCCGCGCAACCTCGCCAACCTGGCCGTGCAGGCGACCATCACCGCCATACTTGCGGCGGGATTGTGCTGGTTGCTTGTGGCACGAGAGATCGACCTGTCGGTCGGCTCGCTCCTAGCGTTGTGCAGCGTTCTAAGCATGATCTTGCTGCAGAAGGGGGGGCTCAACGCCTACCTTACGATCGCGATCATTACCCTTATCGGTATTGGGGTTGGCCTTCTTCAGGGTGGGTTGCGAGTCCTGCTTGGCATTCCGTCCTTCATCATCACGCTTGCAGGCTTCTCTTGGCTGCGTGGTCTGGCCTATGTGTTCTCGGGTGCCGAGACGCTCTCGGGCACTGGGGACACGTTCTATGAAGTGGCAAACGGAGAGTTTCCTGCGAGTATCAGCCTCGTTATCATTCTGCTGGTTGCCACTTTCTACCTGTACACCTGGATACGGGCCTACACCGGGTTGCTGGGATCGCAGCAATACCAGTGCCGACCAGTGAATGTGGTCATTCTGGGCCTTGCTCTGGGTGCCAGCGCGTTGTCAATCTGGGTATTCGCGACCAGAAATGGCATTCCATACTCACTTTCTTTCCTTGCGCTCGTCGTCTTTGTGATGGAGCATAGCGCTCGCAACACGCGCTTTGGCCGCTACGTTTATGCCATCGGCGGCAATCCGGTTTCTGCTCGGCGCTCTGGCATAAAAGTCGACCGGGTGGTGCTGGCGCTGTTTGGTCTTATGGGCGCGCTAACCGCGATCGCCGCGATCATCCAGACCTCAAGATTGGACGCCGGACCTCCCAATGTTGGGCTGTTTGTCAACCTGAGCGCGCTCAGCGCGGCGATCATCGGCGGCACAAGTCTTTTCGGAGGCGAGGGCAGAGTGCTCGGCGCGGTGATCGGTGCGCTGTTGATGGCGAGCATCACCAATGGACTCGGTCTCGCTGGCGTGGACACTTTCTATCAGATGATCATCACCGGTGGCCTGCTCATCGTCGCAGTCTCGGCCGACAATGCTGCGCAAAGGAGACCGAAATGATCACTTCTGCAACATCGACCACGGCGGTTTCGGTCCGCGATCTGCGCAAGAATTATGGTGCAGTCGAGGCGACCCGTGGCGTAAACTTCGACATCTATCCGGGAGAGATCGTCGGGCTTGTCGGCGACAACGGCGCAGGGAAGTCCACCGTCACCAAGATGATCGCGGGCGACGTAGCCGCTACCTCGGGCGAGATCCGCATCGGCGGCAGCCTGGTGCAGAGTTCGTCGACAACCTGGGCGCGTGACCATGGTGTCGAGATGGTCTACCAGGACCTTGCTCTCTGCGACAACCTCGACATCTGTGCCAACATTTTTCTGGGGCGCGAGATAACCCGGCGCTCGGTCGTCGGTCTTCACAAGCTAAACCACGACGCGATGATGGCGAAGGCACAGAACCTGCTGACCATGCTTAATGTAAAGCTGCCTAGTCTGCGGGAGCCGGTCACGGCGCTTTCCGGCGGCCAACGGCAGATGGTGGCGATCGCCCGGTCTGTCGCCTACGAGCCCAAGCTGGTCATCATGGATGAACCGACGGCGGCCTTGTCGGTTTCCGCCGGTCAGCCCGTACTCGATCTGATCCGCCGCCTGCCG
This sequence comes from Paracoccaceae bacterium, assembly GCA_044377735.1. Classification (GTDB taxonomy): domain Bacteria; phylum Pseudomonadota; class Alphaproteobacteria; order Rhodobacterales; family Rhodobacteraceae; genus Tabrizicola_A. The sequence continues at coordinate 7,234 of JBILYK010000038.1, read as the reverse complement.
CAGAGCAATGTCGCCATCCTTCTGATCAGCCATCGGCTGAGCGACGTGCTCTCTACCGCCGACCGTATTCTGGTTTTGCGCCAGGGCAAAGTCGTAGCGACCGTCCATAGTTCAGAAGTCGATGAGGGCCAATTGCTCCATCTAATGGCCGGCATTGGCGCCGCAAATGAAGATTGACCACTAGCGAGTTCAAATCACATTGCAATCGAAAGCAAGATCCTATGACATACATACTGGGTATTGACGTTGGCGGGACATTCACCGACTTCGTCGCCTACAACGAGGAAAGTCGTGAAGTCACCGTGTGGAAGGACTTCTCCACGCCCGGCGACCCGTCTGACGGCATTCTGAATGGTCTGAGGCAGTTTCCCCATCAAAAGGATATTTCGGGTATCCGCCTCGGGACGACCATTGCCACGAACGCCATTCTGGAACGAAACGGCGCAAATGTTGCTTTCGTGACGACGAAGGGATTCCGTGACATTCCCTTCATTCAGCGCGGCAACCGACGTTTTCACTTCAACTCGCGCTGGGTCAAGCCGCAGCCGCTCGTCCAGCGGTCCAACAGCTTCGAGGTGGTGGAACGCGTCGACTGCGAGGGCAACGTTATTGTCCCCCTGGATATCGGCAGCCTCAAAGAGGTCGCCGACCGGATTGCGGCGCAGGGCGACATCGAAGCGATCTCGCTCTGCTTCTTGTTCTCCTACATCAACCCGCAACACGAGATTGGCGCACGGGACTACCTGCGCTCCCGCTTTCCCGGTCTGCCAATCTCGATTTCCTATGACGTTCTTCCGAAATGGAAAGAATACGAGCGGGTATCAACCACGATCGCGGACGCCTATTTGAAACCGATCGTGATGGATCAACTCGGCGAGCTGGAAAGCCGCATCGCCGATGCCGTCGGCGCAGCGCGCGTCGTTGTCACCAAGTCAAACGGAGGGCAGACGACTGTCAACGGAGCCTGTGAAGCCCCGGTCCAAATGACCCTTTCGGGTCCGACAGGAGGCGTCGTCGCGGCACAGTTCATCAGCAGCATCACCGGTGAGAAAAACTTCGTCACCGTTGACATGGGCGGCACATCCACCGACTGCTCCCTGATCGTCAACGGGAAGGCTTCGCTCACGACTGATTTCGAGGTTGAATGGGGCATCCCCATCCAGGTTCCCATGCTTGACGTTCGCACCATCGGCGCGGGCGGAGGTTCAATTGCCTGGATCGACAAGGGAGGCCTGCTTCGTGTGGGACCGGAAAGCGCGCGATCGCGCCCAGGACCGATCTGCTACGGCCGTGGTGGAACAGAGCCGACCGTCACCGACGCCAATCTGGTGCTAGGCAGAATTAACCCGAACAACTTCCTCGGGGGGACCGTGACCCTCGACATTGAAGGCGCTCGTGCCGGTGTCAAGCGACTCGCGGAGCGCCTCAACATGAGCGTCGACGACGCAGCGCTGGCCATCATTAAGATCGTCAACAACAACATGGTTGGCGCGATCCGCAGCGTCCTCGTCGAAAAGGGAGAGTCGCCTGACAAGTTTTCGTTGATGTTCTTTGGTGGTGCGGGTCCGGTTCATGCCTGCGATCTTCTGAAGGACCTTTCGATGTCGCGCGCGATCATCCCGATCCATCCGGGCCAATTCTCCGCTTTCGGCTTCACCGCCACCGACGCCCGTGTCGACCGGCAGCGAACGGTGCAGATGACTTCGAACCGGATGGATTTCGGACGCGCAACTCAGCATCTCAAGGAACTCGAGGCCGACTGCATTGCGCAGCTTGAAGGCCAGGGCTTCAAGGGTGGCATCACCATCGAGCGTCGGGTCGAGTTGCGCTATCATGGCCAGAACTATGAGTTGTCGGTGCCGCTGCGTTTCAGCGACTTTGACGATGCCAACGCCAAGGAGCTATGGGCAAGCTTTGATAAGGCTCATGACGAGCGCTTTGGTTTCAATATCCCGGGCGAATTCATCGAAATCGTCAACTTCAATGTGTCGGCGGTGAAGCTTCTTTCCAAACCCCAGGTCTCGACTCTTCCCAAAACGACATCAGCACCGAAGCCGTTGGCTATGCGCTCCGTCGGATTCGAGGAGGGACGCCACGACACGCCCATCTATCGCCGCGAAGAACTGTTGGCTGGGGACATGATCCACGGGCCGGCGGTCATCGAGGAAGCAGTGTCGGTGGTGGTGGTGCATCCGGATCAGGAACTCTTGGTCGACGACTATGGTAATCTTCACGTTTCTGAAAGGCAGGCAGGGTGAAATTCTCCGATAACGGCTACTACCTTGAGGAATACACCAAGTGCGACAATTGCGGCGTGCTTCTGTACCGGTCGCCGATCCGCATGACCGTCGACGGCGTAAACAAGCGTTACTGCTCGGACTGGTGTGTCGACTGGGACATGAAACGCGAATCTGAACTCGCAAACCGGAAGCATGAAACTGAGGCCGATGAACAGCAGCGTCAGCGCCTAGTGATGGATAAATGAAGATGCAGGGCATAGACGCCAAAAACATGGTCCAGATGAGCATACTGGACGGACGCCTTGTGCAAATCGCCAAGGAGATGGGCATCACGCTGATGATGACGTCTTACTCCACGATCTTCAACGAAGGCCTCGACTTCACATGCGGCCTTGCCGATGCGAAGGGCAACCTGATCGGCACCGGCGATTTCCAGCCGTCTATGATCGGTGGCTTGCCTCTGGTCATCCAGACCATCACACAGGAGATCCCGGTTGAGACGCTGGAAGAGGGCGACGTTATCGTTCATAACGACCCGTATCGCGGCGGTATGCACACGCCAGAGCACACCTTTATCCAGCCCGTCTTCGTCGACAACTCGCTCGTCGGCTACTCTGTTGCGATCGGTCATGTGGCTGAAGTTGGAGGCATGGTTCCAGGCGCCTTTGCCGGGGAAGCGACAGAAATCTTCCATGAGGGCCTGCGGGTGCCACCGGTCAAGATTCTGCGCCGGGGCAAGGACGTCGAGGATGTGTGGCGCCTTATGCTCGCCAACTATCGGACGCCACGGCAGAACTTTGGCGATTTTCGCGCCATGATCAGCGCGGTTCAGCTCGGCGAGCTTCGCATGAGAGCCCTGATTGAAGAATTTGGCCTCGACCGTTTCGTCCAGTTGACAGACAGCCTGCTCGACTATTCGGAAACCCGGATGCGCGCCGAACTCAGGGAGTTCCCGAACGGTTGCTACAGCTTCGAGGACTACATGGAGGACGATGGTATCGAGAAGCGACGCTACAAAATCGCTGTTGACGTATTTGTCCAAGACGATGAGGTAATCGTCGACTTCCGCCGCTCGGACAAGCAAGCCAAGGGGCCGATCAACGGCGTCCTCTCGGTGGCGCTTTCGGCTTCGTACAACGCGATTCTTCACCTAACCGATCCGAGCATCCCAAAGAACTCCGGATGCTTCCGGCCCATCCGAGTGGTTGCGCCGCCTGGCCTAGTGGTGAACGCGAACTATCCGGCTCCGGAGGTCGGTGGCAACACGGAGACCCATATCCGAATCTGCTACACCGTGATCGGCGCGCTGGCGGCGGCTGTACCGGAGCGCGCGTTCGCAACCGACGGCGGCACACATTCCAACTTCCTGTTCGGCGGCGACAATCCGCGGACCGGTGAATATGTGGTCTGCTACGACATCTCCACGCCTGGCTGGGGCGGCAGAAGTCATGCGGACGGCAATAGTGCCTGCAACGCTGTGAACGGCAACTCGCGGCTCAATCCGGTCGAGGTGTTCGAGACGCGCTTTCCATGGCGCATCGACGCGCACGAATTTGTGCCGGACACCGGCGGTCCCGGCGAGTACCGAGGAGGGCTGGCACTGCGCAAGAAGATGACCTGCCTCGCCAAGGAACTGACGCTGTCGTTCATGTCCGACCGGCAGGAATTGGCACCCTGGGGTCTCTTCAAAGGCCAGTCCGGCGGCTGCGGAAGTCTGCACATCAAGCGACGCGGAAGCGAACAATGGAAGGACTTCCACGAGGACAGCGGAAAGGTCTCCGCGTCCAAGTTCTCGAATGCCAAAGTGTATGAAGACGATCAGGTCGTCGTCGTCGCCCCTGGCGGAGGCGGCTACGGGGATGCGCGCAAGCGCGACCCGGAAGCAATCCGGCGGGACCTCACGGCCGGGTGGGTAACGGAATCGGGCGCGGCGGCATATCGCTAGTAGCCCCGCCTTGGACGATAAAAGGATAAGAACGTGAACGGATATCAAGCGGCAACCGAAGGACTGGCGCTTCAGGGCGGGCCCAAAGCGATCACCACACCAATTCCCCATGTCCGCGGCAGCGCGGGGCGGTCTATCGGGGCCGAAGAACTGGCGCAACTGAAAGAAGTGATCGATAGCGGCACCCTAGCCTATATCTATGGCACCAAGGTCGCAGAGCTGGAGCGTGCCTTTGCCGAGCTTTACGGGGTAAGACAGGCAGTGACCTGCTCAAGCGGCACGGCCGCGCTGCATCTTGCGATGTTGTATCTCAACCCTGATCCCGGCGATGAAGTGCTGGTGACTCCGGTGTCGGACATGGGATCGGTCATACCGATCATGGCGCAACTGGCGGTGCCGGTCTTTGTCGATATCGACCCCGTGACCCAGAACCTTGATCCGGCCGCCATCGAGGCGGCGATAACTCCGCGTACGCGCGCAATCATGGTGCCGCATATCTACGGGGCACCAGCCGATATGGACCCGATCATGAAGATCGCCCGCGCTCATGATCTTTTCGTCATTGAGGATTGCGCGCAAGCCCATCTGACCCGGTACAAGGGTCGTCTGGTGGGCACTATCGGGGATATCGGTTGCTTCAGTTTCCAGCAATCGAAGCACATGACAACTGGCGACGGCGGTATAGTCCTGATCAATGAGGATGAGAAATTCGGCCGCAAATTGCGACTTTGCATGGATAAGGGATGGCCGCGCGATAGGGGCGGGCGTGATCATCTTTTTCTTGCGCCCAACTACCATATGACCGAACTTCAGGCGGCAGTGGGGCTGGCTCAGCTGAAAAAACTGCCCGAAATGGTTTCGCGTCGCCGCGCTGCCGGACATGCCTTGCGGGAAATGCTTTCCCAAGTTCCGGGCCTGCGGCATGTCGATCCTCTGCCTGACAGCTATGAGACCTACTTCTTCTTTCCTTTCGCGCTTGACCTTGATCATCTCAAGACAGATGGCGTGGGCATCGCCAAAGCGTTGCAGGCTGAAGGTATTGAGGGTTTTCTGGGCTACCCCGGGCCGATCCCGTTGTATCAGTACCCTGTCATTCGCGATCACAAGACTTTCGGAGCCTCTGGCTGGCCGTTTACCTTGCCGGGCGTGACTCGGCAGGATTTTTCCACGTCGCTATGCCCGCGCGCCGAAGCCGCCTGCAAGCAGACGATCCTGCTCTGGTGGAACGAGAATATCTCCTTGGCGCATTGCACCCAGATTGCCGCGGCCATCCGCAAGGTGCTGTCGCATTACTACATTTGAACGGAACGGAGCGGACGATGGCAGACGGCAAACGGACGGCATTTATCGTGGGCGGCACAACAGGGATTGGCCGCGCAATCGGCGAGCGGCTTTTCGATGACGGTCTTGCGGTCTGCGTCACAGGGGCTAGTCCTCAAAATGTGGATGAGGTCAAGAAAGGCGGTCGATTGGACGCGAGAGTGCTGGAGCTGAGCGATCACGGGGCCATCGACAACGTCATCAAGGGCTTCCCCCGGATCGACGTGCTGGTCAATTGCGCTGGAACGAACAGGCGATATGGGCAGGAATTCGAGGCCGAAACGTTTGATATGGTGGTGGACATCAATCTGTCTGGCACGATGCGGGCGTGTTACGCCGCCCTGCCGCAGCTTAAGGCGTCACCCGATGCGTGCATTCTGAATATTGCGTCGATGTTCTCGCTCTTCGGCTCCCCGTCCATTCCGGGCTATGCCTCGTCAAAGGCGGCTGTTGTGGCGCTCACCCGGTCGCTGGCCTTGGCTTGGGCAGAGCATGAAATCAGAGTGAATGCTATCGCGCCCGGTTTCATCGCTACCAAGCTGACCCGCGACGTGGTCGAAAACGCCGAGCGTACGCGCCAGATCAAGGACCGCACGCCGATGGGCCGCTGGGGGGAACCTGCCGATCTCGCGGGGCCAGCGTCTTTCTTGTGCTCGCGGGATGCAGCATTTGTGACGGGTGCACTTTTGACCGTCGATGGGGGATATTCTGTAGCATGACCCATGACTCAACCGCGATCAAACTAACGCATTCGACAATTTTGCCGTTGTCACGCGGACGCTGAAGAAAGGGGATTCGGCGCTGGAAAGTCTGGTCGTGACGGACCCGCGCATCCCCAAGGGGCGCAAGATTGCAACCGCGCTGATCTCGATGAATCTGATGAGCAACCGCCATCAGATGCTCTCCTGGGGACTGTATGGCGGCAGCGAGGGGGCCACCGGGGCAACCCTGTTCAAGCTGAAAGGCAAGGACGAATGGTAGGACGGGTGTTGTCAGAGGAACTTGGCTTGCGGCGGATCAGGGAGCCCGGCTACCCGCACCGAAAAGCATCACAAGAAAGTGCTGGAGATCGTTCGGGCCGCTGGCGGAAAGGGGATAAAGCGCCGCGATCTGACTCGCAAAACCCAGTTCCTGGATCTGCGGGTGCGCCAGGAGGTTCTGCAGACCCTGATTGAAAGTGAACAGATCATCAGCGTTAGCAGCCAGACCAAAGGGCGCAGCGCTGATGTCTACCGTATCGGGTAGGACTTACGACAACGTCAAATGTAGCGTCAAATGACGGAAGATGGGGGTCAAAATCATGAAATAATGGAACAATAAACTTCCGTCATTCCGTCATCTAGAAGAAACCTTATTCCCCATCCACTCGCAGGGGGAAAGCCGATCGGAGTTTCCCTCTAGAGAGAGATGACTATATGACATAAGTATTTATATATAATAAAAACAATACTATACCTACGAACTTCCGTCAAACTTCCGTCAATTTCGCGTTTTGACGATTTGACTAAACTTGACCCGCCCTTCGGGGCCTGGCGAGACCGCAGCCTTCACCGGCCAGCCCTCTCGCCTCGCTCGCCAAACCGAAGAGGAGGTCTGCATGACCGTAAGCGTTTCTTGGCCCCCACCTTCCCGATTTTCGCCTGACCTGCGATGCCACGCCTGATGGAGATTGGTTGGGAGTTTCGCGATGGCGACTACGGTGGAGTTTCTCAGGGACTACGGGGTGGAC
>JBILYK010000121.1:0-8552 GCA_044377735.1 Paracoccaceae bacterium | reverse complement strand
TCGGGCTTGTGGCGCTGTTCCCGCTGTTGTCGGCCTTTTGCTTTGCCGCCTATATGCTGGTCACCCGAGCGATGGCGAGTTCCGTGCCCCCGGTGATGCAGCAATTGCACACCTCGATCGCAGGCAGTCTGATCTGTCTGCCAATCATCGCCATTGCCGATGTCACCCACTGGCCGACGCTGGACCCTGTGATGCCGCAGGGCTTGGCGTGGCTGTGGCTCTTTGGGGTCGGCTTCTGGGCGGCGGTCAGCCATATGTGCATGACCATGGCGCTGAAGTTCACGCCAGCCTCAACCCTTGCGCCGATCCACTACCTTGAGATCCTGCCAGCCATCCTTTTGGGCTATCTGGTCTTTGGGGATTTCCCCAACACCCTGACCTTGATCGGGATCACGATCATCGTGGGCTCGGGCCTTTACATGATCCACCGTGAGCAGCAGGTTGCAGCCCGCATCCGTGCAGAGCGGCCTGCAGATGTCTGACCGGCAGCAGCACCAGCATCTTCGGCGCATGCATGCGCAGTCGCACCGGGCCTGACGTCTCGTTTGAGGTGCCGATCATACCGTCAGGAGCAAAGTCCAGCCCAGACAGCGGCCAGCGCAGCCCCTCGCTGTCGCCTTGCACGGGCCCCATGGGAAACAGCGACAACCGGGTGCCGCGCGGCAGATCCAGCCGCAATTCGGGCGGGCACAGAAAGATCACATCGCGGGGGCCAAGGATAAAGCAGCGCCGCTCGGGATGGCGCACCAGCGTGTTCAGCACCGCCAACCCGTGATCGGCGCGCGCGCCTGCGAATCCCAGCCCCAGCACGAAAGGTGCCGCAATCAGCCGCAGCGCCTTGTCGAAATCTGTAGTGTCCTGTTCGGCAATCGGAAACAGTCGGTCCGCCAGCTGCACCCGCGCGGCCGCACTCAGTGAATCCATATCGCCGATCACCGCCTCGGGCGTCACCCCCAGCCGCAACAGCCGATCCGCCCCGCTGTCAGCTCCAACAATCCTTGGTGCCAAGGCCCGCGCCCTCGCCAAAGCTGCGGCGCTGACGGGCCCGCCGCCCACCAGCGTGACCCCCTGCAAAGAGTCGACAATTGGGTGATTCATGCCGATACTGTTCTTTCAATTGCGGCAAATGCCTGTTGCTCGGACACAATCAATCCTTCAAATCACCATGATCTGTCCACGGATTCGATCAGGATCACAGGCAGTTTAAGCCGATCAAGTATTGCAGAAGGCGCGCCTCTGATGACCGGTGCTAGTAAGATCTTAACCGTTTCCTATGGCACCTTCTCTTGCACATTGGAGGGGTTTGACGACCCTTTCAACACGATGAAAGCGATTGCAGAGTATTTTCGTGATCTGGCCGCCGGGGACCGGTATTTTGGGGCTGAACCGCCCACTCCCGATGCCGCCATGCTGCACCGCATCGCCGAACGCGAGATTCAGCGCCGGGTTGAGGCGAAGATTCAAGACAATGGCGTGATTCTGCGGGCCAGCGATGCTGCCGAGGCCCCCCCAACCGAGCCTGTCGCGCGCACCGCCTTACTGGACGCCCCGGCACCTTTGCCCGAGGCTGGCACAGAAAGCGTCGCCGCTCGTTTGCAGCGTATTCGTGCCCGCCATACCCAAGTCGGGCCGGTTTCGCACGCCATCTTGACCAGTGCCGCCTTGTCCAGCACCGTTTTGGCCACTGCGGCGCAGTCGCCCGTCGCCACAGCACCTGCCGCCATCGAAGACATGTACACAGAAGATCAGCATGCTGATGATAACCCGGTCCCCGTGGCGTTTGCGGCGACACAGATCGAGCCTTTCGATCGGGCAGATGCCAATGACGGCTTTGCGCCCGACTTCAGCTTTTCGGATGCCGCCTTTGACGTGCCCGAAGCGCTGATCTCTGGCACCCATATATCCCATGTCGAGGCAACCTCGGTTGCGGCGACGGCTATGCTGCCCGCCCAGGCACTCATCACGCCATCGGCGGACATGATCGAAGACGAGAATCAGACATTCGAACACGCCGCAGAGATCAACTTTGCGCGGCTGACGAAAGAGATTGACGACCAAACTGCCGAACCCACCGATGATCTTCCCAAGGATCGGCGAATCGACAGCTCCGATCCTGCCGCCGCTTTGTCTGACGCCGAACCGGTTGACATGCCCCAGGACGTCGCTTCGCTTGAGGCGGCGGATCATGCCGACGTGGAAGACGACGCGCTGCTGGCGCGCCTGAACATGTCAGTAGAAATGCCCGCGGATGCGTCCATTGCCGCCAACCTCGCGGCAATCGGGGCGGCAACGGCCTCAGGCAAGACCAAAGATCTGGATGAAACCGAAGATCTCACGCTTGACTCACTGCGCGACATCGAAGCCGACACCAATCTGGCGATCACGGCGGACAAAGCGCCGATGATGATTGAAAACCGCGATCAAAGTGCGCAGTATTCCGAGGCTGCAGTTGGCGCCGATCCGGCGGCCATGATGCCCATTGAGCCGGCCACTGAGGCCGCACCACGCGCGCGGGCCCGCGTCATCCGCATCCGCCGTGCCGCACCGCCTGAAACCGGTCCTGACGCCACGCCCACCGCAGACGCCGCGATCGAGCCAAAGCCCGATCTCCGGCGCACCGCGACCAGCGCTCTTACGGACGAGGCCGAAGCGGCGCTGCAAGCCGAACTCGCCGCTTTGGAAGCGGAACTGGGCGGCACGCTGGACAGGGTCAAACCTGCAGCGCAGCCCAAGGTTGTTGCTGAGGTTAGCCCTAAGCTTACCCCTGTGTCCGCCGCTGCGGCACCAGGCACTGTCACCACACCGCGCCCGATCAACGTGCCCGCAGAGGATGAGGCCGTCAGTCGCCTGATGGCGCAAGCGGCATCCCAAATGGGGGGCGAGGAAACCCGACGCCGCCAGTCGGCCATTTCCCATCTCAAAGCCGCCGTCGCCGCCACCGAGGCAGATCGCGCCGTCACCGGTGGACGAGTGGTGCAGGGCGAACACCGCATGGAGCCTTACCGCAACGATCTGGAGCGCGTGGTGCGCCCGCGCCGCCCGCAGGCCGAGGCGACAACGCCGCGTCCGACGGCGGTGCCCGACGCGGTCGCGCGTCCGACCCCGCTTGTACTGGTTTCCGCCCAGCGCATCGATCAACCCCGCCCTGCTGCAACCCAATCGACCGCCACCGATCTGGCGGCACCCCGAATGGTCATGCCCGTGCATCCCCGGCGTCCCCATCTCGCCCAGACCGGCCAGGATGCGGCTGCCCCGCATCAGGTCGCAATGCAAGGAACCTATCAGGTCGGCCTTGACGAAGATGACACGCTAAGCCCGGACGAGGCTGAGAATCTGTTCTCGAATGCCACCAGTTTTCAGGATTTCGCCGATCAACTGGGTGCCGAGGCACTGCCTGATCTTCTTGAGGCCGCCGCTGTCTACTGCGCCGAGGTGCTGCAGCGCCCTGAATTCTCGCGCCCATTGGTTCTGCGCCAGGTCGCTGCCCTGCCCGGTCAAGCGCAGACTGCGCGCGAAGATTTCCTGCGCAGCTTTGGCACGCTCTTGCGGCAAGGCCGCATCACCAAGGTCAAGCGCGGCATGTTTGCGCTGACCGACCGCTCGCCCTATCTGGCCGAAGCGCGCAAGCTCGCGGGATAAGAACCCAAGGCCGGGCTGCCTCCCGGACCTTACAGCAGGTGGGTCGCCCCTTGGGCTTGACCCACCTGTTTGCATTTCAACCCTTTGGATCAGTCGTCCGAAGGCGGGGCTGGCTGGTCAGGAGCGGGCTGCCCAATACCCGAGAACACCGCCTTGAAGGGCAAGATCCAGCCAAAGCCCAACGCAATGTACACCGGCACCTCAGCCCACAAAGGAAGGCGCGGCAACGCATTCATCACCGTCACCGCCAAGACGACATATGCCGGCATACCGACCAGAAGGATCAGCAAGGAAAGCCGTTTGCGGGTTGTGTAACTTAGGGCCATGACCGCCTCATCGTGTAACTGCTTTGTCTGCTCGGAGTTGTCCCCGACGAGCGTCGAAGACGACGAGGAGGAACCAGAACCATCAATCCGCGAACGGATCGGTCACCAAAATGGTGTCGTCCCGTTCCGGAGACGTCGAAAGTAGCGCGACCGGGCATTGGATCAACTCCTCAATCCGTCGCACATATTTGATTGCCGCGCCCGGCAGATCCGCCCATGACCGCGCCCCGGCTGTGGTTTCCGGCCAGCCGTCCATTTCCTCATAGACGGGCGTACAGCGTGCCTGTTGGTCGGCCGCGGTGGGCAGATAATCCATCCGCTTGCCGTCCAGCTCATAGCCCACGCAGATCTTGAGCGTCTTGAACCCGTCCAGCACATCAAGCTTGGTCAGCGCGATGCCCGACACACCCGAAGTGGCGCAGGTCTGGCGCACCAGCACCGCATCAAACCACCCACAGCGCCGCTTGCGGCCTGTCACGGTGCCAAACTCGTGCCCCCGCTCGCCCAGACGCTCACCATCGGCATCAAACAACTCCGCCGGGAACGGGCCTTCGCCCACGCGCGTGGTATAGGCCTTGACGATGCCCAGCACGAAATCAATCGCCGTCGGCCCAAGGCCCACCCCGGTGGCCGCCTGCCCCGCAATCACGTTCGATGAGGTGACATAGGGATAAGTCCCAAAATCAATGTCCAGCAAGGAGCCTTGCGCGCCTTCGAACAAGATCCGCTTGCCCGCACGCCGCGCGTCGGTCAGCACCTTCCAGACCGGCCCGGCATAGGGCTTGATCTTTGGCGCAATTTCCAAAATCTGCGCCTTCAGCGCCACCGGATCCACCGGCTCCAACCCCAGCCCCAAGCGCAGCGCGTTGTGATGTGTCAAAAGCCGCCCAATCCGGGTGTCGAGTGTCGCCTCGTCAAAGATATCGGCCACCCGGATCGCGCGGCGGCCGACCTTGTCCTCATAGGCCGGACCAATGCCCCGCCCGGTGGTGCCAATCTTGGCCACCCCGGTCTGCGCCTCACGGCCCCGGTCCAACTCGCCATGGATCGGCAGGATCAGGCTGGCATTCTCAGCCAAGATCAGATTCTCGGGGCTGATATCCACACCTTGGCCGCGCAATTTGTCGATTTCGGTGACCAAATGCCACGGATCCACCACCACGCCGTTGCCAATGACGGACAGCTTTCCGCCGCGCACGATGCCCGAGGGCAAGAGGCTGAGCTTGTAGACCTTGCCATCAATGACCAGCGTATGGCCCGCATTATGACCGCCCTGAAAGCGCGCGATGACATCGGCGCGCTCACTGAGCCAGTCAACGATCTTTCCCTTCCCCTCGTCCCCCCACTGGGCTCCGACGACAACGACATTGGCCATGGGATATCCTTGCGCTTTGGAAAAACCGAAGTTCCTATAGCGGTCAGGCGCGGCCAGCGAAACAGCAAAATGGCCGCAAGGAGGGATGATGCTGCTTTATATCACACTGGGCACCAATGATCTGGCCCGCGCAATGCGGTTTTACGATGCGGTGATGCCCTGTCTGGGGCTGGAACAGCGCTTTGCGAATGAGGAGGAGGTCGGCTATGGCGAGCTTGCCCCGGCGCGCATCCGGTTCTGGGTGACCCGGCCATTCAATGGCCAACCAGCAACGGTCGGCAACGGCTCCATGGCCGCACTCATCGCGCCAAGCCGTGCCGCAGTTGACACCTTTCACGCCGCCGGGCTGGCTTCTGGCGGCATCGATGAGGGCGCGCCAGGCCTGCGCCCCTATGCGCCAGGCTTTTACGCCTGCTACCTGCGCGACCCCGATGGCAACAAACTCTCGGCGGTCTTCATGGACAGTCCGCCAGCCTGACCCATCCCGCGCCTGCGCTTTCATCTTGGCCCAAATACTCCCGCCGGAGGCATCCCAAGGCCAGCCGCCACCGCGTCGGCTGGCCAAGCCTATCCCATGGCGAAGAGTGCCCGCAGGGCTCGATGAGCCCGCCAAGCCCCTTGCGCGGCCCCGCCCTTGCGCCTAGATAGGCGCGTCAGCTTTGCGAAGGCCCCATGGAAAACGTTGTTCTCACCATCCACCTCATCCTTGCACTTCTTTTGATCGGCGTTGTCTTGTTGCAGCGCTCCGAAGGCGGTGGCCTTGGTATGGGCGGCGGTGGCGGCGGGGCTGTCTCGGCGCGTGGCGCCGCCACAGCTTTGGGCAAAATCACCTGGGTACTGGCTGCAGCTTTCATCGTCACCTCGCTGACGCTGACCATCCTTGCAGCAGGCGACGGCAAGACCGGTTCGGTCGCGGACCAAATCGGCATCGAGGCCCCAAAGGCCGCCGAGCCAGACCTGCCCGCTGCGTCAGATCTGCTGCCGCCCGCGTCTGCCGATGCCCCGGCAACCCCCGAAAAAGCCGAAGACTGATCCCCAACCTGTTGCGGTTTTCGCAGAATTTGAAACAGCATCTTGCGGTGCAGTTGCTTCCTTGGCTGGTCTAGGCTAAGGATCAACTCCCGTGATGGTGCGATTCTTGAACCGCGAATCGACCCTCTGAAACACACGGGAGACCCCACATGGCACGCTACATTTTCATCACCGGCGGCGTGGTGTCCTCGCTTGGCAAAGGGCTGGCCTCAGCCGCCCTTGGGGCCTTGTTGCAGGCGCGGGGCTATACGGTGCGGTTGCGCAAGCTGGACCCCTATCTCAACGTCGATCCCGGCACGATGTCGCCTTTTGAACATGGCGAGGTGTTCGTCACCGACGACGGCGCGGAAACCGATCTTGACCTTGGCCATTACGAACGCTTCACCGGCGTGCATGCCCGCCAGACGGATTCCATCTCGTCAGGCCGCATTTATTCCAACGTCTTGGAAAAGGAACGCCGGGGTGATTATCTGGGCAAGACCATTCAGGTCATCCCGCATGTCACCAATGAAATCAAAGACTTCTTACGCATCGGCGATGAGGAAGTCGATTTCATGCTGTGCGAGATCGGCGGCACGGTGGGCGACATCGAAGGTCTGCCCTTCTTCGAATCCATCCGCCAGTTCATCCACGAACGCCCGCGCGGGCAATCTATCTTGATGCACCTGACGTTGCTGCCCTACCTTGCCGCCTCGGGTGAACTCAAGACCAAACCCACCCAGCACTCGGTCAAGGAACTGCAATCCATCGGCCTTGCCCCCGATGTGCTGGTCTGCCGGTCAGAACATCCGATCCCCGAGCGCGAGTTGGAGAAGATCGCTCTTTTCTGCAACGTCCGCAAAGACCATGTCGTTCCCGCCTATGACCTGAAAACCATCTACGAGGCCCCGCTTGCCTATCACCGCGCGGGCCTTGATCAGGCCGTGCTGGACGCTTTCGGCATCACCCCCGCGCCCAAGCCCAACCTGTCGCGCTGGGAAGACGTGATGGACCGCATCACCCACCCCGAAGGCGAAGTGCGCGTCGCCATTGTCGGCAAATACACCCAGCTGGAAGACGCCTACAAATCCATCGCCGAGGCCCTGACCCACGGCGGTATGGCCAACCGCACCAAAGTGCGCGCCGAATGGATCGACGCGGAAATCTTTGAACGCGAAGACCCCGCCCCCTATCTGCAGGACTTCAATGCCATTCTGGTGCCCGGCGGCTTTGGCGAGCGTGGCACCGAAGGCAAGATCAAGGCCGCCACCTTTGCCCGCGAAAAGAAGATCCCCTATCTGGGCATCTGTCTTGGCATGCAAATGGCCGTGATCGAGGCCGCGCGCAATCTGGGCGGCATTACCGATGCCGGGTCAGAAGAATTTGACCATGAGGCGGGCGAGAAGCGCTTTACCCCCGTGGTCTATCACCTGAAAGAATGGGTGCAGGGCAACCACACCGTGCGGCGCAAGGCCGATGACGCCAAGGGCGGCACCATGCGTCTGGGGGCCTATACGGCCAACCTGAAAGCAGGCTCCAACGTGGCGCGCATCTACGGCTCCACCGTGATCGAAGAACGCCACCGCCACCGCTATGAGGTGGACGCCAAGTATATCGAGGGCTTGGAAAAATGTGGGCTGATGTTCTCGGGCATGAGCCCGGACGGCCGCCTTCCCGAGATCGTCGAGATCAAGGACCACCCGTGGTTCATCGGCGTGCAGTTCCACCCGGAATTGAAATCAAAACCCTTCGCCCCGCACCCGCTGTTTGCGGACTTCATCCGAGCAGCGAAAGAGGCGGAGCGGTTGGTGTAGCCTCTGGAGTATACAGCGCGCCCCTTATCCGAAATCAAGGGTGCGGCGCGCTGGGCCGCGCAACTCTATGCGTAAGATTTTATCATTGCCTCGATCTGTGATGAATAATCAAATATCCTGCCCAAATCATCTATTGTGTGGCGAGTTTCATTCTTCTCTGAATCAAAAATTCCAATAGACTTAGTGCTCTTTGAGTTAAAATACAACCGGCAGACAGGTTTTCTATTGTTGTCATCGACAAACACGCTGCAATAGGATTTGGCATCCCGCATGGTAATTCTGTTGAGCGCAATCAATCTAGCCCCAATCGCCTTAAGGAAAATCTGAAAAACCTGCCGCCTTCGGTGTGATGTGGTAGGCTGTGGGCATCGAGCGAAGGAGACCGTG
>JBILYK010000039.1:0-31261 GCA_044377735.1 Paracoccaceae bacterium | reverse complement strand
AGCGTTTGATCGGCCGAACCCGATCAAACGCGATACGCTTTAGACCTGCAGATCGAGCCGCCCCAACCGCCGCGCGGCCAGCCAGCTGGCCAGCGCCATAACCCCTGCCGTGGCAAGGCATAGGGGCAGGCCCCCGACTTGGTAACTCAGTCCCGACAAAAGCGTTCCAATCAACCGCCCCGCCGCATTGGCCATATAGTAAAACCCGACGTCCCGCGTGATCCGGGCCTCCGAGCCAAACGCCAAGATCAGGTAAGAATGGACTGAAGAATTGATTGCAAAGACAAAGCCAAAGACCAACAGCCCGCCCATCAACGTGGCGGTAAGCCACGGCGCTGGCCCGCCCGCCGCCCAGGCCGCACCGGCAAGCAGAAAGGGGATCGGCACCAAAAGCCCCGCCCAGAAAATCGCCTTGCGGGTGGTCTCTGCCTCGGGCTGGCCTTTGGCCCCCAAAAGGTAGGGCGCAAAAGCCTGCACCGCCCCATAGGCAATGATCCAAAGCGCAAGGAAACTGCCGATCAGAAAGAAGGCCTCGCGCCGCCCTTCGGCCGTGCCGTCCGACAGCACCGCCTGAAAATAGACTGGGATACCGACCACGAACCAAACATCCCGCGCCCCGAACAGGAAGAGCCGCGCCAGGGACAAGCGGTTCACCCGCGCATCTGGTGACCGCCAGCCGCCCCATGCCTCGTCTGATTTCATCTTTCCCGGCAGACCTGCGGGCAGGAACAAGGCCACGGCGATCAGGATCACCGCCAAGACCCCTGCCATCCCCCAGACCGCCATCTGAAACCCCGCCAGCGCCAAAAGGGCCGCGCCCAGGAAAAACCCCAGGCCCTTCACCGCGTTCTTTGATCCCGTCAGCGCCGCGACCCAGCGGAAGAGGCCGCCATCCTCTTTCGGTGCCAAGAGTTTCACGGCCGATTTCGAGGACATCTTGGCCAGATCTTTGGCCACGCCCGAGACGCCTTGAACCGCCATCACGAAGCCGACCGAGGCGGCAATGCCCCAGCCTGGGTCAAGCTGCGCAAGCGCCAAAAGCGCGCCGATCTGGAGTGCAAGCCCGCCATACAGCGTGGCCGCCAGCCCAAAGCGCGCAGCCAGCCAGCCTGCGCCAAGGTTTGTCACGATCCCCGCCGCCTCATAAAGCAGAAAGAGCCATGCCAGTTGCAGCGGCGTGAAGCCAAGGCTGTTGAAGTGCAACAGCACCAGCATCCGCAACGCGCCATCTGACAGCATAAAGGACCAATAGGCCGCCGTGACGGCGGCATAGGCCCGCAGCGGGCTGCGTTTCGTGGCGTCTGTCACAGCGACCCCGCCACCATCCGCGCGATATCGACCAAGCGGCAGGAATAGCCCCATTCATTGTCATACCAGGCGTAGATTTTCACCTGCGTCCCGTTGATCACCATGGTTGACGGCCCATCAATGATTGATGACCGCGGGTCATTGGTGAAATCACACGACACCAGCGGGCGGGTTTCAAACCCAAGGATGCCCTTCAACGGCCCTTCGGCGGCAGCGGCAAAGAGTGCGTTCACCTCCTCGACGGTGGTCGCCCGCTCCACCTCAAAGACGCAATCGGTCAGCGAGGCATTCAACAGCGGCACCCGCACCGCATGGCCGTTCAAGCGGCCCTTGAGTTCGGGGTAGATCAGCGTGATCGCGGTGGCACTTCCCGTGGTGGTCGGGATCAGGTTCATCAGTGCGGACCGGGCGCGGCGCATGTCCTTGGCCGGGCGATCCACGATCGTTTGGGTATTTGTCACATCATGGATCGTGGTGATCGACCCATGGCGAATGCCAAGCGCCTCATGGATCACCTTGACCACCGGGGCAAGACAGTTGGTCGTGCACGACGCCGCCGTCACCAGCGCTTGTGAGCCGTCATAAAGCTGATGGTTCACGCCATAGACAAGGTTCAACGCGCCGCCATCCTTGACGGGGGCCGAGACAACAACTTTTTTCACCCCCGCGGTATAATAGGGCGCGACCTTCGCCGCGGTTTTGAACACTCCCGTGCAGTCGATGACCAGATCCACGCCCAGATCGGCCAGCGGCAGGGCTTCGATGGTCTTTTCATGCGTCAGCCGGATGCTTTGGCCGTTCAGCACCAGCGTCCCATCACCATAGCTGACGGTCGTGCGCCACCGGCCATGAACACTGTCGAACTCCATCAACAGCGCGTGCTGCTCCGCCGTGCCGACAGGGTCGTTCAAAAGCACGATTTCGCCACCGCAGCCGGTGTCGATCAACTCACGCAGCACGAGCTTTCCGATGCGGCCAAGGCCGTTGAGGGCAATGCGGGTCATAGGGCTAGGCCTTTGTCTATGCCAATGGCGTCCACGCTGGATTGCAGGGACATCCGGCTCAGGCTTTCAAACGGCAATTCGACGAAGGCGGTGATCCGTCGGCGCAGTGCAGCATAGGTCTGGGCAAAGATCAGCGCCTTTTCGGCATCGGTGCCCGTCGCCTTCACCGGATCAGGCAGGCCCCAATGGCCGGTGATTGGCTGGCCCGGCCAAGGCGGGCATTCTTCGGCCGCCGCCGTGTCGCAGACGGTAAAAACGAAATCCATCAGGATCGCGCCTGGCTGTTGAAACTCGGAGATATGTTTGGACCGCAGGCGGGCTGTGTCATGGCCATTGCGCTGCAATATCTCAAGCGCGAAGGGGTTCAGTTCGCTATTGGGCCGCGTTCCCGCCGAGAAGGACTGGAACTTGCCTTGGCCCAGATCGCGCAAAAGCGCTTCTGCAAAGATCGAGCGGGCCGAGTTGCCCGAGCAGATGAACAGCACATCAAAATCGGTATCGTGAAGGGGGGAGGGCATGGGAGCGGTGTCCTTCTTAGACGAGCGTAAGGGCGCAAGCAGATCAGGCCGGGCGCGACCCACATCAAGGGCGAGATAGCCGATAAGCCCCTCGGCCGCGTCAAGATCCACTGCGTAGTACAAAGACCGGCCAACCCGCGTCACCGCGACCAAGCCTGATGCTGTCAAATCCGCCAGATGATGCGACAGCGTGTTTTGCTTCAGACCCAGCGCCTCTGCCATCTCGGTCGGACGCACCCCTTGGGGCGCAAAGCGCATCAACAGTCGAAACACCGCCAAGCGGCCGGGGTGGCCGAGGGCCGCAAAGGCATGTGTGGCATGATTATGTTCCATACTTCCCGAATACAGGAAGTGACTTTCAGCGTCCAATGAAGGTTTCATGACAATTGGCGTGGATGCGGGATCTGCCTGGCGATGATCAAGCATCAGGTAAATGTTCCACGCAATTTTACCTGGGGACGCCAGAAAACTCGCTTCGGCTGTGGGCTCTGCTGCCACAACGCCACACCAGGGACTCTCGTTATGAACGAGGGGCGACCGGGGTGCAGGTCATAAGGGATGAGCCGCGCCGCGCAAATTGGACCGGGCGCAGTTCCATCAACTTGCCTCCGGGCGTTGGAAAGACATGGCGCGTCTGCGCATTGGGTCAACGGGCCTGCCGCGACAACCTGGCCGAAATTTACCAAGGGCTGCCTCGTCTGGGCTGTTGTAACCAAGTCGAAGCACAGCGGGTCAGAGTTACGGACCGTCGTTCGGTATTGACTACACCCACCCCCAGCGACCAGACTGCGTTCAAGTTTCGGATAGTGTTAAGGAGAGCGCCTTATGGCGCAGGTTAAGAAAACGGAAGTCCGCGACGCAATCCTTCAGGCGGCGTTTGAGCTTTTTTCGGAAAAAGACTACGCGCGCACGTCCATTGCAGAGATCGCGGGCCGTGCGGGGCTGTCGCAGTCCAACATATATGTCTATTTCGCGTCCAAACTTGATATTCTGTGGGCCGTGATCGCACCATGGCAGTATCGTAAGTTCGAGCTTTTGGATCTGGAACTGTCTCGTATCACCGATCGCCGTGCCCGTCTCGAACGCCTTCTTAGTGCGATTTGGGGTGATATTCCCGAAGCGGATAACAATCTTGCGGTCAATCTGATTCAAGGTTTGGCCCTGTCACAGCCCGATGACAACTATAGCCGGGAGTTGCTGCGCTTTTTGGAAGCGAGACTGACCCACGCGTTGCGCGACTGCTTGCCACCGGAACGGGCGCACCTGCTGGACGGCGATGATGCCTTTGCGCATCTCGCCTTTATGGCTTTTGACGGTTTTGTCTTGGGCGCGCGCATAAAAGGGCGCTCTGAGCGCTTGCCGCAGATCGTGCGCCTGACCGCGGATATGCTGCTGGGCGTTCTGCCCGAGCGTTAACTTTAAAATGATACATTAGAGAATGCTATTCGTTATTGACAGCCCGAGGGTGTGCTCTTTAGCCTCGGGATACTGACGCGGGATTCGGTTGATATAGGAGGCACTCATGCAGGCTGGTATTCGAACGCAGCAACTTAATCCGGCCAAGATGGCCAGTCTATTTAAGAAGCAGTTCGAGCTGTGTCGGGTGGGGCCGGGTCAGACGGTCGCAATCGTGTCAGACATTGGGACGCGGCGCGACTACATCCACGCGGCTTTTGCCGCTGCCGATGAGATGGGCTTCGACATTTACGAAATGTGTGTCAACGTCCTGCCGGGCTGGACGAAAGTGGGTGTTCCCACGATCGGCAAGTGCAAGGGCACGCTCGAAGCGCTGTTGAAATGCGACATGGTGCTGATCTTCCACGTGCCCCTCTTCGCCAAGTGGTTGCGTGAGGTGCAGAAGGAAGGCGTGCGGGTCCAGATGATCATCGACGCGCCGGATGATCTGGAGCAACTTCAATCTCCGCCGGGCCTGAAAGAGGCGGTGATCCACGCGGGCAAGGTCTATGAACAGGCCACCAACATCCGTGTCACCTCGCCCCACGGCACCGACTTTACCTATTCGCGTGGTGAATATCCCGTGATGATCCAATATGGCATGGCGGATGAGCCGGGGCGGTTTGACCACTGGGGTGTCGGTCTGATCCATACGTTCCCGAATGAAGGGTCCGCCCGGGGGCGGGTGGTGATCAATCCCGGCGACGTCGTGATCCTGCCTTACTCGCGCTATGTGACCGACCGTATCCATCTGGAGATCGAGGACGGCCATGTCGTGTCGATTGAGGGCGGGGTCGATGCGACACTCATGCGTGAGTGGCTGAAGCGCGGCGAAGATCATGAAGGCGATCGTGACCCCTACGCCATCTCGCATCTTGGCTGGGGCCTGAACCCGCAGTGCCGTTGGGATTCCATCGCGCTTTACGGGGATACGCCCGAGCGCAGCCATGCCGCGCAGCGGTGCTTCCCGGGGAATTTCCTGTTCTCGACCGGGCCAAACAGCCAGGGTGGCGGCAAGCGGACCACGCGGGGCCATTATGACGTGCCGATGCGCGACTGCACAATCGAACTTGATGGCAAGGTGGTGGTCGAACATGGGCGGCTTGTCGATCCCAAGATGATCGTGCCCGAAGTCAAGCGCGGCTGACCGGACAAGGCGATGAAACTCGAGGGCACCTTTTCCATCGATGCGCCGCGTAGCGCCGTCTGGATGGCCATCCGGGACCCCGCGTTGATGGCGCGCTGTATCCCGGGATGCGAAACGGCCGAGCGGATCGACGACACCCGCTATCGTGCTGTTGTCGGGGTGAAGTTTGGGCCGATCTCGGCCCGTTTCAACATTGTCGTCGAGATTGAAGAAGAGATCGCTCCACGCATGGTGCGGTCGCATGCCCGTGGCGAAGAGGGCACGCGGGCCAGCGTCCTTTCGGCGGTCAGCATCCTGACGCTGGAAGAACCCGAGATGGGGCGGACCGATGTCGCCTGGTCGTCCGATGTGATGCTGACCGGACGGTTGGGCAAGTATGGGCTCGGTTTGATGCGCAAGAAGGCTGAAAGCCTGTCTGCCGACTTCGTGACTTCGTTTTCTGCATCCGTTCAGGCCGGAGGAGAGGTGCCATGAGTTTTGTCGTCTCACCCGCCACGCTTGCCGAGGCGGTGGCTTTTCTTGCTGAGCATCCCGACGCGCGGCCAATGTCGGGCGGTGCGTCGCTGGTGGCGATGAAGAATGCCCGCCTGATCGACGCCAGCCATTTCGTCAGTCTTGCACGGATCCCGAACCTGCGCGGCATTTCCCGTTTGGAAGGGGACTGGGTGCGCATTGGCGGGATGACGCGCCACCGCGATCTGGCATCCAGCGACCAGCTGACTGGCAGCCATGCGGTGTTGCGACAGGCGGCGGGGCAGATCGCCAACCGGGTTGTACGCAATATGGGCACGATCGGTGGCGCGGTGGGAAATGCGGACCCCGCGGCGGATTATCTTCCGGCACTCGCCTGTCTGTCAGCCGAGGTCGAGATCACCGGGACCGAGGGCACGCGCCGCGTGGCGATGACCGACTATGTCACGGGCTGGTTTGAAACCGTGCTGGCACCGGGCGACATCGTGACGGCGGTCCATTTGCCGCCTGCCGGTCCCGGCCCGGCTATCTGGCGCAAGCTTGCGCGTGTGCCCGGAGATTACGCAACGGTTTCGGTGGCCTGCATGCTGTCGGGTGACCGGGTGCAAGTGGCGGTCGGGGCCTGTGGCCCCGGACCTATCCGAAGCATTGATGACGAAGCGGCACTGGCCGGTCGATTGGGTGATCATTTGGCGGTGGCGGCCTTCGGCGAGGCGCTTGCCGCGCTCGCCGATCCGGTGGACGATGTGCGAGGATCCGCCGCATACCGGCTGCGTCTGATCCCGCGGATGGTTGCGGCGGCGATCCGCGATGTGACCAAAGGGGCAGGATGATGGCAGGCAAACAGGTGTTCACACTCGATCTCAACGGCAAAGAGGTAGAGGTGCTGGCACGTTCCGATGCCACGCTGTTGGATATTCTGCGCGACGATCTGGCTTTGCGCGCCGCCAAGCGCGGCTGCAATCAGGGGGTCTGCGGGGCCTGCACGGTGATGATCGACGATCTTCCTGTCCGCTCTTGCCTGACCATGGCGGGGGCCTGTGAAGGCCGCAAGGTGCAGACGCTGGAAGGTTATGCCGCCGATCCTGCCATGCAGGCGCTGCAAAAGGCGATGATCGCGTCGGGCGGCGTTCAGTGCGGATTTTGCACGGGCGGGGTGTTGATGACCGCGCGCAACCTGATCGCGGAATCGCCTCGACCCTCCGGCGATGAGATCCGCGCGGCGCTCTCAGGCAATCTTTGCCGCTGCACAGGCTATGCCCGGATTGTCGAAGCGGTTGCAAAAGCCGCAGAGGAGGTTGCGCCATGACGCAGGATCTGAACACGGCCGCGGAACGGCCATCTGGTATCGCCGTCGGCCGCTCGACGCCGAAGCTGGAAAACCGTGAGAAGGTGACGGGCCGGTCCGAGTATATCGACGACCTTTACCGTCCCGGCATGCTGCATGCCGCTATCCTTGGCTCGCCGCATGCCCATGCGCGGATATTGTCCTATGACGTCTCCCTCGCGCTTGCCGCGCCGGGTGTCGTGGTCGTGATTACCGGTGATGACGTGCCAGACGGGCGTATGGGGGCGTTCATCAAGGACGAACATGCGCTTGCCAAGGGCAAAGTCCTTTATGTGGGCGAACCGGTGGCCGCGGTCGCGGCTGAAACAATCCAGCAGGCGCGGGCGGCAGTCAATCTGATCCAAGTCAAATACCAAGAGCTGCCGGCGGTGCTGTCGCCCGAAGAAGGGCTGGCACCCGGTGCGCCGATCCTGCACGAGCATCTTGCTGACTATGTAAAGGTGTTCGATGCCGGATCGGAAGGCAACTTGTGCTCGCGCACCGAGATGTGCACCGGCGATGTCGACGCGGCTTGGGATCAATGCGCGGTCATCGTCGAGGGCGAGTTCACCACCGAGCCGCAGGCCCATGTGTCGATGGAACCCTGCGGCGCGCTGGCTGAAATGGATGCGCAAGGCCGGGTGACCCTGTGGTCGGCGAACCAGTCGGTGTTCCGTGTGCAGGCCAATGTCTGCGAGTCGTTGAAGCTTCCGATGAGCCGCCTGCGCAGCCTGACGCCCCGCGTCGGCGCGGGCTTTGGTAACAAGATGGAGCCGCATGTCCAACCGCTGACGGTTGCGCTGGCGATGAAGACAGGACGCCCCGTAAAGTGCGTGCTGACGCGCGAGGAAGATTTTGAGATCGTGCGGGCGCGGCATCCTTTCCGCATTCGCATCAAGACCGGCGCAGATGCCCAAGGGCATATCATCGCGCGCGATGTCGAGGTGCTGCTTGACTGCGGGGCCTTTGCCGACGACAGCCCGGGTGTTCTGGGCTATTCGTTGCTGATGTCCGGCGGACCCTACCGCATTCCCAACATGCGCGCCCGCGGCAAGCTCGTCTATACCAACAAGCTGCGCTTTGGCGCCTATCGGGGCTTTGGCAATCCGCAGGTCTCCTTCGCGGGCGAACAGCAAATTGACCAGATCGCGGCACAGCTGAACATCGACCCGATCGCGATGCGTCGGCGCAACCTGCTGCAGGAGGGCGACTCGTGGTTCATCGGGCCCAAGATCGCGTCCAATGGTCTGGCCGCCTGCATCGACGCCGTTGAAAAGGCCTCCGGCTGGGCCACGCGCCCGCAGAAATCGGCGGTGCCGGGCAAACTGCGGGGCCGCGGCATGGCGGTGACGGCCCATATATCGGGGTTGCTGGGAACCGGCGCCATCGTGCGCATGTTGGAAGATGGGACCATCTCGTTGAACACCGGGGCCACTGACATCGGCCAAGGGTCCGACACGGTGTTGGCGCAGATCTGTGCCGAAACGCTGAAGGTGCCTGTCGAGATGATCAGCGTCGCCAGCCCGGACACCGACGGGTCGCCCTACAACTGGGGAACCACGGCAAGCCGAGTAACATACACCACCGGGCGCGCTGTGGTGGGGGCTGCCCGTGAGGTCTTGCGCCAAGCCATGGATCATGCGGCCGAGATTCTCGACACGCCGCTTGAGACGTTGGAGCTGCGCGAAGGCGGCCGGATCGCGATTCGGGGGTCCAACATTGATTTGCCCTTTGCCGCCATTTCGGGGCGTGCGCATTGGGTCAAGGGCGGCCCGATCGTTGGCAGCAATACACTGGTCTATGACGCGCCCGCGCATGATCCCAAGCGCGCCGTTGTGACGGGTGTGCCGTTTCCACGGTTGGGTGTTTTCAGCTTTGGCGCCACACTTGTCGATGTAGAGGTCGACGAGGTCACCGGCCAAACCCGTGTGACCGAAGCGTGGAGCGCCTTGGACGTTGGCCGCGCGATCAATCCGCAGCTTGTCGAATTGCAGATCGAGGGTGGCTTCGTGCAGGGCATGGGCTTTGCGCTTTATGAAGAGATGGTCTGGGACGGCGCGCGCCTCGTGAATCCCTCCTTGATGGATTACAAGGTGCCAACTTCGGCCGACACGCCTGTCATGCATGCAATTATCATCGAAGCGCCCGAGCCAGACGGACCCTTCGGTGCCAAAGGGGCGGGCGAGATTGGCCTGAACGCCGTGCCCGCCTCGATCGCCAATGCGGTGAACCAGGCACTCGGTGGCCTGTCCTCTGCCCTCCCGCTCAGCTCGGAACGCGCGCTAGCGCGGATCATCGGAGAGGCGTGATGAAACCGCAGGACTATCCAGCGCAGGACAGCTTCTCCGAGATTGGTGCAAAATATCATGCCAAAATCTCGGATCTGGCCGACGACGTGCCGACAGAGGAATGGCAGCATGGTGCCGACCCCTATCAATCCGTCGCGCTTTATCCCGCGTTGGAGCCGAGGGGAGATCTGGTCGCCATGATCCATGGCGGCGGCTGGACCAATGGTTACAAGGAATGGATGGCCTTCTGCGCCCCGGCGCTCAATGCGCGTGGGATCACAGCGGCCAGCCTTGGTTATCGGCTTGCTCCGATGCATGTCTGGCCGGCAGGGTTCGAAGATGTCGCCGACGGGATTGCAGCACTTTGGCACCGTGTGGCCGCCTTTGGAGCCGACCCTGGACGGATCTTCGTGTCCGGTCATTCGGCGGGGGGCCATCTTGCCGCCATGTTGGCGCTGCGCACCGACTGGCAAGGACCGCGTGGCTTGCCGCCTGATGTGATCCGCGGTGCACTGCCGATTTCGGGCACCTACACCTTCGGCGCAGACTCTGGGTTCAAGATGCGCCCCCGCTTTCTTGGTGATGAGGCGCTGGAAAACGAAGGTCCGGCCTCGCCGATGTCCTGGCTGCGCCGCGATGCACCGCCGTTTCATGTCTCTTGGGGCGGGCAGGATTTTCCGCATCTGATGGCGCAGGCTCAGCGCTTTGCTGCCGCGCTGTCCGACATCGGTGGTCAGGTTGAAACGCTTGAATTGCCCGGTGCCGATCACCTGGGAGCCTCCTATGCCTCGGCCGAGCCTGACGGGCTTTGGGCCGCTGCCGCCGACGACTTTATCCGCCGAATATGAGCCCGAACGGGCCGCAACCCACCTCAACAGGGAGACTATGATGCTCAGACGACAGCTCTTTAGACTTGCGGCAACCGCGGCCATCGCGGCAACCGCTGCCTTGCCGGCGTTCGCCGAAGATCCGGTGCGCATTGGCTATACCCTTGCCCGCACTGGCCTTTTCGCCGCTGCCGCGCCCAGCCAAGAACAGGCCTATACGCTTTGGGCTGAACAGCTTAACGCCGCGGGCGGGCTTGATGTGGGCGGCACAAAGCGCATGATCGAGTTCGTGACCTATGACGACGAAAGTGATCCGACCAAGGCCGCGCAGCTTTACGAGCGACTGATCACTGCAGACGAGGTTGATCTGCTGCTGTCGCCTTGGGGCACACCGCACCACCTTAACATCGCGGGCGTGGTGGAACGGTATGGCTTCCCCGTGGTGGGCAGCACCGCCTCGTCGGTCGCCCTGCGCGAGCTGCAACCCGGAAACATCTGGTTCACGACCGCCGCCTGGCCTGACCGCAACGCGGCAGCACTGGCGGACATGCTGAAGGCCAGCGACATCAAGTCGGTGTCGATCATCGCCAACGTTTTGCCGTTCAGCCAGGAAAACCTGCAGTTCCTGACCCCCGCCCTTGAAGCGGCCGGCATCGAGGTGAAGATGTCAGAGAGCTATCCGCCTGATATCAGCGATATGACCCCGCTTCTGACGCAAGTGAAGGCTGCGGGTGCGGATGCGATCCTTGCCCTGACCTATCCTGCGGATGCGTTTCTGTACGCCGGTCAGGCGCGCGAACTGGGTGTCGAAGCGAAGCTGACATTCATGCTGATCGGCCCGACGATTGATGCGTTTGGCAAGGCGTTCGGTCCTGCTGCTGATGGCATCGTGACGCTGGCGCACTGGTCTCCGGAACAGGCGGCTTGGCCACGCGCCCGGCCGTTCTTTGACGCCTATGTCGCCAAATTCGGACAAGAACCGGATTACCTCGACAGTGCGCTTGCCTATATGTCGGCAGAGATCCTAGAGCAGGCGGTGGCGCAGGCTGGGCTTGACCGCGACGCCTTGCGCAAGGTGATCGCAGAAGGCACCTTCGAGACGATCAACGGTCCGGTCAGCTTTGAAGGGATCGAAAACCTCGTGACCCCGACTGCCTTCGTGCAGCGGCAGGGTGGCAAGATGCAGCTTATCTGGCCGGCCGAGGTCGCGACCGCCCCGCTCGCGCTGCGCTGATCTTGGTGACCGCCCGGCCCCAACGGGGCCGGGCTTTTCTTCTGCAAAGGACCACCTGGTGCTGGACAGCCTGCTTTCCGTGCAACTTTTGTTCGCTGCGGCGGTGCTGGGGGCGCTTTATGCGCTTATCGGGCTGGGGCTGAACCTTGTCTACGGCACGATGCGGCTGCTGAACATCGCGCATGGCGACATTGTGATGCTTGGGGCCTATGCAGCGTTTTGGTGTTTTTCGCTGACCGGTGTTTCGCCTCTCCTCGCACTGCCGCTCATCGCGGCGGCGGGGGCTGGGTTTGGTCTTGTGCTTTATGTGCTGCTCTTCCGCCGCCAGATTGCCCAAGGCCTTGACCCGGCGGTGATCGAGGCTCGGTCGCTTTTGTTGTTCTTTGGCGTTTCTGTCGTGATCCAGAACATGACGGCCTTGGTCTTCACGGCCACCCCGCGCGCCTATCGCCACCTTGATACGGTCTATCGCTGGGGCGACACGGCGATGACCGGGAACCGCATCGCAGCCTTGATCGTGGCCGTGGGAATTCTGGCGGCCGTTCTGGTTTTTCTGAACCGCACCCTCTTTGGAATGGAGATAAAGGCCCTGATCCAGCACCGCGAGGCAGCGCGTATCGTTGGTATCAACGTCGAGCGGGTGCAGCGCGTCGCCATCGCCTTGGGCTTCGCGGCGGCTGCGGTCGCGGGGGCCTTGCTGTCAATGACGGAACAGACGCAGCCCTTTATGGGATTTCGCTTCACCATCGCGGCCTTTGTCGTCATTATCATGGGTGGGCTTGGCAATATCCGAGGTGGCATCATCGCAGGCTTCTTGCTGGCGGTCATCGAGATCTATGCCGTAACGATCTTTTCGGCTGAGGCCCGGTCAATCCTGATTTACGGGGCTTTCGTCGCAGTCTTGCTGATCCGGCCGCAAGGCCTTTTGGGGCGGGCCAGACGCGCATGATGGGGCCGAACCTGAAAGACGTTGCAACTCCCGTCTTGGCAACCTTGGCCATTGGCGCGGCGCTGTTCGTGGGGGGGACGGCTGCGGGCCCCTATTGGCAGGTCGTCGCTCTGAACCTTGCCATGTGGATCGCCCTGACCCAAAGCTGGAGCTTGTTTTCCGGTCTGACCGGTTACATCTCGCTGGGTCATGCAGTGGCCTATGGTCTTGGGGCCTATGTGATGGCCACGCAGTTCAGCACGCTTCCGGTCTGGCTTTTGGTTCCGCTTGGGGGCGTGGTGTCTGGCCTGTTCGCGCTGATGGTCGCCGTGCCGGTCTTGCGGGTGCGTGGGCCCTATTTCGTGATCCTCACCTTCGGGCTGGCGGAACTGGTGAAGTTCCTCCTGCTGATGCTTGAAACGGGCCTTGGCAAGTCCTCGCGCTTGATGTTCGGCACTCCGTCGACGGGCACGCTGTTGCTGTGGATGGTCGCGCTGGCGGCGGCGGCCACCTTGTTGCGGCATTTCGTTGGCCTGTCGCGCTTTGGCCGTGGACTGGTCGCACTGCGTGAGGATGAGACAGCGGCCGAGACGCTGGGCGTGCCGGTCACCCGTTTCAAGGTCCTCGCCTTCGCCTTGTCATCGGTGATCCCGGGCATGGTCGGTGCCATCATGGCACTGCGGTCGACCTATTTCGAGGTGCTCCAGGTGTTCTCTCCGACGATCTCGTTCACCATTGTAACCATGGCGATCATTGGTGGTGCCGGGGATGCCCGTGGTCCGGCGCTGGGTGCGCTGTTCCTGGTCGCCTTGTCCGAAATCCTGCGGGGCGCGTCGCCGCAGTTGTATCTGATCTTGTTGGGGCTGAGCCTGATCTGCTTTGTGCTGTTCGCGCCCAGTGGCCTGGTTGGCCTGCTGTCGCGGAGGCCGAAATGAGCCTTTTGGTGGTCAAGGCGTTGACCAAGACATTTGGCGGTCTGCGCGCGCTGAATGCGATTGATCTGACGGTCGAGGAAGGCGAGATCCACGGTCTCATGGGGGCGAATGGTGCGGGCAAGACCACGCTCTTTTCGATCGTGGCCGGAAACCAGCGGGCGACATCGGGAAGCATCCACTTTGCTGGCCAACCCATTGACGGGCTGCGGCCAGACCTGATTTGCCGTGCCGGAATCGCTCGGACTTTTCAGATCGTGCGCCCGTTCCCCGGACTGACCGTGCGCGAGAATGTCGAGACCGCCGTGTTGTTTGGCCGCACCTCGGCACCACCTCAATCAGAAGCGGCGCAGATCGCGGCGGATCTTCTGGACGATTGCGGCCTGGGTGCGCTGGCCGACCGCCCGGCGGGGACGCTGACGCTTTCGGCGCGTAAGCGACTGGAAGTCGCGCGCGCCCTTGGAACTGGCCCGCGGCTTTTGATGCTGGACGAAGTGATGGCAGGCCTCACCCCGACCGAGGTGGTGGAGATGAGTGCCGCCTTGCGTCTGCTCAAGGCCCGACATGGCCTGACCATCCTGATCATCGAACATGTGATGAGCGCGTTGAACCGCCTGTCTGACCGGATCACCGTGCTGCACCACGGCACGAAGATCGCAGAAGGCACACCTGATGCCATTGCCGCCGACCCCAAGGTGGCAGACGCCTATTTCGGCGCTGACGATGGCGAGGACCACAGGTGACCGGCGCTCTGTCCACCGAAGCGCTCCACGCTGGTTACGGCGATGTGCGGGTCCTGCAGGGGGTGACACTGTCCGTTGCTGCCGGATCGATCACGGCTGTGATCGGGTCAAACGGTGCAGGCAAGACCACGCTGATGCGGGTTCTGGCGGGTCTGGTGACACGGTCAGCGGGGGATGTCCTGCATGGCGATGAAGATATCAGCGCGCTTCCTGCGCATGCCCGGGTTGCCCGTGGGATCGTCTTGGTGCCCGAAGGGCGGATGGTCTTTCCCGATATGACTGTGCGGGAAAACCTTGTGCTGGGGGCGGTGAACGCGCGTGCTCGGCCGCTGCGGGATGCGACCATGCGGCAGGTGTACGACCTGTTCCCGCGCCTGGCCGAACGCGAAGATCAATTGGCTGGCACAATGTCTGGGGGCGAACAGCAGATGCTGGCGCTCGGGCGCGGTCTGATGGCTATGCCGCGGGTTCTCTTGCTCGACGAGCCGACGCTTGGCCTCGCCCCGGCAATTGCCAAGCAAATCTTCCAGATCGTGCCGCAGCTGCGCGATCTTGGCATCACAGTCCTGATCGCGGAACAGGATCTGCGGCGTACGCTGCGGATTGCCGACCATGCCTACATTCTGGAAAACGGCCGCGTGTCGGCCGAAGGTTCAGGGCGCGAACTTGAGACGGACCCTGCTGTGCGGCGCGCGTATCTGGGGGCCTGAGATTAAAGCGCCTTTTCCCCAAAATGTGGTAGCGACACCGCCACGGCTTTTTCCCACTCGGCCTTACTTCCAAGTTCAAGCCAGCTCCATTGGTGAGCCTCATGGGTTTTTCGGAAGGTTTTGGGGCGCAAATTTTGGCATCAGCCGGTGGCATTTTTGCGGATACCTATGCATCCCATACCCGCGCAGATCCCAGCTTTTTCTGCGACTTTCAATGAAATTCAGTGGATATTCGTGATATAAAGAATCTCATCATATTGAAAAGATTATATATTGTTTTGATTCGGCAATCTGCGCCAAGCGTAAATGCCAGGTGCAGATCACAAGCAGCATCTTGCTTGGCCTTGCCGGATAGGGGATGAAGGGCAGGCGCAGTCGGGTTATAGATGCCCAGAGCAGGCGAGGGGCATCAAAGCCTTAAGGCGCAGCGGTGTGGAGGTGAACATGGTGCTGGATTATCTCAAGGGTCTTTTGTCTGGCGCGGTGCTGGTGACGGTTGGTCTTGCGGTGGTCAGCCAAAGCACATTGCCTGTAAGGCAGGCACCTTTAGAGGCTGCCCTTGAGGGCGAGGCGGCGGATCCAGCGGCAAAGACCGAAATGGATGAAGTGGGGGCCGAAGCAGGCAGTGCCACGCTGGACGCGACAGATGGGCAGGCTGAGGTCGCGGCGCAAGCCCCGGCACCGGCGCAAGCGCCTGCGACCTTGGACGGACAGCAGGCTTTGGTCGATGACCCGCTGTCGCGGCCGATGTCGGAACCTGAAGCCCCTCCGATCGCAGCCTTCGCGCCGGATGTGCAAACCGATGCTGCGGCCGCGCCTTCTGATCTGCCACTGAGCGACGCCGCACCAGCGCCCACAACCGACGACACCACGCTGCAGCCTGCACCAGAGGCTGCTCCTGAGGCTGCCACAAAGCCTGCCCCGCAGTCGGCATCAGAGGTCAAGCCTAAAGCCGCCGAGGCCGAGGGCGCGGATGCAGCTGCGCCAGCCGCCTCGATCCTGATCCCTGACAGCGGTTTGGAACAGAAAGCCGTCGAGGGCGTGACGACCGGCCGGCTGCCGACAATCACGCCCGAGCCTGCCGAAGAGGCCGCTGCGGCAAGCGCCAAGACGAGCCCGGCCGAGCCGTCGGCGATGGGCACTGAAGTGCCCGAGATTGCGGTGGATTTGTCGCCTTTGCAGCGCTTTGTCAGAAGCTTTGAAAACCCCGGTGCAAAACCGCTTTTTGCCATCTTGTTGCTCGATCCGGGCGATCCCGAGTTGCCGCGCGCGGAACTGGCGGCGCTGCCTTTGCCGTTGAGCTTTGTCGTGGACCCGATGCAACCGGGTGCCGCTGAGGCGGCGGCGATCTACCGCGCGGCGGGCCAAGAGGTGGTGATGCTGGCCACCGCTATTCCCAAGGGCGCCAAGGCGGCGGATCTGGAACAAAGCTTTGCCGCTGTTGCGCAGATTCTGCCCGAGGCCGTGGCGCTGATCGACACCGCTGATGCCACCTTCCAAGACAATCGGGGCCTGTCTGCCGAAGTTGTAACGCATCTTGACGCCAAGGGGTTGGGCCTTGTCACCTTTGACCGCGGGCTGAATGCGGCCGATCAGGTGGCACGCCGTGAGGGGTTGCCTTCGGCGATCGTGTTCCGCAGTCTGGATGATGAGGGCGAAGACAGCCCCCTTATTCGCCGCTATCTGGACCGTGCGGCCTTTAAGGCGGCGCAAGAGGGTCGGGTGGTCGTGATTGGCACGGCGCGGGAGGCGACGATCACGGCGTTGTTGGAATGGGCGGTCGAAGGCCGGTCAGCCTCGGTCGCACTGGCGCCGATCTCAGCGGTGATGCAGGCGCCCTGATTTGGGACGTTTAACCTTTGCCCACCCCCCGGGGGCCGCCTGCCCCCGGACCCCCGGGAGTATTTGGCAAGGCGCAAGCCAATGGGGCGGTGCCTCTTTTGGATTTGCGCCTTTTGAAATACTCCGGGGGTTTGGGGGCTGGCCCCCAAGCGTGAGCCAAGTGCGGCCCCTTGCGCCGCACGGGCGTTCAACCCGATGCTGAGTGATCAGCCGTTGCCGCGTCGCGTGAAAAGGCCGGCGTCTTCGGCAGCGCGGCGCAGGGCGCCGGATTTGTTCACGGTTTCCTGATATTCGGCCTCGGGGTCGCTGTCATAGACCACGCCACCCCCGGCCTGGATATACAGGGTTTCATCCTTGACCACGGCTGTGCGCAGCGCGATGCAGAAGTCCATCTCGCCGTTGCAGGCGAAATAGCCCACACCACCGCCATAGACACCGCGCTTTTCGGGTTCCAACTCGTCGATGATTTCCATCGCGCGCACCTTGGGCGCGCCGGATACGGTTCCGGCGGGCAGGCCCGCGAGGAGGGCCGACAGCGCGTCCTGGCCTTCAGCGATTTCCCCCACCACGTTCGAGACAATGTGCATGACGTGAGAGTAGCGTTCGATGATGAAGGTTTCGGTCGGGTGCACGGTACCAAGGCGGGCGACACGGCCCACGTCGTTGCGCCCCAGATCCAAGAGCATCAGATGTTCGGCGCGTTCTTTCGGGTCGGCCAGAAGATCGGCCTCAAGCGCCTTGTCCTCTTCCGGAGTTGCACCACGTTTGCGGGTTCCGGCGATGGGGCGCACCGTCACTTCGCCGTCGCGCAGCCGGACGAGGATTTCGGGCGAGGCACCCACCACCTGAAAACCGCCAAAGTTGAAGAAGAACATGAAAGGCGAGGGATTGGTCCGTCGCAGCGAGCGGTAGAGCGCGAAGGGTGGCAGTTCAAAGCGTTGTTTCCAGCGCTGTGAGGGGACGACCTGAAAGATGTCACCGGCGCGGATGTAGTCTTTGGCCTTTTCCACTGCGGCCTTGTAGCCGTCATGGGTAAAGTTCGACTGCATCTCGCCGACCTGTGCGGCTTCTCCCAGATCGCGGGGGGCGGCGGGGGCGCGGTCAAGGTCACGCAGCGCGTCCATCACCCGTTCGGCCGCCTGAGCATAAGCCGCACGCGCCGAGAGGCCGGAGGCAACCCAAGCCGGGGCCACGAGTGTCACCTCGCCCTTGACCCCATCCAGAACCGCCACCACCGAGGGGCGCATCAAGACCGCATCGGGCAGGCCCAAGGGATCTGGGTTTACGTTCGGCAGGGATTCGACCAGCCGGATCATGTCATAGCCGAGATAGCCAAAAAGCCCGGCCGAGACGGCCGGCAGCCCTTTGGGCAGATCAATGCGGCATTCGGCCAATAGCGCGCGCAGCGTCTCAAGCGGGTGACCGTCAAGATCGGTGAAGGCGGCCTTGTCAAAGCGCGCCTCACGATTGATGCGGCTTTGGGTGCCGTGACAGTGCCAGATCAGATCGGGCTTCATGCCGACGATGGAATAGCGGCCCCGCACCTCACCGCCGGTCACCGATTCCAGCATGAATGTGTCGGTGCGCGCCTCGGCCAGTTTCAGCATCAGGCTGACGGGCGTATCCAGATCAGCGGCCAGACGGGCATAAACCAGTTGGTTGCGCCCCTGCTTCCAGGCGGTTTCAAAGGCTTCGAAGCTGGGTTCCAGGCGCATTGAGAGGCCTCAATTGCCAAGCTGGGTGTTGACCGCGTCAATGACCGCCTGATCCAGTATGATGCCAGCCTGTTGGCCAACCGTGGCGGTGAAGAGCGCGGCCATATCCTCGGCAAGCGAGCGTTCGAGGTTCTGGCGGATGGCCTCTTGCATCGCCTGGCCTTCCTCGTCGGTCACATCTGCGGCGCTGATGCTGTCCAGACGCAAAAGCGCGACAAAGCCGCCGGCCTCAATCACGCGGATTTCGCTCGGTTGCATCTGGAAGGCGGTTTCCAGAACCAGAGCCGGCCCGACATCCAGCGTCGCCTGCCGATCGGTGGGGGCGACGGTGGTAAGGCGGCCTTGGCTCTCTAGCGTGGCGCCGCCGTCGATGGCGGCTTTGGCGGCGGTGGCTTTTGCAGCCAGCGCGCGGGCCAGCGCCTCGGCGCGCGCCGCCTCGGTCACCTTGTCGGTGATCTTGTCCAAGGGCACCGGGCTAGGCGGCACGATTTCGACAAGCTGCATGGCGACCAGACCGCCATCTTCCATCAAGATCGCCTCGGGGAAATCGCCCTCGGCCAATTTGGCCGCCGCAGTGCTGAAGGCGTTGTAGGCGGTGATGGCGTCATTGTCATCGGCCCCGCCGGCATAGTCAGTGCTGGCAAGGGTCATGCCGAATTCGGTGGACAGGTCCTGCAGCGTCACCCCGCCGGCCAGTGCATCGTCGATGGCCTCGACCTTGTCGGCAATGGCACGTGCGGCGGCTTCGGTCTGGAGGATTTGCAAGAGTTCGGGGCGCGCCGCCTCGAGCGTGGTTTCTTGCGCGGCCAGGATGGCATTCATGCGGTAAAGGGCAGGGCCAAGCGCCGAAGGCAAGGGGCCGACTGTGCCGGGTTCGGTCAGGGCAAAAACAGCCTCGCCCGCATCTTCAAGCTCTTCGCGGGTGACATCGCCAAGGTCGACATCATCCAAAGTCAGACCACGGTCTGCCACCAGGTCGTCAAAGCTGGTGCCTTGGTCAAGCCGGGCCTTTGCAGCCACGGCGGCGGCCTCGTCGGGGTAAACCAGCCGTTCCACAAGGCGCTTTTCGTGGATCATGAATTCGGAAATGCGCGCATCATAGGACTTTTGCACCTCATCCTCGGGCACCTCCATTGTGGCGGCAAGCGTTTCGGGCAGGAGTGCGGCATATTCAATGCGCTTGGCTTCGGGGCGGGTGTAATCGGCGATATTGGCGTCGTAATGGGCCTGCACCTCGGCCGGGGTCGGGGCGACAAGCGGGGCGTCCAGCGCAGTGTCGTCAAGCACCAAAAGGCTGAAGCCGCGCTTTTCGCCCGCCCAAGCGATCAGCGTGTCAGTCAGCGGCTCTGGGGAGATCACGCCGCCCGCCACAGCGCCCGTCAACAATGCGCGCGCCACGTCGCGGCGCAGGCTGGCCTCGAAAGCGGCCTCGTTTGTGCCGTTTTGCTGCAGGGTCAGGGCATAGGACTCGCGGTCGAAGGTGCCGCTGATGCCTTGGAAGGCCGAAATCTCGCCGAGTTCGGCGGCTACCGTGGCATCGCCGACCGACAGCCCCAGACGCGCGGCCTCATTGTCGAGAGCGGCGCGGTTGACAAGGCCTGCCAGCACTTGGCGGTCAATGCCGATGCCGCGCGCATCGGCCATAGACACCGGGGTGCCGAACTGCCGCGTCAGGGTGTTGATCTGGCCCTGCATTTCGCGGGCATAGTCATTTGCTTCAATCTCGGTATCGCCCACGCGGCCGATCTTGGCCGTAGCGCCGCCAAAGTTTTCAACCCCAAAGCCGCTGAGGCCCGCGATCAGCATGGCGACCAGAACCCAGACCACAAGGCTTCTGCCGCCCTTCTTTTTGCGCGGGGTGTCATCGTGGTCGGAAGATTGCGGCGCTTTTGACATCGGTATGGCTTTCCCTGAGGGGATGACTGGATTGCAAGACTGTCTAAGGGGTCAAGGGCGAGGGGGCAAGATGTGCTTAGGCCCGCCAGGCCGCCAGACGGCGGAACATTTCCGCGATCCCGCCTGCATCGGCATTGGCAAAGGCGATGCGAATCTGACGTTTGCCAGCCTCGGAGCCTTCGGGCTGGAACATGGTGCCGGGCAGCATCAAGATCCCTGCCTCGGCCACCAGCCGTTTGCACAAGCTGTCCGAGGCCAGCGGGAAAGGGTGTTCGACATAGGCGAAATAGGCGCCACAGCCCAAAAGCTTCCAATCGGGCAGGGCAGTGAAGCCGCCCTCCATCGCCGCGCGGCGGGCAAGGATTTCGGCTCGTTCCCCCGCAACCCATTGCGACAGGTTCTGCATCCCCCAAAGTGCGCCAATCTGGCCCAATTGGCTTGGGCAAATGGCGACTGTGTCGAGGAACTTTTCAATCTCTGCCAGACGGTCAGTGCCTGCGATAACCGCGCCCACCCGGTGACCAGTCAGGCGATAGGTTTTCGAGAACGAATAGAGGTGGATGAAATCGCGCGCCCAGTCGGGATCGGTGAACAGATCATGCGGGCGACCGGAGCGGCTGTCAAAATCGCGGTAGGTCTCGTCCACGATCAGCGCAAGGCCGTGGCGGCGGGCCAGGGCGTGGAAGGCCGCTAAAGTTTCCGCCGGGTATTCACTGCCGCCAGGATTGTTGGGCGAGACCAGCACAATGGCGCGGGTGCGGTCGGTGATCAGTTTGGCGGCATCTTCGGCCAAGGGGATCAGGCCGGGGCCTGCGGGCAGGGGCACGGTTTTGACGCCCTGCATGTCGAGCCACATTTTGTGGTTGAAATACCAAGGGGTTGGCAAAATCACCTCATCCCCGGCGCCGGCCAAAGTGGCCATGACGGCGCAGAAGGCCTGATTGCAGCCTTGGGTGATGGCGACCTGATCAGCGGCGATGGTGCCGCCATAGGCGGCGGACCACTGCTGCGCGATTTCGGTGCGCAGGGCGGGCAGGCCCAGCACAGGGCCGTAAAGATGGGCGTCAGGATTGTTCAGCGCCGCATCCGCAATCGTCTGGCGCAGGCCCAAGGGGGGGCTCTCCACCGGGGCGGCTTGGCTGACGTTGATGAGCGGGCGTTCGGGCGAGAAGGTGACCCCGGTCAACCAGCGCCGCGCCTCCATGACGGGCGGGGCAAAGGTGGCGGCCATGGCGGGGTTCAGGGGCTGGGTCATTTTATGTCCTTGCTCATCGTCGGCTGCGCCGCTCTTCGCTGCTGTGCCCCGACGAGAAGCCGAAGGCGCCCGAGAAGGGGTCAGTCCTTGCCGCGGAAGGGCTGCACATATTGCAGCGCCATATCCCAGGGAAAGAAGATCCAAGTGTCCTGAGACACCTCGGTGATATAGCTGTCTACCATCGGCTTGCCGCTGGGTTTGGCGTAGACCGTCGCGAAATGCGCTTTGGGATACAGGCTGCGCACCAGTTCCAGCGTCTTGCCACTGTCTACCAGATCATCAACGATCAGAATGCCTGTGCCGTCGCCCATCAGATCGGTCTGCGGGGATTTGATGACCATCGCCTCTTGGCGCTGATCGGCTGCCCCGCCGCCCGCGTGATAAGATTTCACCGAGATGGTGTCGACCACCCGGATGTCCAACTCGCGGCTGACGATCATCGCCGGGACCAGCCCGCCGCGCGTGATTCCGACGACGGCCTTCCATGTGCCACCTTCCCCCGGACCCTTGCCATCCAGCCGCCAAGCGAGCGCGCGGGCATCGCGGTGGATCTGGTCCCAAGAGACATGAAAGCCTTTTTCGTGGGGCAGACGGTCATTCATGGCAGGCTCCGGTTGAGGGTATGGCGGGTCAGGTGGCAACGATCTTGAACCCCAGCAGCGCCAGCGCGCCGCCAAAGCAACGGTCAATCACAGTTTTCAGGCTGATATACTTGGCACGGGTGTGATCCAGCGAAAAGATGCGGGCGACAAGGCTGTTCCACAGGGTTTCAGCGCTGAAGATCACCAAAAGCAAAAGGCCCAGCACCCAATAGGGCGTTTCGGGTTTGATCGTGCCAAGGAAGATCGAGGAAAACATCACCGCCGCCTTGGGATTGGCCAGATTGGTCCACAGCCCCAGCCGGTATGCAGCAAAGGCCGAGCGCGGCACGGGGCGGGCGTCTTCGGTGACAAAGGGGGTCTTGGCGTCGCGCCAGAGGTTCCACGCCATGTATAGCAAATAGCCCGCGCCGCCGATTTTCAGCGCCCACAAAAGCGAGGGGGCGGCGGCAAAGACGATGTTCAGGCCGAACATCGCCGCCAGCGCCCAGATCACCGCGCCCGATCCGATGCCCATGGCCAGCATGACCCCGGTGCGCGCGCCTTCGGTCAACCCGGTGCGCGCGGCCATCAGCACGGCAGGGCCGGGCGAGACGGCGGCAAAGATCACAAGGCCCGCAAAGGCTAGGAAGGCGGCTAAGGTCATGCCTCGCCCTTTTGGGCTTTGGCTGTGACGACGTCGATATCGGGCGCGTCCACCGCCTTCATCCCAACCACGTGATAGCCCGCATCCACATGCAGGTTTTCGCCCGTGGTGCCCGAGCCCAGATCGGACAGCAGATACAGCGCGGCCTTGCCGACCTCATCTTGGGTCACGTTGCGGCGCAAGGGTGAGTTCAACTCATTCCAGCGCATGATGTAGCGGAAATCACCGATGCCCGAGGCGGCCAAGGTCTTGATCGGCCCGGCAGAAATGGCGTTCACACGGATGCCGTCCTTGCCAAGGTCTTCGGCGAGATACTTGACGCTGGCCTCCAACCCCGCCTTGGCCACGCCCATCACGTTGTAATGCGGCATAACCTTTTCGGCACCGTAATAGGTCAGCGTCAAAAGGCTGCCGCCCTCGTTCATCATGGCGCTCGCGCGCTGGCAGACGGCGGTGAAGGAATAGACCGAGATATCCATCGTCATCAGGAAGTTCTGGCGCGAGGTGTCAACGTAGCGGCCGCGCAGCTCGTTCTTGTCGGAAAAGCCGATGGCATGCACCAGAAAGTCGATCTTGCCCCATTTGGCGGCCAAAGCGGCAAAGAGCGCGTCCATCGACGCCTCATCGGCCACGTCGCATTCGACAAAGGTGTTCATCCCGATCGAGGCGGCCAGCGGCTCAACACGCTTTTTCAGCGCTTCTCCTTGATAGGAAAAGGCAATTTCTGCGCCATGGGCTGCCAGTTGTTGTGCAATGCCCCAAGCGATTGATTTGTCATTGGCCAGCCCCATGATGAGGCCACGCTTTCCTGTCATCAGTCCCGTTGACATTTTGACTTCCCCACCCACCCTTGATTGTGAATGAGACGAATAGGCGAAAGCCCCGCGGCTCGCAAGTGTGCGGGCAGGGGTGAGCTGGCGGCGTCGGGAACATAAGGATGCAGACAGATGGGCGACCGGAACGGGATTTTCGCGGGCGAGGATCCTTTTGCCATTGCGCGGGCGTGGTTGAGTGAGGCCGAGGCGAGTGAGCCCAATGACCCCAACGCGATTGCGCTGGCCTCGGTGGATGCCGAGGGCCTGCCGAATGTGCGTATGGTGCTTTTGAAAGACATCGAGGACGCGGCCTTTGTGTTTTACACCAATTATGGCAGCGCCAAGGGGCAAGAGCTGTCGCAGTCGGGCAAGGCGGCCTTTGTGATGCATTGGAAGTCGCTGCGCCGCCAGATTCGGGTGCGGGGCCTTGTCAGCCGGGAAGAGGGGGGCCAAGCGGACGCCTATTACCAATCGCGGTCCTTGCAATCGCGGCTTGGGGCATGGGCAAGCCAGCAGTCGCAGCCCCTGTCATCACGCGGGGCGTTGATGGCCGATGTCGCAAAGATCACCGTGACCCAGGGGCCGAACCCGAAACGCCCGCCGTTTTGGGGTGGGTTCCGCATCGTACCGGTCGAGATCGAGTTCTGGGCAGATGGGGCGTTTCGCCTGCATGATCGCTTTCGCTGGACCCGAAAATCCGTTGCCGAAGCTTGGAATGTGGAGCGTCTGAATCCCTAAAAATCAAGATTCTTGAACGGAAGAGAGCCGCCATTAGACCAAAAGAATGGCTGAATTGACTTGCAACTTCCCATTGTTTGAGAGCAAAACTCGCAAATGGGCTACATCTGGGGAAACGGCTCGGACATGACGGAAGTAGAAGACGAGACGCAGACCGTTCAGGGACACGTCAAGTGGTTTGACTCGACCAAAGGGTTTGGATTTATAGTGGCCGAGGGTGAGCCGTCGGACATCTTGCTGCATGCCAATATCTTGCGCAATTTCGGGCAAAGCTCGATTGCGGACGGGGCAGGCATCACCGTCAGCGTTCAGCGCACGCAGCGTGGAATTCAGGCGGTTGAGGTTCTGAAGATTGAGCCGCCAGTGGGTGAACCTTTCCCCTTGGATGATGATGCCGTACATGGCTCGCTTGAGGAACTGGCCGCGCTGCCGGTGGAACCGGCGCGCGTCAAGTGGTTTGATAAGGGCAAGGGCTTTGGCTTTGCCAATGTGTTTGGCCGAACCGAGGATGTGTTTGTGCACATTGAAGTTCTGCGCCATTCCGGCTTTGCCGATCTGCAGGCGGGCGAGGCCGTTGGTTTGCGCATCGTAGACGGCAAACGCGGGCGAATGGCGGTGCAGGTTGTGTCATGGGACAGCGCGTTGCGGGGCTGAATATGGTTTGTGCTGCCGCCGTGATGGGTGGCAGCGCCTTTGCACAATGCGCACCCGACAGCCTTGAATTGCGCAATACCGCGGGAAACATTCACCGCTTTTCCGTCGAATTGGCCGATGACCCGGACGAGCGCGCACGCGGGCTGATGTTCCGTGAAAAGATGCCCATGGCTTCTGGCATGCTCTTCGTCTTTCCCAAACCCAAACATGCGACCTTTTGGATGAAGGACACGCCCTTGGCGCTGGACATCATCTTTGCCGATCAAGCCGGGCAGGTCACCCGTGTGCATGAAAACGCCGTGCCGCTGAGCGAAGCCCTGATCGATGGTGGCCCGGGTGTTGCCTTTGCATTTGAGATCAATGCAGGACTTGCCGGGCGGATGGGAATTGGCCCCGGCGCCGTTCTGCGCCACCCTTCGATTGCCGCCGATCATGCAGTTTGGCCTTGTCAGGCACCCTAAGCCTTTTCATTCCCGAAAAACCCGGCTAGGAAGCAAGCGTCGGGGCGTAGCGCAGTCTGGTAGCGCGACGGTTTTGGGTACCGTAGGCCGGGGGTTCGAATCCTCTCGCCCCGACCAGTTTTCCTGAAGACCTAGAAATAGATTGCTCGTGGCTCATACCCACGGGGCAAGGGGCTCGACACTTTGCGGTGCAGCCTTGGCTGTGCTGTCTTGCGCCATGGTCTTGCATCGCGCCCTCAGCGGGGCATATCTGGACCAGATGCAAACGGGGGGCGGTGGCGATGATCGGGTTTGACAACAGCTGGATACGGGACTTGCCGGGCAGTTTCCTGCGACTGGCCCCCGACGTGGCACCCGCACCAGTGCTTTTGGCATGGAATGACAGCCTTGCCGCCGATCTGGGCCTAGCCCCCGAGGTCAAGGCCCATGCCGCACAGTGGTTTTCCGGCGCGGCCTTGCCGCCGGGGGCAGAACCCATCGCGCTGGCCTATGCGGGCCACCAGTTTGGGGGTTTTTCGCCCCAGTTGGGCGATGGGCGGGCGCATCTTTTGGGCGAAATCCTCGATGGGAAGGGGCGGCGCTGGGATATCCAATTGAAAGGCTCGGGCCGCACGCCGTTTTCGCGCGGCGGGGATGGCAAGGCAGCCATTGGCCCGATGCTGCGCGAATATGTGATTTCCGAGGCGATGGCAGCGATGGGCATTCCCACGACCCGTGCGCTGGCCGTGGTGGCGACGGGCGAGTCGGTCTGGCGTGAGGCTGGTCCCTTGCCCGGCGCGGTGGTGGCGCGGGTGGCGGCGAGCCATATTCGGGTGGGAAGTTTTCAGTTCTTTTCGGCGCGGGGTGAGACGGACAAGCTGCGCGCTTTGTTGGATTACACCATTGCCCGCCATTACCCGCATCTCGCCCCTGGTGACGCGCTGGGCCTGTTTGACGCGGTGACGCGGGCACAGGCGCGGTTGATTGCGCAGTGGATGGGCGTGGGGTTTGTGCATGGGGTGATGAACACCGACAATATGGCGCTGTCGGGGGAGACGATCGACTATGGCCCCTGCGCCTTTATGGAAGGCTATGCGCCGGGCACGGTGTTTTCCAGCATCGACCGGCAGGGGCGCTATGCCTATGCCAATCAGCCCTTGATTCTGGGCTGGAATCTTGCGCGGCTGGCCGAGGCTTTGTTGCCGTCCCTTGATGCCGATGAAGCCCGCGCGGTGGCTTTGGCCAATGAGCGGCTGGGCGCGATTGCGGGAATTTATGAGGTCGAGTTTCAGGCGGTGATGGCGGCGAAGCTGGGGCTTGCGGCCCCCGATGCGGGGCTCGTGGACGCGTTGCTGGCGCTGATACCGGGGGTGGATTGGACGCTGTTCTTCCGTCACCTGTCAGAAGCGGGCCCGGATGGGGTACGTGGCATGGCAGAGGGGTTGGGTGACTGGCTGGCGCGCTGGCAGGCGATGGCCCCTGACCTTGGGGCAATGCGGGCGGTGAACCCGGCGATCATTCCGCGAAATCATCTGGTGGAGGCGGCTTTGCAGGCTGCCACAGCGGGCGACATGGTGCCGTTTCACGCCCTAATAGCCGAGATCCGCCGCCCCTTTGAACCCGCGGCGGGGCGTGAAGGCTTTGCCTTGCCCGCGCCCGAAGGCTTTGGCGACTATGTAACGTTTTGTGGCACCTGAGCCTCCTCGTGCGCCTGCGGCGTCTCGTCGGCATGGCCGAGGCGTGACGAACTCGACGACGAGGGCGAAGTTGCGGTTGACGAGCCGCCCCGAGCTTGGGCAGGGTGCTGCAATGAACCCGCGTTCCGATATCCATGACCGGCTGGCGGCGTCCTTGCGCGAAGCGCGCAAGGCGCGTGGGCTGTCGCTTGACGCGGTGGCGAAGCTTTCGGGTGTGTCGCGCAGCATGGTCAGCCAGATCGAGCGCGGCGAATCCTCACCCACGGTGGCGACCTTGTGGAACCTGACCCAAGCCTTGCAGGTTGATTTCGCAGGACTCTTGGAAGGCAAGCCCGAGCCGGGGATCGTGGTGATCCGCGCGGCGGCGGCCCCGGTTATTCTGGGGCGTGGCACATCGGTGTCGATCCGCATCCTGTCGCCCGCCGAGGCGGTGGGTGAGCATGAGGTTTATGATCTGAGCTTTGGCGTCGGGGCGGCTTTGGAGAGCGAGCCCCACAGCCCGGGGTGCCGCGAACATCTGACGGTGGTTGAAGGTGCGCTGCGGGTCATGTCGGGCGAAGAGGAAAGCCTGCTGGGTCCGGGTGACACCGCGCGCTACCCGGCGGATCGCCCCCATGCCATTCATGCCGAGGGGGGGCCTGCGCGCGCCATTCTGATCGTGCAGGACAGTTGATGCCCCGGGGGCGCTTCGCCCCCCGGCCCCCCCGAGGATATTTGGGCCGCATTGAAGGAAATTTCCGTTTTGACGGATTTATTCCGCTATCTTGACATTCACGCCAATCGAATGAATTATCCGTTAAGTTGGAGGATTTCCGTCATGACAGATTTTCGATTTCTAGATCATTTAAGCACAACCTTGGCCAAGATTGACGCCGATGGTTTGATGAAGCGTGAGCGGCTGATTGAGGGCGCTCAGGGTGCCCATGTCACGATTGGCAGGCGGCGGATGTTGAATCTCTGTGCCAACAATTATCTGGGTCTGGCCGATGATCCACGACTGGTGGCGGCGGCTGGGGCGGCGATGGCGAGCCATGGCTATGGCATGGCCTCGGTCCGGTTCATCTGCGGCACGCAGGATTTGCACCGCGCACTGGAGGCGCGGTTGGCGCGATTTTTCGGGATGGAGGATGCCATTCTGTTCGCCGCCTGTTTCGATGCCAATGGCGGGTTGTTTGAGCCGTTGCTTGGCGAGGAGGATGCGATTGTTTCCGACAGCCTGAACCATGCCTCGATCATTGACGGCATCCGGCTGTGCAAGGCGCGGCGGTTTCGGTTTCAGAACGGCGATATGGCGGATCTGGAGCGCCAAGTGCAGGCGGCGCGTGCCGGTGGCGCACGGTTTGTGATGATTGCGACGGATGGCGTCTTTTCGATGGATGGCTATCTGGCTGACCTGCGGGAAATTCGTCGGATCGCCGATGCCTATGACTGCTTGACCATGGTGGATGATTGCCATGCCACGGGGTTCATGGGGCCGGGCGGGCGTGGCACGCCGGCCCATGCCGGGGTGGCGGTGGACATCCTGACCGGCACGCTGGGCAAGGCCTTGGGCGGGGCTTTGGGTGGCTATATCGCCGGGCCGCAGCCGGTGATCGATCTGTTGCGCCAGCGCGCGCGGCCCTATCTGTTTTCCAATGC
The DNA here is from genome assembly GCA_044377735.1 of Paracoccaceae bacterium. Taxonomy (GTDB): domain Bacteria; phylum Pseudomonadota; class Alphaproteobacteria; order Rhodobacterales; family Rhodobacteraceae; genus Tabrizicola_A. The sequence goes on along the minus strand of JBILYK010000039.1, from coordinate 2,434 downwards.
CTTGCCCCCGGCGGTGGTGGGCGCGGCGCTGGCGGCTTTGGATATTGTGGAGGGGGCTGACGATCTGCGCGCCGATCTTTTCCGCAATGCCGCTCATTGGCGGGCGGGCTTGACGGCGGCGGGGTTTGATCTTTTGCCCGGCCAGCATCCGATCATCCCGGTGATGGTGGGAGATGCGCCCAAGGCGCAGGCCTTTGCTCGGGCGTTGGATGCGCGCGGCGTGATGGTCTCGGCTTTCTTTTACCCGGTGGTGCCGCATGGGCGGGCGCGGATTCGCACGCAGATGAACGCCAAACTGACCTTGGCCGATCTGGATTTCGCGCTGGAGGCCTTTGCTGTGGCGGGTCGTGAAACGGGGGTGCTGTGATGAAGGCCTTGGCAAAGACGCGCCCAGAGATCGGGCTGTGGCAGGTGGAGCGTCCGGTGCCCGAGATTGGCCCGGAGGATGTGCTGATCAAGGTAAAGAAAACCGGGATCTGCGGAACAGACATCCACATCTGGAACTGGGATGACTGGGCGGCGCGCACGGTGCCGGTCGGGTTGGTGACGGGTCACGAGTTTGCCGGAGAAATCGTGGCCAAGGGCGCTTTGGTTGAGGGGTTGGAGATTGGCCAGCGCTGTTCGGGTGAGGGGCATTTGATTGGCAAACTGTCGCGCCAGAGCCGGGCGGGCAAGTTCCATCTGGACCCGGCCACGCGCGGCATTGGGGTGAATGAGCCCGGAGCCTTTGCCGAATACCTGCGGCTGCCGGCGTTCAACGTCGTGCCCCTGCCAGACACGATTGACGATGAGATTGGCGCCATTCTTGACCCTTTGGGCAATGCGGTGCACACGGCGCTGTCGTTTGATCTGGTGGGCGAGGATGTGCTGATCACCGGGGCAGGGCCGATTGGCATCATGGCCGCCGCCGTAGCGCGCCATGTGGGCGCGCGGCATGTGGTGATTACCGACGTCAATCAGGCGCGGCTGGATCTGGCCGCTGCGGTGGCCGACGTGGTGCCGGTGAACGTGGCCATGACCGATTTGCGGTCGGTTTTTCCATCCTTGAAAATCACCCAAGGTTTTGACGTGGGCATGGAGATGAGCGGCAATCAACAGGCGTTGGACCAGATGGTGGACAATCTTGTAATGGGGGGCCGGATTGCCATGTTGGGCATTCCGCCGGGCAAATCGCCCGTGGATTGGAGCCGGATCGTCTTTAAGGCCATAACGATCAAGGGCGTCTACGGGCGCGAGATTTTCGAGACCTGGTACAAGATGATTGCCATGCTGGAAAACGGTCTGGATGTGCGCCGTGTCATCACCCATCGCTTGAGGGCTGATGAGTTTATGACAGGCTTTGAAACCATGCGCTCGGGCCTGTCGGGCAAGGTTGTTCTGGATTGGGGGTGATTTGGCGCCCCGGGTCAGGCAGTCTTGGTTCCGGGGTGTTGCGACGGTGGGCTGCTTGGGTGTTCAGTTCCGGAATCTGGTGGATCGGATTGATGATGAGCCGATCTTTCACACTGTATGCAGTGGTGCGGACGTCTTCTCCATCCTTGTTGCTGACGCTGTCTTTTACACAGAGGCTGAAGCGCAACCCAAACAACCCGTGCAGCGACGCGCGCCATTTTCGCACCTTTCATGTTATCACGCCAATCTAACCCACAACCAGTGGGATCGTCGCACCAACCGCTTTGCCTCCTTTGTAGCACGAGCAGATTTTCACTGGGTCGATACACCTTCGCCGTGCGGCTTAAATCGGTAAACAGGGGATGCGGGATAAGGGGTTTTAACTTCAATTCCGGGTGGACCTGCACGCCGATGAGCAACGGGTGGCCCATGATCTCGACGATCTCGGGCAGGTGGCCGTCCGGGCTTGTGCCCAAGAAAATCTGCCCACATTTTTCTAAGGATTCTATATGCTTGGTATCCACCTCATAGCGGTGGCGGTGGGGTCGGAGATGGTGACGTGGCCGATCCGATAGGCGGGCATGGGGGGAGTCCTAGTGACCATTTGCCAAGGATACTGAGCCACCCTGAAAGCGCAACACGGGGCCGCGCCCGACCTCGGGATGGCGCTGTGACGCTGGTTCTAGGCACTTTATGGCTCAGGTTCTTCCCCCGCAGTTCTGCTGGTGACGTTGAAACCGCGCCCTCCCGGGGGGTGGTCGGGCGCGGCCCGGCGGCGCATACGCGCCTTGATTCCGGGCAAGGGGGCATTCACTTGGCTTTTGAGGACGTGCAAAGTTGCTTGAAACGGAACCAGAAGTAAGTGAATGCTGCACCGTAGGGTTGCACAAAGGTATTGTAATGGACTTTTCACAACGTGTTAAGGATTTGGCCCAAAGGTCGAAGCATGCATCTGAACATGCCTTGACTGAGGAAGCTACCAAGACTGCGGTTATCATGCCGCTTATTCAGGCGCTTGGGTTTGATATCTTCAACTTGAACG
>JBILYK010000003.1:0-107500 GCA_044377735.1 Paracoccaceae bacterium | reverse complement strand
GAAGCCCATTTCGTCCCACAGTTGGCGACCCCACATTTTGCCCTGTCCTTAGAGGTGCAGGAGATCTCGGCACCCTTCAGCTGGAAAACCAATGCCATTCATCCGCGCCTGAGGACCACATGACAAAGCTTGATGACAATATCACCCGTGCGACGGGGTTTCTGGCCCGCTTTGCCAAATATGGCGTAATGAACCAGATCGGCGGGCAAGCGGTCCCAGCGGCCAGCGGCAAGACGTTCGAGATCATTTCCCCGGTAGACCTTAAGGCCCTGGCTCAAGTGGCGCGGGGCGATGCCGCTGATATCGATGCCGCCGCGCGGGCCGCGCAGGCGGCTTTTGGCGCATGGGCGGCACTGCCCGGCGCGGATCGACGCAAGATCCTGCATCGGATCGCTGATGCAATTGAGGCGCGGGCCGATGAGATTGCCATGGTGGAGTGCGTGGATACGGGCCAAGCGCTGCGCTTTATGTCGAAGGCAGCGCTGCGGGGGGCCGAGAATTTCCGGTTCTTCGCCGACAAGACGGTTGAGGCGCGTGATGGCCGCACGCTCCATGCACCGGGGCAGGTCAACCTGACCTCGCGCGCGCCCTTGGGTCCGGTGGGGATCATCACGCCTTGGAACACGCCGTTCATGCTGTCCACCTGGAAGATTGCACCGGCCCTCGCGGCCGGTTGCACCGTGGTTCACAAACCGGCAGAGTTCTCGCCTTTATCGGCGCGGCTACTGGTGGAGATTGCCGAAGAGGCCGGGCTGCCGAAAGGCGTTTGGAACCTAGTGAATGGCTTGGGCGAAGAGGCAGGCAAAGCGCTGACCGAACACCCCCTCATTCGCGCGATCGGGTTTGTCGGCGAAAGCCGCACGGGCAGCATGATCATGGCCCAAGGGGCGAAAACCCTAAAGCGGGTGCATTTCGAACTGGGCGGCAAGAACCCGGTGATCGTGTTTGACGATGCCGACATGGAGCGTGCCGTCGATGCCGCCGTCTTTATGATTTACTCCCTGAACGGCGAACGCTGTACCTCCTCATCGCGCCTTTTGGTACAAGACACCATTTATGATAGCTTCACAGCCAAAGTTGCCACCCGCGCGAAGGCGATCAAGGTTGGCCATCCGCTTGACCCGGAAACCGAGGTGGGGCCCCTGATCCATCCAGTGCATGAGAAAAAGGTGCTCTCCTATTTCGACATTGCGCGCGCCGACGGGGCAACCGTGGCCGCTGGCGGCAAAAAGGCCGAAGGACCGGGGGGCGGGTGCTATGTGCAACCGACCCTCTTTACCGGTGCGCATAACGGGATGCGGATTGCACAGGAAGAAATCTTTGGTCCTGTTTTGACCGCAATCCCCTTCAAGGATGAGGACGAGGCTTTGGCCGTTGCCAACGACGTGCCCTACGGTCTTGCTGCTTATCTTTGGACACAGGATGTCACCCGCGCCTTTCGATTCTCGGAATCGGTGCAGGCTGGCATGGTCTGGGTCAATTCCGAAAACAACCGCCACCTGCCAACGCCCTTTGGCGGCAGCAAAGACAGCGGCATTGGCCGCGATGGTGGGGATTGGTCTTTCGACTTTTATATGGAGACCAAGAACATCTGCTTTGCCACCACGGCCCATGCCATTCCGAAACTGGGGAAGTAAGCCATGCCCGTTCCGAAGCCCAACCTTTACCCCGATTTCAACACCGTGCGCCTCAGCCATATCGAGTTCACGGTCAAGAACCTTGCCGCAAGCCGCGCCTTCTATGTGGACACGCTGGGTCTGCACATCTCGGGCGAAGAGCCCGGCGCGCTGTATCTTCGTGCGATGGAGGAGCGCGGGCACCATTGCATCGTTTTGCGTGAAAGCCCCGAGGCGCGGGTCAATGTGCTGGGCTTCAAAGTCTGGGACGAGCCCGACCTTGACCGCGCCGAGGCGTGGTTCAAAAGCAAGGGCCGCCCGACCAGTTGGATCACCCGCCCGCATCAGGGCCGCACCCTGCTGACCTCAGACCTTTTCGGCGTGCCCTTGGAGTTCTACGCCAAGATGGAGCACCTGCCGCCGATCCATCAGAAATACGCACTTTATAAGGGTGTGAAACCGCTGCGGATTGACCATTTCAACACCTTCAGCCCCGATGTGGATGCCAGCGTGGCCTTCTGGAACGACATGGGCTTTCGCGTGACGGAATACACCGAGGATGAAGACTCGGGTCGCCTTTGGGCCGCGTGGATGCACCGCAAGGGCGGCGTGCATGACATGGCCTTTACCAACGGGCTAGGGCCGCGACTGCATCACACGGCGTTTTGGGTGCCCACGCCTTTGAACATCATTGATCTTCTCGATCTGATGGCCACAACCGGCTATGTCGGCAATATCGAACGCGGACCGGGGCGGCATGGGATTTCGAATGCCTTCTTTCTGTATGTGGTGGATCCCGATGGTCACCGGATTGAAATCTACTGTTCCGACTATCAGACCGTTGACCCAGACCTTGAGCCGATCAAGTGGGATCTGAAAGACCCCCAGCGCCAAACACTTTGGGGCGCACCGGCCCCGCGCAGTTGGTTTGAGCATGGCTCGCTATTCAGCGGACTGAAACCGAAAGAGGCGGCACTGAAAGCACAGCCGATCATCGCCCCATGAGCCGGTTTGTCAGCTATAAGACTGGGCGCGAGGGCGGCTGGGGCCATCTGGATGGGGACACTATCACCGATCTGACCGCCCACTTTCCATCCCTGCGCACCGCGATTGAGGCCGGGGCACTTGTCGCCTTGGCGCAGGCGGCAGGGCCAAAGCTGGGCCTTGATCAGGTGACGCTGACCATTCCCGTGGCCAACCCCGAAAAGATAATCTGCGTCGGGGTGAACTATCCCGACCGCAACGCCGAATACAAAGACGGGCAAGAGGCACCGCCCAATATGTCGCTCTTCATCCGCTTTCCGCGCAGTTTTACCGGGCATGACCAACCGTTGATCCGCCCGCCAGAATCAGAGCAACTCGACTATGAGGGCGAGGTAGCGATTGTCATCGGAAAAGGTGGACGACGCATTTCGCAAGCCGCCGCTTATGACCATATCGCAGGGATCACGCTGGCCAACGAAGGCACCCTGCGTGACTGGGTGCGCCATGCGAAGTTCAATGTCACCCAAGGCAAGAACTTTGACGGCTCGGGGTCCATCGGGCCGTGGCTGGTGCTGTTTGAAAACGCCGCGCAGCTTGACGATGTTACCCTTGAAACGCGGGTGAATGGGGAGCTTCGGCAATCAGACCGGACGGGCCGGATGCTGTTCCCCTTTCGCCGGATCGTCGAATATATCTCCACCTTCACCACATTGGTGCCCGGAGACACCATCCTATGCGGCACTCCCACCGGGGCGGGCGCGCGGTTTGATCCGCCGATCTGGCTGAAACCGGGCGATGTGGTTGAGGTGACCGTGACAGGCATCGGCACCCTGCGCAACACCGTTGCAGACGAGGTTTTGCCATGACGCCCGAACAGATTTCAGCGGCAGGCCAAAGCCTGCTTATGGCCGAACAGAGCCGCATTCAGCGTGGCCTTCTGTCTGCCGAACACCCCCATGCCACGATGGACGACGCCTATGCCATCCAGCGCGCCTTTGTAGACCGCAAGCTGGCCGAAGGCCGCCGCATCATCGGCTGGAAGATCGGTCTCACCTCGCGCGCCATGCAGCAGCAGTTGAACATCAACACCCCGGATTCGGGCGTGCTGTTGGATGACATGGCATTTGCCAGCGGCGCGACCATTCCGGCGGGTCGCTTCATCGCACCCCGGATCGAGGCCGAAATTGCCTTTGTAATGAAAACACCCCTTTCCGGCGAGGTGACCCGCGATCAGGTTATGGCGGCGACCGACTATGTCGCCCCGGCATTGGAGATTCTGGACACCAGAATTGTCCGAGCCGAGGGGGGCCGCACCCGCACCATCATCGACACAATCGCCGACAATGCCGCAAACGCGGGCATTGTGATGGGCGATCTTCGCCATGTCCCCACCACCGATCTGCGCTGGGTCGGTGCAATTGTGAAACGCGATGGCGTGGTCGAAGAAACGGGCCTTGGCGCAGGCGTGCTGGATGATCCGATAACCGGGATTGTCTGGCTGGCCCGCCGGATGCACCACTATGGCCAACAGATCGAGCAGGGGCAGATCATCCTGTCCGGCAGCTTTATCCGTGCTATGGAATGCCCACCCGGCAGCCACATCGACGCCGATTTCGGCCCCTTTGGCCGCTTGACTTGCAGCTTTGCTTAAGGAAACCAGATGCCCGCTCCGCACAATGCCCTGAAAAACGCCCTTGCCGCTAAAACCGTGCAACTGGGCCTTTGGATGAACCTTGTCAGCCCAATCGCCGCCGAGGCGCTGTCAGGTGCGGGGTTTGACTGGCTTTTGATCGACGGTGAACACGGGCCAAACGACATTCCCACCATTCTGGCGCAGGTGCAGGCCATTGGCAGCCGCACCAGCGTTGTCGTCCGCCCGCCCGTGGGCGAGGTGAGGATGATAAAGCAACTTCTCGATCTGGGCGTGCAAACCATTCTGGTGCCGATGATCGAAAGCGCGGATCATGCGGCCGAAATGGTGCGGGCGATGACCTATCCGCCCAAGGGCATGCGCGGGGTTGGCGCCTCGATCGCGCGGGCGTCCGATTATGGGCGGATCACGGATTACATCACCACCGCCAATGACCAGACCTGCCTGATCCTGCAAATTGAAAGCCGCGCCGGGTTGGCCGCCCTGCCTGAGATCTTGAAGCTGGATGGCGTAGATTGCGTGTTCATCGGCCCGGCTGATCTAGCTGCGGATATGGGCTATCCCGGCAACGCAGGGGCGCCCGAGGTGCAGGCGACCATTGACGCGGCCTTGGCCACCATTATGGCCAGCGGCAAATCTGCCGGGATTTTGACCTTTGATGCCAAGGCCGCGCAGCGCTACAGCGCCATGGGGGTAACCTTCCTGGGGATTGGTGCCGATGTGGCGGTGCTGGTCAAGGCAGCGACGGGCGTGGTTCAAGCCGTGCAAGCCGGATGAAGCCCCCTTGCGGCCTGAAGGGTTTGCACCCCAGATAGGGGGTGACAACCACAAAGGCCGCAAATGCCCCTTCCCGACGCCTTGTTTCACCCAGACACATGGTTCCGCGAAGGCCGCGGGCCACGGTATGAGCAGCTTTATCGCCACCTTGTCGCGGCGATTGCGAATGGCACCTTGGCCGCTGAAACCCAGATCCCCCCAGAACGCGACCTGGCCGAGCTGGCGCAAGTGTCACGCGTGACCGTGCGCAAGGCAGTGGCGCAACTGGTGGAAGATGGCCAGCTGGACCAGCGGCGCGGGGCCGGATCCTTTGTGCGCGTGCCACGCGCGCGGCAGGACAATTCGCGCTCCGCGCTCGTGTCATTTACCGATTATATGCGCCAGCGCGGCAAAACACCGACCAGCCGGATCCTGTCAGCCGGACTTTATGCGCCGATGCCAGATGAACAGCAGGCCTTGGGCCTAATGACATCGGTGCGGGTGGCGCGGATCGAACGGCTTCGCAGTGCCGACTGGGTGCCAATGGCTTTGGAGTATTCCTCATGGCCGGCCGATATCCTGCCCGATCCGCAATCGGTGCAAGGATCGCTTTACGACCATGTTCGCGCCTTGGGCCATGTACCAACCCGTGCGGTTCAGCGGGTATCAGCAGCGAACCTGAAGGTTTCGGAAGCTCAGCTTTTGAACATGCATGCGGGGCAAGCCGTCTTGCGAATCGACCGGACCGGATACCTTGCCTCGGGCCGCCCGGTTGAGTTTACCCGGGGGCTTTACCGATCCGATATCTATGATTTCATCGCTGAATTACGGCTCGATGCCAGCCCGGCGACATGAAAAGGCCCCCGGAGGACGGGGGCCTTTTGCTTAGTGAATGACCACCTCACCTGGCCGGGACCGGCGCGAAGCCGATACTCTGTCACCGATAATCAACCCCTCAGGCCCCACCTTGATCCGGATCGTCGCCCCGTCCAGCACGTCACCCGCCAAGATCATCTCGGCCAAGGGGTCTTGCAGGTGGCGCTGGATCACCCGTTTCAGGGGCCGCGCACCGAACACAGGATCATATCCCTCGTCCGCCAACCATGCGAGCGCATCAGCATCCAATTCCAGCGTGATCTTGCGCGCCGCAAGCCGCTTTTCCAGCCGCTTCAACTGAATGGTGACAATGCCATCCATATCGGCACGGTTCAGGCGGTCAAAGATGATCTGCTCATCCAGCCGGTTCAGGAACTCGGGGCGGAAATGCTGGCGCACTGCCTCTTCCACCTCACGCCGCGCACCTGCCAGGTCCGCCCCTTCGGGCAGCTCCGACAAGGCCCGCGCGCCAAGGTTTGAGGTGAGGATGATCAGTGTTTGCTTAAAGTCCACCGTGCGGCCCTGACCATCGGTCAGGATGCCATCATCCAGCACCTGCAACAGCACGTTGAACACATCCGGATGGGCCTTCTCAACCTCATCGAACAGCACCACCTGATAGGGCCTGCGCCGCACAGCCTCGGTCAGCACCCCACCCTCGTCATAACCCACATAGCCTGGAGGCGCGCCGATCAGACGGGACACCGAGTGCTTCTCCATGAATTCCGACATGTCGATGCGGACCATCGCGTTTTCATCGTCGAAAAGATAGGCGGCAACAGCCTTTGTCAGCTCGGTCTTGCCCACGCCGGTCGGACCAAGGAACAGGAAGCTGCCCAAAGGCCGCCCCTCATCGTTCAGCCCGGCGCGCGCACGGCGGACAGCGTTTGAAACCGCCACCACGGCGGCACGCTGGCCAATCACCCGCTTACCAAGCTCGTCCTCCATGCGCAGCAGCTTTTCGCGTTCGCCCTCCAGCATTTTCGTGGTGGGAATACCGGTCCAGCGTTCCACAACCTCGGCAATCTGTTCTGGGCGCACGGCCTCCGACACCAATGCCTCGCCCTCGCGGGCCTCAGCTTCTACCAGTGATTTCTCCAGACCTGGGATGCGCCCATATTGCAACTCACCCGCTTTGCCAAAATCGCCCTCGCGCTTGGCCTGCTCCAACTCGGCGCGGGCGCGATCCAATTGCTCTTTCAGGTCACGGGCCTGTTCCAGGCTGTCGCGCTCTGACTGCCATTTGGCCGTCATTTCCGAGGATTGCTCCTGCAGATCAGCCAGTTCCTTTTCCAACCGTTCCAACCGATCCTTGGACGCCGCATCATCCTCTTTCTTCAACGCCTCCGCCTCGATCTGCAGTTGCAGAATCTGGCGGTCCAGCTGGTCCAGCTCTTCCGGTTTCGAATCCACCTCCATCCGCAACCGGCTGGCAGCTTCGTCCATAAGGTCAATCGCCTTATCGGGCAGGAAGCGGTCGGTGATGTAGCGGTGTGAAAGCGTGGCCGCCGCGACCAGCGCAGAGTCGGCAATCCGCACGCCGTGGTGCAGCTCATATTTCTCCTTGATGCCGCGCAGGATCGAGATGGTGTCCTCAACCGTGGGCTCTGACACCATGACAGGCTGGAACCGCCGTGCTAGGGCCGCATCTTTCTCCACATATTTGCGGTATTCATCCAGCGTTGTGGCGCCGATGCAATGCAACTCGCCGCGCGCAAGGGCGGGCTTGATCAGGTTCGCGGCATCCATCGCGCCATCAGATTTGCCTGCGCCGACCAGTGTGTGCATCTCGTCGATGAACAGGATGATCTCGCCTTCCGCCGCCGTCACTTCGTTCAGAACAGCCTTCAGGCGTTCTTCGAAATCACCGCGATACTTGGCACCAGCGATCAGGGCACCCATGTCAAGCGCCAACAGTTTTTTGTTTCGCAGCGATTCCGGCACATCACCATTCACGATTCGCAGAGCAAGCCCCTCGGCAATCGCGGTCTTGCCCACGCCCGGCTCGCCAATCAGCACCGGGTTATTCTTTGTGCGACGCGACAGCACCTGCATGGTGCGGCGAATCTCTTCGTCACGGCCGATGATCGGGTCGATCTTGCCACTGGCCGCCGCTTCGGTCAGGTCGCGGGCGTATTTCTTCAAGGCCTCCATCGTCTCTTCGGATGAGGCGCTATCGGCCGTGCGGCCCTTTCGGACCTCATTGATCGCGGCGTTCAGGCCTTGGGCATTCACGGCGCCTGCGGTCAGTGCATCGCGGGCACGGGTGTTCACCAGCGCCAGCGCGGTCAACAGGCGCTCCACCGGCACAAAGCTGTCGCCAGCCTTCTTGGCCACCGCCTCTGCCTCATCCAGAACACGCACCAAGGACGGGTCGACATAGGTGTTGCCATCCCCGCCCGTTACCTTGGGCAACTTGCCAATAGAGGTGTTGATCGCCTCGTTCACCCGTTCCGGACTACCGCCCGCCTTACGGATAAGGTTCGACGCCAGCCCCTGGTCATCATCCATCAGGGCTTTTAACAGATGGTCAGGTAATACACGTTGGTGGTTTTCGCGCATTGCGATTGATTGCGCCGCCTGCATAAAGCCGCGCGCACGCTCCGTGAATTTCTCCAAATTCATCGGCTAACTCCTTTTGAAAAGCGCCTTTGCGGTGCCCGGAACTCCAGCACAGCCGCTTTGGCCTTCCCATTGACTTGGGGGCCGCATTTGGCTTTTGCAATGCCATGATCCTCACCAAGCTGACCATTTTTCGCCTTTTGGGGTGGTGAGCCATTCTTTATGAGAGACGTTTCATGCCGATGCATGAGCAGTCATGCTCGTTTTATCTGCGCTAAAGCTTTGAAGGCAAACATCCGATCTCTAGGCGCCGGGCGTGCATCTTGATCGATATCAATCCCAAGACGGTGCTGCGCGCGCACCCGCCCGATAACCAGGATACCCGTCTGGAAATGAACACGATCGCCGAGAAGTGGCGTCAGTTTGGCGATCGGCGCACTGGTGTCATGCTGGAGCGTGTGGGCATGGTGCTGGATGGCACCTACGCGCCGGTCAAGGATGTGATGCTGGAATTCTGACAAACCGATGCCAAGAGCATCTATCCGCATCCCGAAGACCTCCGATTTGCCGATGTGGCACCGGGCTTTCACGGATGGGTCCGAGTGATCACTGATTTTGATACCGGAATCTGGGCCTTTGATACCAAAAAGCCCGGCCCGGTGATCGGCCGCAAGGGCCGACGGATGTCCCCGGATCTGAACCTGTGGATCGTGGCGCGCGGGATTAATCTGGGCCTTAACACCCGGATGTATTTCGAGGATGGAGACATCAAGACAATGCCGGTGATGAACCTGATCGCACAGGTTCAGCGCCGCGAAACGCTGTTGGCGCGAAAGGTTTCCCCCGGTCATTACCCTTTCGACATTCGTTTGCAGTACGAAGGCGAAATCGTGTTCATGGATATCTGGGAATGACCGATGTGAAAGGCAAACCCTGCATCATTTGCGTGGCGATCACGGGAACCCTGCCAACCAAAGAGAACAATCCAGCAGCGCCCATCTCGTTGGCCAAGCAGGTGGAGTCTAAGCATGAAGCGTTTGAGGCAAGTGCCACCATCGCGCGTTGTCATGTGCGCGATAACGAGGGCAAACCGACCAGCGACCCCGAACGCTTTGCCCGGTTGAAAGAGGGGTTGGAAAAGCATTGCACCTGCATGATCGTGCAATTGTCGACCGGTGGTCGGTCAGGTGCCGGCCAATTGCGCGGTGGGATGCTGCCCTTGCGCCCCGATATGGCAAGCCTATCGGTAGGGTCGAACAACTTTCCAGCACGGGCCTATAAGAATCCACCCTATCTGGTGGATTGTCTGGTTACCGAGATTCTGAAGTATGGTGTCAAGCCTCGGATATAGGCGTTTGATCTGTCGCATATCCTTAAGGCAAAGGGCGAGTTTGCCAGCAAGCCTTTTGTGCAATTCGTCATGGGCGTGAAGAATGCCATGCCAGCAGATCTGGATGTGTTCGACTACTGTATCCGCACCGTTGAACAGTTGTTAGGAAAAGGGCGCCGTGGTGCGCGGCCGGGATTGGGTAGAACCAGATTGTGCTAAACGACTGGGCCGTGTCCTCGGGCGGGCATGCGCGGACGGGGCTTGAGGACAATGTAGGGCTGGACCGTGACTGTCCGGCACCGTCCAATGCCGACTTGGTTTCGCGCGTGGTGGATCTGTGCGCAAAACACGAGCGACCGGTTGTGTGTTGGCAGAAAGCGCGGCAGGTACTGGGGCTGGCCATGGCCCAGACCGCGCAAGGCCCAAATGCCCCGCCGACAACCCATTCTACGCCCACTTTTTCGGCGATGACGAGACCGCGCGGCTGTTTTCCGAAAGCGCCCAGGTTAGGGCGATTCTGCTGCTCGATGGGGCCTTGGCCAAAGTGCAGGGTGAGTTGGGGGTGATCCTGGCGGAAAGTGTGGCCTTTTTGTACTGTGCGTCCTTTAAGGTACAGATCGACCCATCAGCGCTTGCCGCAGAAACGGCGGTGAATGCCGTTTTGGTTCCAGCGCTGGTGGCGGCCTTTCGCACTCTGCCTACAACGCTCCGGATCATGCCGCCTATGCCCATTGGGCAGTAATGAGCCAAGACATCCTATAGAGCGCATTGGCCCTGCGGCTGAAGCGCCTAATCAAGATGTGGGAAGGCCGGTTGGACGGTCTTTTGGCGGCGCTCGGGGCCTTGGCGGCGGCACATGCCGATCTGCCCATGGCGGCGCGGACCTATGGCCAAGTGGCCACGCCCACAAGCTTTGGCGCAGTGGTGGCGGGCTGGGGCTGGCCCTTGCACGAACAGCGCGCGGCGCTGGCGGCCTTGCGCCCAGCCTTGCTGCGCGTTTCTTTGTCGGGGCGGCGGGCACGCTTTCAGCGATGGGCGAGGCCGGGCCTGCGGTATGCGCCGGGCTGGCAAAGGCGCTGGGGCTGGATGATCCCGGCCACAGTTGGCACAGCGACCGCACGGGCATCACAGCCCTTGCGGGGTGGATGGCCACGACCAAGGCAGTCTTGGGCAAGCTGGGCGAGGATCAGATCCTTTTGACCCAGTCAGGCATCGCCAAGGTGCAGATTGCCGGTGCAGGCGCATCTTCGACCATGCCGCAAAAGCAAAACCCGGTCGGGCCTTCGGTTCTGGTGGCCTTGTCGCGGCAGGTGGGCCCCTTGGCGGGCGTTGTGCAAGGCGCGGACCTGCATCGCCAAAAGCGCGATGGGGCAGCGTGGTTTGTCGAGTGGCTGAGGCTGCCACAGACCTGCATTCTGACCGCCGGGCCTCGGAGCTGGCGCAGGACTTGGCGGGCCGGATCACCCCCGACGCGGCGGCCATGGCGCGCAACCTGACGGCGGTTGGCGTGCTGATCCATGCCGAAGCGTTGAGCTTTGCTCTGGCCATGCCGCGCCCAAAGGCGCAGGCGGCAGTCAAGCGGCCCTGCCGCGAGGTGGAGGCCACCGGCACAGTTTTGCCCAATCTGGCGGTGCGGGATTTTCCCAGCACCGATTAGCATACGGTTCTGACGCAGGGCGGCTTGGGTCAGGCACCCGCAGAGGCACGGGCCTTTGCCGCCGTCGCGGCAATCACACCAGGTTGAGCCGGATCAGCCCAGAACTTCATCCTGATGCTCGCCCAGCTTAGGCGCCGGGCGATCCAGCGCCAGATCCGCGTCTGAAAAGGTCATCGGGCTGCGAATGCCCGGCAGACCGCCAGGTGCAATCTTCATGCCGCGCGCCTGCACCTGTGGGTCTTCAAACACCTCGGCCAAATCATTGATCGGCCCCGCAGGCACGCCCTGATCTTCACAAGCCTGCAGCAGATCAGCCTTTGACCAGCCCAGTGTTGCCTGCATGATACGGGCGGTCATCTCTTCACGGTTGGCGATCCGGTCGGCATTGGTCAGGAACTTGGGCGCACGCGCCATGTCATCCAGCCCCAGAATGGCACAAAGGCGTTGATATTGCGCGTCATTTCCAGTTGCCAGAATGATCCAGCCATCAGCGCAATCAAACACCGCATAGGGCGCAAGATTGGGGTGAGCATTGCCCATCATGCCAGGCACCTTGCCCGAGACAAGGTAGTTCATCGCCTGATTGGCCATGATCGAGGTCGCCACATCCAAAAGCGCCATGTCGATATGCTGACCCCGCCCGGTAACCCCGCGTTGCAAGAGGGCGGCGAGAATGGCGGTCGCAGAATAAACCCCTGTGAAGATATCTGTCACCGCGACGCCTACCTTTTGCGGCTGACCCTCAGAATCGCCCGTGACGCTCATCAGCCCGGCCATGCCTTGGATGATGAAGTCATAGCCCGCGCGGTGGGCATAAGGGCCGGTTTGGCCAAAGCCGGTGATCGAGCAATAGACCAAACGAGGGTTCACTTTGGACAGGCTGGCATAGTCGAGTCCGTACTTCTCAAGCCCGCCGACCTTGAAATTCTCGATCACCACATCGGCGTCAGCCACCAGACGACGCACCGTCTCTTGACCCTCGACCGTGCGGAAATCGCAGGTGATACCGCGCTTGCCCCGGTTGGTGGCGTGGAAATAGGCGGCGGTTTTCTCGCTGTCGCGGTCGATGAAGGGGGGGCCCCAGCGGCGTGTGTCATCGCCTTCGGGGGCCTCGACTTTGATCACGTCAGCGCCAAGGTCAGCGAGGGTCTGGCCCGCCCAAGGGCCGGCCAGAATCCGCGCGAGTTCGACAACCTTGATGCCGGAAAGGGGAGAAGTCATGTTACTTGGCCAACTCCGCCTCGATCAGCGACTTCAGCGCGGTGTAATCCATATTGGCATGTTTGGTGCCGTTGATGAACAGCGTTGGCGTGCCTTCGACGCCATCGGCCTTCATGTTCTCTTCAAACCGCGCCACCATCGCCTCGGCCATGGCGCCGTCTTTCATGCAGGCGTCAAGCGTGGCGTCATCCATGCCAGCGGTACGACCAATTTTCTTGATGTTTTCAACCACGACATTGGGATCATCCGATCCAGCCCAGTCTTGTTGGGTTTCAAACAGAATGTCGGTGATCCCGAAATAGCGCAGATCACCGCCACAGCGCGCCATCATGGCCGCCCAAAGGCCATAACGGTCGAAATACACCTCACGCAGCGTGAATTCGACCTTGCCGGTATCAATGTATTCGGCCTTCAGCGGCTTTAATGTGGTGGCGTGGAACGCGGCGCAATGCGAGCAGGTGAAAGAGGCGTATTCAGTGATCTTGACCGGTGCATCTGGGCTGCCAAGCGAGAAATCCTTGATCTCGACCGGGGTCTCGGGTGCGGTTTCTTGCGCAGTGGCGACGGCGCCCAGCCCGAGGGCGAGCGTCAGGGCCAAAAAGCCGGATGCGAGAAGCTTGGTCATGGTCATGCGCTTTCCTTTGGATTGCGGCGAGTTAAGATGTTTTGCGCCATAGCTTCAAGAGCAGCCCGCAAGGCGGGATCCTCTATCGGCGCTGCGGTCTCGGCGGCCTTGGCCAGAACCGCAGGATCGGGGGGCGCCGGGGACTTGGGGGCGGGGGTAAATTCTGCCTGCCCTTCGGCAAAGCCCGAGGCGGCGGTCTGGGTCAGAATAATGCGCGAAATCGCGGCATAGCCATAGGCTGCGTTGACCCGTTCGCGCAGGCGTTCCTTCTGCATCTCGACCATCGGGGCCACGGCACCTGTGGTTAGAAGCGTCAATGAGGCCCCCATGCCCTCGCGCCCATAGCCAACTTTCACCGGCCGGGTGATGCGCGCCATATCCTCGCCCGCGATCTCGGCCCAGTGGGTCAAGAGCCGCGCCACGGCAAAGCCACGGGATTCACCGACACTGCGGACTTGCTGCGTGACCAACCCACCGGTGGGTTCAAATCCGCGTTCGCGGCGGAATGGTGGAGGGGCGGGTGTGCGGGCCATCTGGTCCTATCCGGGATTGACGCTATTGTAAGCGGGCGGGGCGGAAAGGAAAGCGGATTGCGTGTGGCAAACCGCCCAGGGGTTTCACACTCCCAGACCCACATGGGGTATTTGAACCAAGATGAAAGAAAAATTGAATCAAATGCTTGGAGATTTTTTGGGATGCCTTGGGATGGGACGTCGGGGGGTAAATCTTGCGTGAGCAGATCGATGAAGTGGCGGGGCTGCAACTGTTGCATTGGTATGATGCGCAGGCGCGGGTGATGCCATGGCGCGTGGGGCCCGAGGATCGACGGCTGGGGGTTTTGCCCGATCCCTATCATGTCTGGCTGTCCGAGGTGATGTTGCAGCAGACCACAGTGGCGGCAGTGCGCGACTATTTCCGTCGCTTTGTCGCACGTTGGCCGACGGTGGTGGATCTGGCGGCGGCAGAGGATGCCTTGGTGATGGGGGAATGGGCGGGCCTTGGGTATTACGCGCGGGCGCGGAACCTGTTGGCCTGTGCGCGGGCCGTGGTGCGCGATCATGGCGGGCGGTTTCCAGATACGGTGGAGGGCTTGCGCGCCTTGCCCGGAGTGGGACCCTATACGGCGGCGGCGGTGGCGGCGATTGCCTTTGACCGCCCAGCCGTTGTGGTGGACGGCAACGTCGAGCGGGTCTGTGCCCGGCTTTTCGCGGTGGAGGCCGCGATGCCGGGCGCAAAACCTGAATTGGTGCGGCTGGCGGGCTTGCTGACGCCCAATGCGCGGCCCGGCGATCATGCCCAGGCGATGATGGATCTGGGGGCCACGATTTGCAGCCCGCGCAAGCCGGCATGCGGGATTTGTCCACTGATGACGTTTTGCGCCGGTCGCGCGGCGGGGGTTGCCGCCGACCTACCTCGCAAAGCGGCCAAGCCGGCCAAGCCCGTGCGGCAGGGTGTTGTCTGGGTCGCCATGCGGGCCGATGGGGCGGTTTTGCTGGAGGATCGCCCACCACGAGGGCTGTTGGGCGGTATGCCTGGCTTTCCTGGAGATGGTTGGGATGGGGTCGGGGGCGCGGCGCCGGTCAGGGCGGCGTGGCAGGAGGTTGGTACATTACGCCATACCTTCACGCATTTCCATCTGGATCTTAGCGTGCGCGCCGCAGTGACCGATTCCGAGCCTAATCGTGGGGCTTTCGTGCCGCGTGCGGCCTTTCACCCCGGCACCTTGCCGACCTTGATGCGCAAGGTCTGGAACACCGCGACAGCACGCGCGGTTGAGTGGGGCGGAACTTCGGCATAAAGTTGTGGGATGTGCCCCGGAGGCTGTGATGAACAATTTTGGCGCGTTACGCGATGCTTTGCCGTTTTGGCTCTCGTTGGGTCTGGTACCGTTGGCAGCGTTTGCAATCAGCCAAGGTGGCTGGACGGTGCTTTTGCTGCCCGCCTATGCGTGGATGCTGGTCACGGTTCTTGATACGATTTTGGGCCGTGATGAAGCCAACCCTGACCCCCAGACCGATGAGGCTGATCTGCTGTGGCATCGGCTGATCACGCTGATCTGGTTTCCGCTCCAGGCCGCGCTGGTCTATGGGGCGATCTGGTGGGTGACGCGCAGCGATCTGGGCTGGCTGGAAGTCATCGGTCTGATGTTCGGCATTGGGGTGGTTTCGGGCACGATCGGCATAGTCTATGCGCATGAGTTGCTGCATCAGAGAAACCGGGGGGAGCGCTGGCTCGGTGATCTGTTGCTGGCGACGGTGCTTTACAGCCATTTTCGCACCGAACATCTGCTGGTCCACCACAGCTATGTAGGCACGCCGCGCGATCCGGTGACTGCGCGCTATAATGAAGGCTTCCACCGGTATTTCCTGCGGGTCTTGCTGGCCTGCCCCCGATCTGCCTGGGAGGCGGAGGCAGAGCGGCTGGCCAAAATTGACCGCCCGGTCTGGCATCTGTCAAACCCGTTCTGGCGCTATGGCGCCCTGCAGGGGCTGGCGCTTGTCGCGACCTATCTGGTGGGCGGCGGCTATGGTGTGGGGCTGTTCCTGCTGCAGGCGTTTTTTGCTGTCTGGCAGTTGGAGCTGACGAATTACGTCGAACACTACGGTCTGGTGCGCCAGAAGCTGCCGAATGGCAAATATGAGCCCGTGCGCCCACATCACAGTTGGAACGCGCCGCACCGGGCCTCGAACTGGTTGCTCATCAATCTGCAGCGCCACTCGGATCACCATTACAAGCCCGACCGCCGCTTTCCCTTGTTGCAAACCTACCCGGAAACCGAAGCGCCGATGCTGCCGATGGGCTATCCGGCGATGACGGCATTGGCCATGATCCCACCTTTGTGGCGGCGGCGGATGAATCCGCGCGTTCGGGCATGGCGGCGGCAGTTTTATCCCGGTGTGACCGATTGGGCCAAGGCTGGCTGACCGGTTGTTTTCCCAAAAAGATGGCTGACGAGCGCTGTCAAGGGGCGATCGCGAGCGCGGGCGTTCAGGTGAATGAGGGCGTAGGGCCAGGGCAGGGTAAAGCCCGCAGCCATCTGATGCAGATCGGGGGCAGAGATGGCGACGATTTGAGGCACCAGCGCGGCCCCCTGCCCCTGACGCACCGCCAAAAGCGCCAGATGGGGGTCGTTAACCGCTAATCCATTGGCCGTATCGGACGGTGGAAGGCCGTTTTGGGCGTGCCACAGCGCCCAACCGGGCAGTGACGCATAGGCCGCACCCCAGTTTACCGTCACGCGCGGGCCATCGCTGATTGGGCCGGACCGGGCCCGAACAATCACCATTTGGTCCGCAAAAAGCGGTACAACCTTGTGGTCGGGATACAGTGCACCGCCGTAGCTGAGCCGCAGGTCCGCCGCTCCTTCGGTCAGCGCGACCGGGTCGGGTTCGGCTCGAAGCTCGACCGGTGCGGGGTAATCGGCCAATGCGCCAAGCGCCCAAGGGGCAAGCCATGGCAAGACAGAAAGGATCAGCCGTTTGGGCCGCGGGCCGACTTCGCCCAAGGGTGTGATGCTGGAAATCTCACGGAAGGCGGTTTCCAGTGCGGGGTAAATCTCGCGGCCCGCATCAGTAAGGAGAAGGCGGTTGCCTTGGCGCAGGAAAAGCTGGCGCCGCATGTCAGATTCTAACCCGCGCACCAATTGGCTGATGGCAGCCGCAGAGACGCCCAACTCGGTCGCCGCCAGAACAAAACTGCCGCGACGGGCGGCAGATTCAAAGGCTCGCAGGGCGTTTAGAGAAGGTTGATCGGGTTTCACACAGAAGTTTTCCTTATGCTCCCCCACAGTTTCTCTTGTTGATTTGCGCTGAGGTCAAGTCAATCCTTGCACCACAGGACAGCCATAGGAGCGCGCCATGCATGACATTCTGGATCTGGATCGATACCCGCTGGATCAACCGGGCACCCCCGCGTGGGATGCCATTGTGGCTGCGGCCAAGGCCGAACTGGCTGAAACTGGGATGTTCAATCTGCCAGGGTTCTTGAAGCCCGCCGCACAAAAGGCAGCGGTTCGCGAACTGGCGCCACGCTTTGACGGCGAATCCTTTACCCATGCCCGCAAGCACAACATCTACTTCCGCAAAGAAGTGCCGGGACTGGCAGCGGATCATCCAGCCCTGACGCTGTTTGAGACGATCAACAAGACGCTCTGTGGCGACCAAATCGGCGGCAGCATCAAGGCGCTGTATGAGTGGCAGCCCTTCGCTGCGTTTCTGGCCGCGACGATGGACAAGCCGCTACTGTTCACGATGGATGATCCCTTGGCCCGGGTGAATGCGATGCAATATGGAGCGGGTGAGGGGCTGAACTGGCACTTTGATCGGTCGGAATTCACCACGACGCTCTTGCTGCAAGCCCCCGAGGCCGGTGGAGCGTTCGAGTACCGCACAGATCTGCGGTCGGCCGAAGATCCGAACTATGACGGTGTGGCACAGCTTTTGACGGGCAAAGACCCCGATTTGCAGGCCATCTCGCTTGAACCGGGCACGCTGAATGTATTCCGCGGCAAGAACACCGCCCATCGGGTCACGCCGGTTCAGGGCGGCAGAACGCGGATCATCGCGGTGTTTTCCTTCTATGAAAAACCGGGCGTGCGGTTCACCGAGGAAGAGCAGCGCGGGTTCTACGGGCGCGCAGCCTAAGCAGTTCAGCGAAAAGGCCCCGGCATGAAACCATGCCGGGGCAGTTTGTGCCGCAGGCGGACCACGGCACAGGCGTAAACTGAATGTCAGAAGATGGGGGGCAGATTGCCCCTAACATCAATGCGGACGGCCGGCCTGGTCAGCCTCCATCTCGGCACGGATCTGCTGACGCAGAATGTCGATTGGCACCATCTTGCCGTCGCGCTTGTAGTGCCAATAGGTCCAGCCGTTGCACGAGGGCGCACCTTCCAGCGCCGCGCCGACCTGATGGATCGAGCCCTTGACGTCATTGCCGATCAGCGTGCCATCGGCGCGCACTTTGACCTTGAACCGGTTGCCGATGGAAAACAGCTCTTCCCCCGGACGCAGCATGCCGCGCTCCACCACCTGCCCGAATGGGACACGCGGTTCAGAGCGCTTTGATCCGGTGATTTCCAAGGCGCTTGCGTCAAACTTCCGCACGCGGTCGATGCGCGCTTGGGCAACCTTGCGGTAAGCCTCTTCACGCTCAATCCCAATGAAATCGCGGCCCAGCATCTTGGCCACGGCCCCGGTTGTTCCTGTGCCGAAGAACGGGTCTAAGACCACATCGCCGGGGTTGGTCGTGGCAATCAAGATACGGTGCAACAGGCTTTCCGGCTTTTGCGTCGGGTGGGCTTTGTCGCCATGTTCGTCCTTCAGACGCTCATGCCCGGTACAGATCGGCAGAACCCAGTCTGACCTCATTTGCACGCCGTCATTGAGCTCTTTCAGCGCTTCGTAGTTAAAAGTGTACTTCGCGTTTTCATCGCGAGAAGCCCAGATCAGGGTTTCATGCGCGTTGGTCAGCCGCTTGCCGCGGAAATTCGGCATCGGGTTCGATTTGCGCCAGACCACGTCGTTTAGCATCCAAAAGCCATGGTCTTGCAAGGCCGAGCCGACACGGAAAATATTGTGATAGCTACCGATCACCCATATCGCGCCGGTTGGTTTCAACAGGCGGCGGGCGGCGGCCAGCCATTCCCGGGTGAATTTGTCGTAGGCGGCAAAGCTGGAGAACTGGTCCCAGTGATCATCAACCGCATCGACAACGCTGTTGTCGGGCCGGTGCAATTCGCCCTTCAGCTGCAAATTATAGGGGGGATCTGCGAAGATCAGGTCTACCGAGCCTGCCGGCAGGCTGTTCATCACGTCGATGCAGTCGCCTGCAACAATCTGGTTAAGCGGCAGGGGGTCGCCCTGCACGGTCTTTGTTTTCGTCGCCATTCTCGCCTCATCTGCCCCAGCATCTTGTGTGCCGCTCGATGTGCCTAAGATGAGTCAGGACTGATTCGCCGTCAAATTCTTTTTGAATCAATAGCTTACAGAAATATCTTGATACAACATGTTGTGGACAGGCCGGAACGAACGTCTATGCCAAGGGGTCACCCCAAGATTTAGGAGCGCTTCAAGGTGCTGTTTTGTGGGGTATCCGGCATTGATCTCCCAGCCATAGCCGGGGTGTTGTTGCGCCAAATCCACCATGATGCGGTCGCGCGTCACCTTGGCGATGATCGAGGCGGCGGCGATTGAGAGTGATTTGGCATCGCCCTTCACAATCGCCTCGGCCCGGCCTTGCAAACCCGCGGGGATCAGGTTGCCATCCACCAGCACATGGGCGGGCGGTATCGCCAAGCCCGCGACTGCGCGTTGCATCGCCAGATGGCTGGCGCGCAGGATGTTCAGCGCGTCAATCTCTTCCACCGTCGCGTGGGCCACGGAAACCTGCGCCGACCCCATGATTTCGGCGAAAAGCCGTTCACGCTTCTTGGATGACAGCGCCTTGCTGTCACCCAGACCTTGCGGCATGCGGGCCGGATCAAGGATCACCGCCGCAGCCGTCACCGGGCCTGCCAAGGGTCCACGCCCCACCTCGTCCACACCTGCCACCGGGGCAAGGGCACGTGCATGGGCGACGGTTTCAAAGCTGAAATCAGGGGGTGTGCGTGCCATAACTCAGCCTTAGCGAAGCTGAGGCGCAAAAAGAAGGGGCGGGAAAGAGGCAGGCTTATCTTTTTCACCCACCGAGATGGCCAAACAGGACGACCCAGCCGTCAGTCCCGACTGCACGAGGCAACAGGTGCCTCGATGTCCAAAACGCATGCCCCTCGCCCAGCCTCAACCGGAATCGAGGTGGCCAAGATCAGCGTGACAGCTACGGCAAAGCCGGTGAACCCGGCCATCAGCCGAGCCAAAGGATTGTCATGGCGCAGGCCAAGTTCGGTCTTGGCGCGTTTGAGAAGGGGTGTTTGCTGTATCATTACTGCCTCTGGATTGCGGTCCGTTCAGGGTGGGTCTTTGCTCCCAGACCCTGCCCGCAGCCCCAAAAGCCAAGCAATAACGCCACGCCGCTAGGCGATAACGTCGGCCAAAATCCCTTTGGATATTGAATAGCCCGCCCAAGATGCGCAGGATGCACCCAGCCCCATTCGGAGTGTGCACCATGCCGCGCCTTTTCCTGTCACTGGCCGCCTTGGCCCTGATGGCCTTGCCTGCCCAAGCTGAATGCTATGCCGATTACAAGGCCAAGCAAGACGATCCCTTGCGCCTGCACTATGGCGTGGCGCAAGTGTCGACCTGCAACACAGCCGGTGCCGAGACCGAGCTTGCCCCCCGCCTTGCCGATGCGGACTGGGTGTTGTTGAATGTTCTCAGTGTCTTTGGGCCGGAAGGTCTGGAGGAAAGGAAAGCCAGTGCCGCCGATTACTTCCTCCGCTTCTGACAGCCTGCGCGCGGGCAACCGCGTGGTCGCCTTCGGCATCGCCGCCATCGTAGTGATCCTTTTGGGCGCGGCGGTGTTCTTGTTCCTGAACCTGCCCGACGCCAACGCATTCAACGCCAAGGTCGAACGGCTGTTTGTCGAGAACGACAACCTGACGACGGGCGCAGAGATCAAGCTTCTGGAAATTCTTGCCCAGTCCGGCACCTCGTTTTCCGAAGTCTTGGTCAGCTATCGCAGCGTGATCTTTGTGCTGTTGGTGTTCTCGACTGCGTTGCTGATCGCCAGTTTGGTGTTCTTGGTCACCATCATCGCCCTGAACCGCCGGATTTCGGCGATCCAGCGTTCGGGGATTCAGGTGGCCTCTATGCTCATCAGCCGGGAAGGCCGGGCGGTCTATATTAACGATATGGAATTTGCCCTGACCGAGGCCGCGCTGGAAACGCTGGCCGTCTTGGCCGAGGCGCGGATGGATGACGAAGTGCTGACCGGCGCGCAGATCGAGGCGGTGATTTCGGGCCGCAATGAGGCGGACTGCGACGAGGCCGCTGGGGCGACGCGCGTGAAACGCCTTCGCGATGCTTTGGGCAACCAGTTGGTCAGTGAACTTTTGGTCAAGACCGTCGCGCGGCGCGGCTATATGCTGGCCGTGGGCAAAGATGTTCTGAAAATGATCTAAGCGCGCGGGTTTTGCGCAGCGAAGCCACCCCAAAACCCGGCGACGCCATTGACCTTTCGCGAAAACGGATGATCTTTCCGCCCAGATGCCATAGGCGGCTCATACGCCATGCCCTGTGGCGGCATTTGCAAAGGCTTCTGGCATGATCTCCCGCCTTCCCCTGCACCGGCTTTTGGCTTTGGTGGTCTTTGTCGCGGCGACCATTTGGGTGGCGACTGGGCATTTTGCCGCCGTGGGCAGCGAAACACCCGAGCCAGGCGCGACCGAAGCAGAAGCGTTGGTCGAGACACCCAAGCGCACCGTTGCCGTAGTTCGGGCCGAGGTGGCCGACTATGCCCGGCTGATCCGCATTTCGGGCGTGACCGAGGCAGATAAGCTGGCAGTTCTGGCAGCGCGCTCCAATGGTGTGGTGCAGGAATTGACCGCCGAGGCCGGCGACACAGTCGAACGCGGCGCCGTGGTCATGCTGCTTGAGGGTGAGGACGTGCGCGCAGCGGTGAAAACTGCGCAGGATCAACTGGCCCAAGCTGCCGAGCAACTCGCCGTGGGCGAGACGCTGAGCGCCAAGGGAAGCCTGCCTGAAACCCAATTGACCGCCCGCCGCGCCGCGAAATCCGCCGCCGAAGGCGCGCTGTCTCAGGCCCAAGCCGCCGCAGATCGGCTGTCACTCGTTGCGCCCTTCTCTGGCACGGTGGATGCGGTGAACGTGGAAGAGGGCGAATGGGTGCAGCAAGGCACCCCGATCGCCACGCTGATCGCGCTTGACCCAATCATCGTCAAGGCCGAGGTGGCCGAGCGGGACGTGGCCAATGTCGAGCTCGGGGCCAAGGCGCTGGTGCGGCTGGTGTCAGGGGTCGAGTTGGAAGGGACCGTGAAGCATCTGGCGCGCAAGGCGAGCGACAAGACCCGGACCTTCGCGCTGGAGGTGGACTTGCCGAACCCTGATGGTGCCATCCCCTCGGGAATGACCGCTGAATTGCGCCTGACTGCCACCGCCCAGCCCGCGCTGACTGTGCCGCGATCTGTTCTTACGCTGAACGAGGCGGGGCAAGTGGGCCTTCGTGTGGTGGTGGACGGCGACATCGCCGCTTTCCTGCCTGTGGAGCTGATTGACGATACCGAGGCGGGCTTTGTCGTCACCGGCGTGCCGCAAGGCGCGCGGGTGATCGTGGCGGGGCAGGATCTCGTGCGCGATGGGGACCCGGTTGCCGTGAAGGAACTAACCCGGGCTGAAGCCGAGGCTGCGCAAAAGGCGCTCCAGCCATGAAGTTGGTCGAGCTTGCCATTCGTAACACCCGGCTGACGCTGTCGGTTCTGGTCTTCCTTATCCTGTCGGGCACCATAGCCTATATGACCATCCCGAAAGAGGCCGAACCGGATATCCAAATTCCGATCATCTATGTCTCGGTCCATTACGAAGGCATCTCGCCCGAGGACAGCGAACGGCTGATCCTGCGCCCCTTGGAAACCGCGTTAAAGTCGATTCAAGGCATCAAGAAGATGACCGGCACCGCCTATCAGGGTGGCGGCAATGTGCTGATGGAGTTTCAGGCCGGGGCCAATCTGGACAAGGCGCTGACCGATGTGCGCAACAAGGTCGACGACGCGCGGCGCGATCTGCCTTCAGAGGCGGATGAGCCAACGGTGAACGAGGTAAACATCTCAGAGTTTCCGGTGTTGGTCGTCACGCTGTCGGGCGATGTCCCCGAACGCGTTCTGACCACCGCTGGGCGCACGCTGCGCGACCGGGTTGAGGAGATTTCCGGCGTGCTGGAGGCCCGTCTGCAAGGCACCCGCGATCATGTGGTCGAGGTCATCGTCGATCCATCGAAACTCTCGTCCTATGGCCTGCGCCCGGATATCATGATCGCGGGCGTCACGGCCAACAACCAGTTGATCGCCGCCGGTTCGATGGAAGGAACCGAGGGGCGCTATGCCATCAAGGTGCCCTCGCTCATCGAAACGCTCGAGGACGTAGCGCGCCTGCCGGTGGTGGCCTCTGATACCGCTGTGGTCCGCGCGATGGACATCGCTGAAATCCGCCCCACCCTGAAAGACCCGGTCAACATCACAAGGCTGGACGGCAAGGCCGCCGTGGCGATTGAGGTGTCAAAGCGTATTGGCGCCAACCTGATCGAGACCGTCGACGAGGTGCGCGCCGTGACCGAGGCTGTGCAAAAAGACCTGCCCGAAGGGGTGGAGGTGTCGTTCAGCCAAGACAAATCGATCACCATTCGGCAACTGCTATCAGACTTGCAGAACTCGGTCCTGACCGCTGTGGTCTTGGTGTTCATCGTCATTCTTTATGCGCTGACCGTGCGGTCGTCGATCCTGATCGGGCTGGCCATTCCGGCTTCGTTCCTGATGGGTATTCTGGGTCTGCAAATGGCGGGCCTGACCGTCAATCTTGTGGTGCTCTTCAGCCTTATTCTGGCTGTTGGCATGCTGGTGGATGATGCCATCATCGTGGTCGAATACGCCGAGCGCCGCATGGCCGAGGGACAAGACCGCCGCACCGCCTTTGTCGATGCGAGTCGCAAGATGGCGGGGCCAGTCACGGCCTCCACCATGACCCGGATCGCGGCCTTCTCGCCGCTTCTCTTCTGGCCCGGTGTGGTAGGCGAATTCATGAAATACATGCCGATCACGCTGATCGCCACGCTGTCGGCAAGCATGCTTTATGCTCTGGTTTTCGTGCCGGTCTTGGGTGCCTTGATCGCGCGGCCCTTCAAGGAACCTCCGCACAAAAAGGACGGGGCCTATATGGCGATGGTGGCCCGGGCCATTCGCCACCCGTGGATCGTGCTGATGCTGGCCGCTGGCAGCCTGGTGGCAGTGCCGGTGATCTATGGCAAGGTCGGCAAAGGTGTGGAGTTCTTTCCAAACGTCGAACCGGAATACGGCCTGCTTTACGTCAAGGCGCGCGGCAACCTTTCGATCCATGAAAAGGATGCACTGGTACAACTGGCTGAGGCGCGGATCTTGGGCTGGCCAGGGGTGAAAACTGTCTACACCCGTGTAGGCGCTGGGGGCGGCGCAGGCAACGAAGGCCCGGCCGATGCGATTGGCGTCATTCAGTATGAATTCGTCGATTGGCGCGAGCGCAAGAACGCCAATGAAATCCTGAACGATCTGCGCGCGGCCCTGGTCGGTATTCCCGGCGTGGACATCGAAGTGTCGGTGCCGCAGGCTGGGCCGCCCACGGGTAAGGCCATTCAGTTGCGTCTGTCGGCCGATGATCCGGCCGGCTTGAACGATCTGGCCGCCGATCTGGCGAACAAGATTGCCGCCATTCCCGATGTGATTGACGTGTCAAACGGCTTGCCGCTGCCGGGCATCGACTGGCAATTGCGCGTCAACCGGGCCGAGGCGGCGCGCTATGGTGCCTCGCCCGGCGCAGTGGGGGCGGTGGTGCAGATGGTCACCTCGGGCCTGAAACTGTCAGATTATCGGCCGGCGGGCAACGATGATGCAGTGGATATCGTGCTGCGCCTGCCGCCCGATCAGCGCAACATCGCCGCATTGGACCAGTTGCGGATTGAAACTCCTGACGGCCCGGTGCCGATTTCCAACTTCGTCACGCGCGAGCCTGCCGCCACAATTGGCACGCTGACCCGCATTGACGGGGCGCGTAGCCTGACCATTCAGGCGGGTATTGCCGCAGGCGTGCAAGAACAGCCAGTGCGCGATGCGGTCGCGGCCCTCGCGCAGGCCGAATTCGCGGCGAAAGGGTTGACCGCCCAAGGTGTGCGCTGGACCATGGCGGGTGAGGATGAAGAGCAGGCAGAGGCTGGGGCGTTTCTGGCCAAAGCCTTTGGAGCGGCACTGTTCTTGATCTTTGGTGTCTTGCTGGCCCAGTTCAACAAGTTCATCTCTGTTGGCTTGGTCTTGTCGGCAGTGGTGATGTCGACCATCGGGGTGTTCTTGGGGCTGATGATCATGGGCCAACCCTTTGGCGTGGTGATGACCGGCATCGGGGTGATCGCGCTGGCCGGGGTGGTGGTGAACAACAACATCGTGCTGATCGCCACTTATGACGACCTGCGTCATCACGGCATGGCAAAGATCGACGCGATTTTGGAAACTTGCCGCGAGCGGGCGCGCCCGGTGGTGCTGACCGCACTAACCGCGATTTTCGGGGTGCTGCCGATCGCCTTTGGCCTGAACCTAGAGTTGATGAACCATGAAACCACCATCGGCGCGCCGTCAACGCAGTGGTGGATTTCGCTGTCCACGGCCATTGTCTACGGGCTGGCTTTTGCCACGGTGCTGACACTGATCGTCACGCCATCCATGCTTGTGCTGGTGACACCGGATGATGTGAAAAAGCCACGGCGCAAGTGGTGGCTTTTTGGGCCGCGCCTGACCGCATGACCGCGCATCTGGGTTTAGGACCGAGTGTGGTTACACCCGAAACGCCCACCTCCCCTCCCCCTCTTGGAGGGAGCTGGGGTCGGGCCTTCTTCATTTTCAGCCAACCATTCCCTTGATCGCCGCCGCATGGCCCGGCTTGGCAACAAGCACATCCCCGGCCAATGCGCGGGCGGCATCCATCAAGGTCTCGGGCGATACAATGCGGTCAATCAACCCCATCGCCAGCGCCTCCCCAGCCTCGATCTTTTCGCCTGCCATCAATAGCAATTTGGCCCGCGCCGGGCCGACCAGCGCCACCAACCGGGCCGGGTCGGACGGTTGAGGCAAAAAGCCAAGCTTCATCACCGGATAAAAAAACTTGGCCCCTGGCACCGAAAGCCGCAGATCGCAGGCCAGGGCCATGCCCATAGACCCACCCGCCAAAGTACCGTTCAGGGCCGCGACGCTTAGTCCGGGGAAGGCGGCAATGGCGGCCGACAGCCGCTCCCAGACCGGATCAACCGCCAATCCGGCGCGGGCGTCGTCGAGATCGGCCCCAGCCGAAAACACGCGGCCGACGCCGGTTAGAACCAGGACAGCGACACCTGCCGTCGTTGCCGCCTCAACCGTTTCGGCCAGCGTGGTCAACATGGCCTTGGTCACTGAATTGGCCTTATCTGGACGGTTCAATGTCAGAACCCAAAGCCCTTCCTCTTGTGTAACCTCGATCATCAGATCAGCCCCACGGCTTTGCGAACCGCATCGTCGCGCAGCATCACATCCGTCCCAAGCCAAGGGTCTGCCTCTGATCCACACATCCACACGAGCGCGCGCGCGGGCCAATCGGCGGGGATATGCAACGCAGGGTCCAACTGGCTGACAGGATTTATGCCGCTGGCCTTGATCTTGACCTGCATCTCGGTCGCCACCGTGCCGGGCGACAGGCCCAGAACGCGGATGCCATGCGGCCCTTCTTCCAGATGGGCGGCTTGGGTCAACATCAAAGCCCCGGCCTTGCCCGCGCAATAGCTGGACCATCCTTCATAAGCGTTGCGCGCCGCGCCCGAAGAAACATTGATGATTGTGCCTCCGTCTCGCCGCCGCATCACCGGAATGGCCGCGCGCATCCCGTAGAACACTCCTTTCAGGTTCACATCCACCGCCCGGCCCCAAGCCCCAGGCTCGGCCTCGGCCAGCCGAGCGATGGGGTCAATGGCCCCCGCATTGTTCACCAGAACATCCAACCGCCCGAAATGCTGCACCGTCTTTGCAATAGCCTGCTGAACTGAGGTCCAGTCGGCCACATCACATCGCAAGGCCAAGGTCGCGCCACCTATTTCGGCCGCCAACGCCTCGATCTCACCCAAGCTGCGCGCCAAAAGCGCCACTTGCGCGCCCGCAGCGACAAAAGCCCGCGTCGCTGCAGCGCCTATACCCCGGCTTGCGCCGGTAATTGCCACCACTTTACCTTGCATTCAAAATACCCTTTGAACCGCTATAAACACATTGTTACCCAGCCCGGCGACGAAGTGAACCCCTTGACCCGCCGCCGAGCTGCAAGGATGCTCGAGAAAATCGAATTCAGGCAACTTAGGGTCAAAATGAAACACTGGATGCTGGCAGGTTCAACCGCCATTCTGGCCCTTGTGGCCGCAAATTCAGCGCTGGCAGATGTGACACCGGAAGAGGTCTGGCAGAACTGGCAAGACTTCTATACCTCGTCAGGCAGCACCATAACCACTGGATCGGTGGAGCGCGATGGTGACACGCTGGTCATCAGCGATTTCAAGACCTCGTCCGACAGTGACACCGGCACCAGTGACAGCGCGGTGACCGAGATCCGGTTGCGCGACAACAGCGACGGGTCGGTCGGGGTCGAGATGTCTGAGGAAATGACCTTCAACTTCACCGCGCCTGCGCTTGAGGGAGGAGGCTCAAGCGGAGCCACAGGTACCGCAAGGATGCCCGGGCTGACCGGAACCGTCTCGGGCAGCGTCGACGATATGGCCTATGCCTACGTCATGCCCAGCGTGGAAATCAGCATGGAGCCGATTGAGAATGGCGCACCAGCGGGCAAGATAACTGTGCGTCTATCTGACAGCACGTCCACCTATCAACTCAGTGGCCCAGCTGATGCGAAGGTTCTGGACGGCAGCTTTGGTGTCGCATCGATGGCCGTCAACCTAGAGATCACCGATTCGGAAAGCCCCTTTATCGGATCGTTGAACGTCGCCGATCTTGCGGGACAAATGTCGGGCAGTCTAAGCGGGATCGAGGAGGTTAAACTTGCCGATGCCTTTGCCAAGGGCTTTGCCCTTGATATGGGCATGACTTATGGCGCGATGGTCTATGACTTCGATGTCAGCAATGCCACAACACCGGGCAAACTGATGGGCGGGTCAGAGGGCGGGTCTTTCCAGTTCGCGCTGGACGCAGCCAAGATGCTTCTTGCAGGCGGGGGCAAGAACGTCAGCGCAACGCTTTCCAGCGCAGACCTGCCCTTTCCAGAGGTCACGGTCAGCTATGCCGAAAGCGGGTTCAAGCTGACCATGCCGCTTGCCAAAGGAGATGCGCCGCAGGATTTCTCGTTCCTGACCAAGGTCATCGATTTGCAGATTTCAGAAGAAATCTGGGCCATGCTGGACCCAACCGGCGCCCTGCCTCATAACCCAACAACGGTGGTGATCGACACCACTGGCACAGCCCTATTGAAAGCTGATCTGATGGCCAGCGCCGAGGGCGCAACACCAGACGCCGAATTGCACAGCCTGAACGTGAACGACCTGACCGCGCGGTTTGTAGGGGCCGAGCTGACCGGAACCGGGGCCTTCACCTTTGACAACACCGATCTGGTCACCTTTGACGGCATGCCCGCTCCAACCGGCAAGCTGGACCTGAAGCTGGTGGGCGGTGATGGCCTGCTCGACACACTGGTGGCGATGGGCATGCTCAGTGAGGACGATGCGATGGGCGCGCGGATGATGATTGCGATGTTTGCCAACCCCGGCGCGGGTGAAGATGAGTTGACCTCGGTGCTGGAGTTCAAGGACAAAGGCTTTTTCGCCAACGGCCAACAACTGCAGTAGCAGCAGCTTCATGTGAAGGGCTGCCCGGAACTTCGGGGGGCTTTGGCTTTGGGCTTGCAGTGCAGCCCCTCTTATGGCCCAAGAGAGCCAACCACCGGAGACCGTGATGACCGATATGCTGGACCGTTTAACCTATGCTTTGCTAGACGCCGCCTGCAAGGCTGGTGCAGAGGCGGCCGATGCCATGGCGGTCGACGGGCGATCGACCTCAATCGACATCCGGGCTGGCGCGTTGGAACAAGCTGAACGGGCCGAAGCGGTGGAAATCGGGCTGCGGGTGCTGATCAGCGGGCGGCAGGCCTGTGTGTCCGCCTCGGATATCTCTGATGCGACGGTGGCCGCGCTGGCAGAGCGGGCGGTGGCCATGGCGCGTGAGGCACCCGATGACCCGACTGCCGGGCTGGCTGATCCGTCGCAGATTGCGCGGAATTGGGATCTTTCGACACTTGAGCTGACCGATCCCCAGGAGGAACCCAGTGCCGCCGCTTTGGAAGCTGATGCGCGCGCGGCCGAAGCTGGTGCGATGGCGCAGCGCGGCATCACGCAGGTGCAGGCGAGTGCCGGATATTCCGCCCGCCGGGTGCATCTAGCCGCCACCAACGGCTTTTCCGGCAGCTATGGCCGCACCAGCAGGTCAATCTCGGCGGTGGCTTTCACCGGAGAGGGCACCGGGATGGAGCGTGATTACGCCGGAGAGAGCCACGTGTTTCAGGCCGATCTGCCCGATGCAACGGCCATTGGTGTGCTGGCAGGCGAACGCACCCTTGCCCGCTCTGGGGCGGTGAAACCAAAGACGGGGCATTATCCGGTGCTATTTGACGAACGGATTGCCGCCTCGCTTATCGGGCATCTGTTGTCGGCGGTAAATGGCGCCTCGATTGCGCGCGGCGCAAGCTGGCTGCGCGATGCCTTGGGGGCAGAGGTCCTGCCAAAGGGCATGTCGATTGTGGAAGACCCGCTTCGTCCGCGCGTTTCTGGGTCACGCCCATTTGATGGCGAAGGGTTGCCAACTCAGAAACGAATGATCGTTCAAGATGGCGTCTTGATGGGTTGGACGTTGGATCTGGCAACGGGTCGCAAGTTGGGGATGCCGTCCACCGCAAACGCGGCGCGGGGCACATCATCACCACCCTCGCCTGCGACGTCGAACATTGATCTGACACAGGGACATCTGAGCCGGGATGCGTTGATCTCCCAGATGGGTACCGGGCTGCTCGTGACCTCGCTGATCGGCTCAACCATCAACCCCACGACCGGTGATTACTCACGCGGTGCTTCGGGGTTTTGGGTGGAGGGGGGCGAAGTGATGTATCCGGTGAATGAATGCACGATTGCAGGGAATTTGCGCGAAATGCTGCGCAGCATGATCGCAGCAAATGATGTCCGCATGCATCTGTCGACCCGCGTGCCCAGCCTCTTGGTTGAGGGTCTGACCCTTGCCGGAGAATGATCTGAGGTTGATCGCTGAGGCGGCCCGCGATGCAGGCGCGCTGGCAATGCGGTTCTGGAAGTCCAATCTGCAGGTTTGGGAAAAGCCGGGCCTTGGTCCTGTGACCGAGGCAGATCTTGCGGTGAATGACCTCCTTGCAAACCGTTTGCGCGGGGCGCGGCCAGGCTATGGCTGGCTGTCAGAAGAAACCCCTGACGACCGAGTGCGCTTAAATTATGAACGCGTGTTCATTTTGGACCCGATCGATGGCACGCGCGCCTTTATCGCGGGCGAAAAGCACTTTGCGATTTCCATCGCGGTTGCCGAACTGGGCCGCGTTGTGGCTGGGGCCATCTATCTTCCTGCGCTGGATATGCTTTACACTGCCGCAGAGAATGGGCCCGCGCAGTGTAATGGCGCACCGATCCGCTGTGCCAACCGTACGGGACTGTCTTGTGCCAACCTTCTGATGTCAAAAGGCTTTCTGGAGCCGGATCACTGGCACACTCTGCCGCATGATCTGAAGCGCAGCTTTCGGTCGTCAATTGCCTATCGGTTGTGCCTGATTGCCGAGGGCAGTTTTGATGGCATGATCTCGACACGCGATGCCTGGGAATGGGACATTGCCGCCGGAAGCCTGATCGCTGCGCGGGCCGGGGCGGCGGTAAGTGATCGGCACGGGTTGGATTTGCGGTTCAACTCACCGGACGCCAAGACGGCGGGAATCTTCACCGCGCCAGTAATGGTTCACGCGGAAATTCTATCCAATTTCAAAGCATAAGGCCGCCCAAAGGCGGCCTTATGAAACATGAGTTCACAAATGGATCTTACTTTTTCTTTGGCGGTACAAAGCGCTTGCTGGTGTCGCGCGCATCCGTCTTTGGAGCCGCAGATTTTGTGCGGGCAAAGGGTTTTTTTCCTTCGGTAGCATGGCTTTTGAAGCCTGCCGCCTTGGCCGGACCAGCGCCTGCCTTTTTCACGAAGGGGCGCGCATCAGCGCCATCCTTGCGCGGAGCATAGGGGCGCTTTTCACCAGTGGCATCGGTGCGTGGGCGGTCGCCGCCTTCGCTGCGGTGGCTTTTGTAACCTTCGGCGCGGGCCGGACGATCCGGCGATCCGCCATGTGACTTGAACCCGGCCGATTTAGGCGCAGGCTTGTCACCAGCCGCCCAACGCGGTTTGCGCTCGCCATCCTCGCGCGGGGCGTAGGGCTTGGACGGGCCATCCTCACGCTTGGCATATGGCTTGCGCGGGGCGTCTTCGCGAGCAGCGTAGGGCTTACGCTCTCCTGCCGGGCGCGGCGCATAGGGCTTGCGCTCGCCATCCTCACGCGGGGCGTAAGGTTTACGCTCACCCGCCGGACGGGGCGCATATGGCTTGCGCTCGCCCTCTTCGCGCGGCGGGTATGGTTTCGCCGCACCTGCTACGCGGGACGCATAAGGTTTGCGCTCGCTGTCCTCACGCGGGGTGTAGGGCTTGCGCGGGGCCTCGTCACGCGGGGGCGCGGCGGGGCTGTCTTCATCGACGATGCGCGAGGGTTTCGGGGTATAGACCGGCTTGTCGGCACGCACCGGGCGCGGGGCAGCTGCGCGGGGTGCAGCGGCACGGGGCGCACGCTCGGGACGCTCGCCATGTTCAGGTCGCTCACCACGTTCGGGGCGCGACAAGGTCGGCTCGCCGATCAGCTTGTCCATGGTCAGACCAGACTCCAACTCGGCACTGTCGGCAAAGCGGCCTGCGACGGCATTGGCAATCTGCACAAAGGTTTCGTCCTGCTGCACGCGGATAGCACCGATGCTGTCGCGCGAAATGCCCCCAGCTTCGCAGATTTTCGGCAAGAGCCAGCGCGCTTCGGCGCGACCGGTATGGCCAACCGACAGCTTGAACCAAACCGAGGGACCAAACTCGCCACGTTCACGGGGCGCGCGCGGTTCAGACGGTGGCAGGGCATCGGAAAGCACTTCCGGCGCCGAGCGGCCTTCGCGCCACAGGCGCACAAAAGCGGCGGCGACCTGTTCGGCGTTAAAGCGTGACAGGATCTGCCGCGCCATATCCGCCTCATCACCAACTTCGGCCGCAAGGGCGGAGTGTTCCAGCAGACGCATATCATCCTTCGCCTGCACCTCATCGGCGCTGGGGGCATTGCCCCATTCGGCGACAACCTTGGCACCCTGCAACAGACGCTGAGCCTTGCGCACTTCGGACGGGGCCACGATCAGCGCCGAGACACCTTTCTTGCCGGCACGACCGGTGCGGCCCGAACGGTGCAGCAGGGTTTCCGAGTTGGTCGGCAGATCGGCATGGATCACCAGTTCCAACCCCGGAAGGTCGATGCCACGGGCGGCAACGTCAGTGGCGATGCAAACTCGCGCACGACCGTCACGCAGCGCTTGGAGCGCATGCATCCGCTCGGTTTGCGACAGTTCACCCGAAAGGGCCACTACCTGAAAACCACGGTTGCCCATGCGGGCCAGAAGGTGATTTACGTTCGCGCGGGTTTTGCAGAACACGATGGCCGTGCGCGCCTCGTAAAAGCGCAGGGCGTTGAAAATGGCGTGCTCGCGGTCGCGCACAGCGACCGAAAGCGCGCGGTATTCAATGTCGGTGTGCTGCTTTTGCTCACCCTGCGCGACGATGCGCAGAGCGTCTTTCTGGAATGTGGCAGCAAGCGTTGCGATTTCTTTGGGCACAGTTGCCGAAAACATCAGCGTGCGGCGGTTTTCGGGCGCAGCGGCAAGGATGAATTCCAGATCTTCGGCAAAGCCGAGGTCCAGCATCTCATCAGCTTCATCCAGCACCACAGCCTGCACACCCGACAGATCAAGGCTGTTACGCTCGATATGGTCACGCAAACGGCCAGGGGTGCCGACGACGATATGCGCGCCACGATCCAGCGTCCGCTTTTCGGTACGGTAATCCATGCCGCCGACGCAGGTGGCAATCTTTGCCCCGGCAGAAGCGTAAAGCCATTCCAATTCGCGCGCGACCTGTTGGGCCAATTCGCGGGTGGGGGCGATGATAAGCGAAAGCGGCGTGTCAGCGTAAAGAAGCTTGTCCGACCCGTTCAGGATTTCCGGCGCAATGGCGAGGCCAAAGGCGACCGTCTTGCCCGAACCGGTTTGGGCCGACACCAGCATGTCGCGGCCATGGGTGCCATCGACCAGAACGGCCTCTTGCACAGCCGTCAAAGACTCATATCCACGAGCAGTTAAAGCCGCCGCGAGAGGCGCGGCGATATTCAGATTTTGCATGTTCTTTTCCAAAAGCGGGGCGGTCCTGCCGCCCAGTGGTACCATATTCGGCACCCTCGCCCTTGCCTGCAGCCGGGCCTCCCTGCCCATCCACTGCAATCGGGAATCTTGCGCCGATTGGCGGCAGATAGAGCAAAACCGGCAGCCTGTATAGTCCTGTAGAAAGCAAGGGTTGCATGGACACCGCCATGAGGTGCGCGAGGCCTGTAGGATTTGACCGCATTGGTGGAGATGGCAGGGTGAAGAATGGTGCGGTTTTGTCTGGTTTGCTTGATCAGGATCATGTTTGGCCACCGGGTCTGGCGGTTAACTGCGAAAGATGGGCGGCCCGGCCTAAGGGCGGTGCGGACCCTCCGCACCACTCGCCATGATCGAAGGAACAGAACATGAAAAATATCCTGGTAGCCACCGACCTTTCGGCCCGATCTGACCGTGCTGTACAGCGGGCGGTGCGCTTGGCGGCCAAGCTTGGCCTACCCTGTCACGTCCTATCGGTCATTGATGATGATCTGCCCGTCGATATGCTTGCAACGCTTTTGAGAGATGTCGACGCGCGGCTGGCGCAGTTCGTAAAGGCTGTGGCAGCACCGGGGCAGATTGTGACAAGCGCCGCGGTTGCAGGCGATCCACAAGAGGTCTTGCTGGGCTTGGCCGAAGAGTTGGACGCGGGGTTGGTGGTGCTGGGCCTGCACCGGAAGCGGCCACTCTTGGATTTGGTACGTGACAGCACGATGGTACGGATCGTGCGCGCCTCACGGCGGCCGGTGCTCTTGGTCAAGGATCTGGCCAATCAGGATTATGCCAAGGTTCTGGTCCCGGTCAGCTTTTCGCCGGCCTGTGCGGCTGCGCTGCGGACGGCACGGACGATTGCGCCCAATGCTGAGATGAGGTCATTCCACGCCGTGCCGGTGCCTTTTGCTGGGCTGACAGGGGATGGCCCAGGCAGTGCCCTGGCAAAAGACCTGTGCGCCGAGGCCGCGCAAGAGCGTGATCTTTGGCTGGCCGGGCTGGGTCTCGAAGGCGCCCTGCCCGAGATCGAGATCATCAGCGGGGGCCGCTCGGTGACCCTGGAGCGGTTGGCTGCGATCAAGCCTGATCTTGTGGTCGTGGGCGCCCATACCCGCAGCGGGTTTCTGCCGAATGTTCTGGGCAGCTTTGTCACTGATCTGATCCATTCGCCACCCTGCGATCTTTTGGTCAGCCGGGGCTGAACGCATCTTGCAAGGCTTGGCGCGGCTGCAGGTGTGGCCGCGCCTAACCGTTCAGGAGCCGGGCAAAGATGGGGTCGGGATCATCAATCTCAATCAGTTTTCCGGCGGAAATCACCCAGATCCGCGTGGCCACCGCGCGGACAAAGGCGCGGTCGTGGCTGACCAGAAGGCAAGCGGCACCGTGTTCGAGAAGCTCAGTTTCCAGCATGTCCTGACCTTCGATATCAAGGTGGTTGGTGGGTTCATCCAGAAGGTAGAAGTTGGGGGAAGAAAGCCGCAGAAGCAGCATCGCCAACCGTGCCTTTTGCCCACCCGACAGGCGCGACAGGGGGGCGGTTTGGGCGTCTATCGAGATGCCCGCCCCGGCCAGGTGTGACCGGGCCTGCTGATCGGGCAGTTCGCTGCTGTCCTTGACCGCCTGCCACGGGGTTGCAAAGCCGTTCAGCTGGGACAGCGCCTGATCGGAGTAGCCCAAGCGCAGGCTGGTGGCCGCACGCAAGCCCGGGTCGGGTATGGTAATCGCCGCTTGCAGGCGTTTGACCAGTTGAGTCTTGCCCGTGCCATTGGCCCCCAAAAGCGCAACGCGGTCGCCTTTTTCGATCCAAAGCCGCCCGGTCCTGAACAACAGCCGCCCGTCTGGGGTGGATTCGGGGGTGGAAATCGCCGCGTCATCCAGCGTGACCAGCGCCTTGGCATGGCTGCCGCTGTTTGTCAGGCGGATCGTGCCTGCGCTGCGGTCATGATGGACGGGGCGGGCTTGGTCTTCGAGGGCGTCGGCGCGTTCGGAGAGTTGTTTGGTCTTGACCACCAATAGATCAGAGCCCGAGTTGATGCCGATGTTCTTCAGCTTGGCCGCCTGTTGGCGCAGGGCACGGACCTTGCGCATGTTATTGGCAAACAGACGGTCGCGCGCGGCGTCGTATTCGTCCAGCGCGTCGCGGGCGCGGGTGTAGGGTAAGGCGAAATCGGCGCTGTCTTTGGGGCGCAGAAACAGCGTGCGGCGGGTGGTTTCGGTCAGAAAGGCGCGATCATGGCTGGCGGCGATCACCGCGCAATCGCGCGGCAGGGTCGCCAGAAAGCGCTGCAGGATGCCGATGCGGCCAAGGTCAAGGTGGTTGGTGGGTTCATCAAGGAGCAGCAGATCAGGTTCCACCACGGCGGCGCGGGCCAGAAGCATGACGCGCTGCCAGCCACCCGACAGGTCGCGCACAAGTCGGGTCCAAAGGGCGGGATCGACGGCGAGATCGTCAAGCAGAATGTCGACGCGCCAGCCTTCGCTGTCGGCAATGTCGGGGGCAAGCGCATCTTGGACCGCATCGCGCAGGGTGAGCGTCAGAAGATGCGGCGGCGGGTCTTGCGGGGCAAAGGCCACCACCAGACCGCGCGCGGTGGTGATGCTGCCCGACGTGGCCTCTTCCTGCCCGGCAAGGATGCGCAAAAAAGAGGATTTGCCGCTGCCGTTGGCGGCGACAAGGCCGATGCGGTCGCCTTTGGTGATGGACAGCGACAGGTTCGAAAACAGCGGTATAGGGCGCAGAAGCGTCAGATCTTGAAGTGAAAGCAGGGACATGGGGTCTCATCACGGCAAAAGGGGATGGATGCCGAAAGGCTGATGAGGTGGCATCAGTGCAACCCGGTATCAGCCCCGCAGCGCGACGCGCGGGGCCGTGACAGGGCCAGAGTTGCGATCATGGAAGCGGTCGTGATGCACCGGCTTCCCCCCTTTTGATGTGACTGATCCGAGCTTAAACGCAACCCGGCCTGCTCTGCAACAGGTCGGCAGGTTTGGCGATCAGCTTTCTCGGAAGGCCGCCGAGAAATAGTCTGTGAAGGGTTTAAGAAGATAGGACATCGGGCTGCGGGTGCCGGTCTGGATGAAGGTTTCCACGGGCATGCCTGGGATAAGGGTAAGCCCTTCGAATCGGTCAATTTCGCCGGGGTCAAGCGCGATTTCGGCCTTGTAATAGGCCAGCTGGGCACGTTCATCGATCAAGGCATCGGCCGAGACGGTGACGACATGGCCGTTCAGTTCGGGCGTGGTTCGGGCCGAAAAAGCTGGAAACATCAGCCGCACCTTCTGGCCGACAAAGACCTGATCGACGTCGATGGTCTGCACCTGCGCGGTGATGATCAGCGGTCGGTCCTGCGGGATGAGATACAACAAGGGTTCCGCCGGACGGATCACCGATTGCGGCGTGCTGACCGCAAGACCGAGGACGGTTCCCGACACCGGTGCCCTGATCTCCAGCCGGGCGATTTGTTCGCTCAGCGAGCGGCGGCGCTCGGCCAGTTCCAGCACGCGGGCGCCAATGTCGCGCAACTGGGTATTGGCCTCTTCGCGGCGCACGGCGGCAAGGCGCAGAACCTCAAGTTCCACCTCGGTCGCGCGACCTTCGGCCTGCGCGCGCGAGGCCTGCAATTCGCCCACCGACCCTTGCAGCCGCGAGGCTTCGCGTTCCAGCGCCAGCACACGGGAGGACTGGGCTAGGCCCTTTTCCAAAAGCGTGCGCTGATCGTCCAGCTCTTGTTCGATCAGGTTCAGTTGCTGGATTAGCGCGGCCACCTGCGCATCCACCCCATCGATCTGGGCGGCGATCTGGGCGGCGCGTTTTTGCAACTGTTCGGATTGTTTCAGCACCGACTCCCGCCGTGCGGTGAAAAGGCTGCGCTGACCTTCGATCAGGTCGGCCACTTCGGGGCGGGTCTTTGCAAGTTCGGCCAGTTCGCCCAAAAACTCGGGCGCGGCGGCGTCGTTGCGTTCGGCCTCAAGTCGAGCGCTGCGGGCCATGACTTCGAAGAGCTGGCCTTCGACGATGGCGAGTTCGGATTTCACCAAGGCCCCATCCAGCCGGATCAACAGATCACCGGCCTTGACAGGTTGCGCCTCTTTCACCGCGATTTCGGCCACCACGCCACCATCGGGGTGCTGCACCACTTGGCGGTTCTGCGACACCTCGATCTGGCCCGAGGCGACCACCGCCCCAGCGATTTCAGATGCGACAGACCAGACGCCAAAGCCCAGCACCAGAATCGCGGCCGTCACGCTGCCGACAATCACCGACGTGCGGGCCGAGAGAAGGGACTGCACTTCGGAAGGGGCGCGCGGTTTGGGCGCGGCAAGCTCTGTCTTGGCGGGCTTTGTCGGCAGAGGGGCATCTTTATGGGCCACAGTCGGCCCCGGCTTTTTGCGCAGCAGGCTCATGACACACCTCCGGGTCCGGCGGAGCGGACAATCTCGCTGTGGTTCTTGACCATTTCCTTCAGCACCTGATCACGCGGACCAAAGGCGCGGCGCATGCCGTCCTCCAGCACCAACAAGAGGTCACATTCCTGAATGGCCGCGGGTCGGTGCGCCATAATCAGAACCGAGCCGCCCGCCGCCTTGAGGCTGCGGATGGCGATGTTCAGCGCGACCGTGCCATCATTGTCGAGGTTGGAGTTTGGCTCATCCAGTACCAAAAGCACCGGGTTGTCATACAGCGCGCGGGCAAGGCCAATGCGCTGAATCTGGCCGCCCGACAACCGCCCTCCCAGCGCCGAGACGCGGGTGTCATAGCCTTCGGGCAGGCGCAGGATCATGTCATGCGCGGCGGCCTTTTGGGCGGCGTCGACAATCTTGGCACTGTCGGCATTGGGCTGCAGCCGGGCGATGTTCTCGGCGATGCTGCCTTCAAAAAGGGTCACGCGTTGCGGCAGATAGCCGATGTAGCTGCCCAGAACGTCAGGGTCATATTGGTCAAGCGCCGCCCCATCCAGCCGCACCTTGCCCGCCGCAGGGCGCCAGACGCCGATCAGCGCCCGCGCCAGCGTCGATTTGCCCGCGCCTGAGGGGCCGATCACGCCCAAAGCCTGCCCTTCGCCCAGTTGAAAGGTAACGCCGCGCAGAACGGCCTGGCTTTCGCCCGGCGGCACGACCGACAGCGCCTGCACATCCAAAATGGCACGGGGGCGCGGCAGCGCAGTGCGCTGCGGCTCAGGCGGCACCCGAGTGAGAAGTTCGGCCAGACGTTCGGTCCCTTCCTGCGCGCGGGTGACAACGGCCCATTGGCCGACCGCCTGCTCGATGGGCTGCAGCGCGCGGCCCATCAAAATGGAGCCCGCGATCATCGCGCCGGGAGAAAGTTGGTTCTCCAGCACAAGCCAAGCCCCGACCCCCAGCATCGCCGATTGCAAGAACAGCCGGAAGGTCTTGGAGATAGACCCAAAGCGGCCGCCGACATCGCCGGCCTGCAGCCCCTCGGCCAAGGCAGCGCTGCGGGCCTTGTACCAGCGTTCAAAGGCAGCACCCGTCATGCCCAAGGCCTGAACCGCCTCCGCCTCGGTCTTGATGAGATCAGACATCCGTTCGGCCTGCAGAGTCAGACCGTTGGTTCGGTTGATCGGCACCTGCGTCATGCGCTGGTTCAAAACAGTGATGGCAATGAGAAACACGCCACCCGCCACGGCAAGCCAACCCAAAATGGGGTGAAAGACAAAAATTGCGGCAATGAATAGAGGGGTGAAAGGGATGTCGAAGATCGACATCAACACCGGAGAGGCCCAGAGCCGCTGCACTGCCTCAAGATCACGCTGGGCTGCAAGGCCCACCTGATCGGTCGGCACCAGCGTGAGCCGCTTCATCGAGGCGGCAAAGACCCGTCGGTCCAACTTGTCTTGCATGGCCGCGCCGATGCGGGCCATCACACGGCCGCGCACATGGTCAAGAATGCCCATCGCCAGAAATAGAAAGGCCACCAGCACCGACAGTGCGACCAAGGTCGCCTCAGACCGGCTGCCCAGCACACGGTCATAGACCTGCAGCATGTAAAGCGGCCCAGTCAGCATCAGAAGATTGACCAGCACCGAAAAGACGCCAACCGCCCATAGCAAGGCGCGATGATCAGCCCGGGCTGCCTTTAATTCGGCATAGCCCCGAGCAAATTCACTTTGAGACATACGTCCCCCTAATATGACCTTGCCGATGAAAAAAGGCATCGGCGGAAAATGTCTTGCGTTACCTAAGCGCCACGGTTTGGCAATTGCCTTGCCGGGAGCGTCACCTTATCCATTGTCTTCCCGGTGGCCAGTCTATGTTAGACTGATATCATTGGTAAGCTAGAAACAACTCCTGTCCGATTCCATCCCATCCATGACCGTATCGCAAAAACCCTTTCGTTCCGTGATCGCCTGTTGCCTGATTGGCGCGGTTTTGTCGGGGTGCGCGCGGCACGATGCGCCTTTGGCCGTGACTGACCCGATCGAGCCGTTCAATCGCAAGGTTCATGCGTTCAACAAAGCGGTTGACCAGGCTGTCCTTCGGCCTGTTGCCTCGACGTCGGCGGGCACGGGGGAAGTTGGAGAGCGGCTTGGCGATTTTGCCAAAAATCTGAGCAAGCCAGCTGACATTGTGAACAACGTCTTGCAGCTGCGCTTAGTGAAAGCGAGTGAGAACCTTTTGCGATTTGGCATGAACACGGTCTTCGGCGTCGGTGGTTTGTTCGATGTGGCTAGCGCCGCTGGCATGCCCGAGAATGAAACCGATTTCGGTGAGACCCTGCATATCTGGGGCTTGGGCGAAGGTGCCTATCTGGAGGTGCCCTTCATCGGTCCTTCGACTGAACGGGATTTAGTCGGCACCGTGGTGGATATTGTGATAGACCCGCTGAACCAGTTGCCCCGTAAGGAACGGCTGGCCGCTACCGGGGCAAAGGTGGCGGGAAAAATCGCCGATCGCGGGCGCTATTCCGATCTGACTGATTCCGTCCTATATGAGAGTGCAGACAGCTACGTGCAGGCCCGGTTGTTGTATTTGCAGAATCGCCGGTTTGAGCTTGGCCAGACTTCCGACGAAGGTAGCTTCGTCGATCCCTACGAGGACCCTTATGCTGAATGACACCTCATCGCTTTCGCGCCGTCGCTTTGCAGCGGGTCTTGCCCTTGGCACCGTGGCCTTTGTGCTACCGATGCGTGCTGCAGCGCTGAGCGTTGATCAAGCGCGCGCGCTGATTGATCAGGCTGTGGCCGATATCAATGCCGCGATCTCGTCGGGCAAGTCTGAGGGCGCGATGATTGGAGATTTTGAGCGTGTCTTTTCGAAATATGCCGATGTGCCGGTCATTGCCCGTTCGGCCCTTGGTCCGACTGCCAAGCAGGCGTCAAAGGCGCAATTAACAGCCTTTACCAAAGCGTTTCAGGGGTACATCAGCCGCAAATATGGACGCCGCTTCCGTGAATTCATCGGGGGCACCATCGAGGTGACCGACGCAAAGCCGCTGAAAAGCTATTACGAGGTGATCTCGGTCGCACGCCTCAAGGGTGAGGCGCCGTTTGATTTGCGCTGGCATGTGTCGGACAAATCAGGCTCGCTCAGGTTCTTCAACCTCATCATTGAGGGGGTGAACATGCTGGCCAGCGAGCGCGCCGAAATCGGCGCAATGCTGGACAAGGCCAAAGGCGATGTGGACGCACTGACCGCCGCCCTGAAGAACGCCTAACCCAGAAAACCACGATTTTAGCCTCCTGACAGTCTTTCCCAAGGGGTTCGGGCAGGGTAATCAGACCTATGCGAATGACCCTGACCGAGATTTACGATGGGCGCGTGGCCGCCGGACAGTTGCGGCCAGATCTGGCCCAGCATGCCGTTTTGCCGAAGCTTGAGTCGCTGCGGCACTGGCTGGAAACCAACGCCAATCGCCGGGTAGGTCTGTTCGCAAGTTTGTTCGCCAAGCCGGTGACGCCACCGGCCGGCCTTTATCTGTGGGGCGGGGTGGGGCGTGGCAAGTCGATGGTGATGGACCTGTTCATCGAAAACACCGCGATTGCGCAAAAGCGCCGGGTGCATTTCCACGCCTTCATGCAGGAAATCCACAAGGGGATGCATGAGGCGCGCAAGACCGGGGTTGAGGATGCGCTGGACCCAGTGGCCGGGGCTGTGGCGCGCGATGTTCGGCTTTTGGCTTTTGACGAGATGCAGATTACCGATATCACTGATGCCATGATCGTCGGGCGGCTGTTTGAAAAACTGATGGCGGCGGGGGTGGTGATTGTAATCACGTCAAACCGCGCGCCGGACGAGCTGTACAAGAACGGGCTGAACCGAGCCTTGTTCCTGCCCTTCATCGCCATGCTGCGTGAGAAGTTGCAGGTGATGGAGTTGGAAAGCCCCAACGATTATCGCCAGCACCGCCTTGCCGGGGCGCAAGTGTATTTTCACCCGGCGGGCAAGGTGAAGGGTGAAATTCAGGCAATCTGGGATGATCTGACGGGCGGTGCAGCGGGTGCGCCGCTGGTTCTGCCAGTCAATGGGCGCAGCATTGACCTGCCACGCTTTGCCAATGGCGTTGGGCGGGCGACGTTCTGGGATCTGTGTTCGCGCCCGCTTGGCCCCGGTGATTTTCTGGCCATCGCGCAGGCGGTGCGGGTGCTGATTCTTGAAGATATCCCACAACTCTCGTCGTCCAACTACAATGAGGCCAAACGGTTCGTCACACTGATTGATGCGCTTTATGAGGCCAAGGTGCGGCTGATCTGCTCGGCCGCCGATGTGCCGGAACGGCTCTATCTAGAGGGCACTGGCGCCTTTGAATTCGAACGCACCGCCAGCCGCTTGCGCGAGATGCAAGGTGCGGAATGGGGGGCGTCAGACGCTCATCCCGACGTCGACTGACAAGATCAGCCCGGTGGTAAAGACCGCGGTCTATCGCAAGGTAAAGCGCCGAATGGGCGATTTCTTG
This sequence comes from Paracoccaceae bacterium, assembly GCA_044377735.1. Taxonomy (GTDB): domain Bacteria; phylum Pseudomonadota; class Alphaproteobacteria; order Rhodobacterales; family Rhodobacteraceae; genus Tabrizicola_A. The sequence continues at coordinate 65,121 of JBILYK010000003.1, read as the reverse complement.
TGGCGTTGTATGCAGACCCGTGGGAATGGCGTCGCTAAAGAACTGGGCGGCATCGTGGCCTAAAGGCGGGCAGCCAGCCGCGCGCCCTGATCCATGGCGCGTTTGGCGTCTAACTCGGCCGCGACATCCGCCCCGCCGATCACATGGGCTTTGATGCCTGCGGCGACAAGCCGATCATAAAGCCCCCGCGCGGGCACTTGACCGGCGCACAGCACCACATCATCCACCGCCAAAAGCTGCGGTTGCCCGTCACGTTTGATCCACAACCCTTCATCCGTGATGCGGTCATAGCTGATACCCCCCAGCATCTTGACCCCTTTCCCCGCCAAAGCCGCCCGGTGTATCCAGCCGGTGGTCTTGCCCAGACCACGGCCAGGTTTTTCGGCCTTCCGCTGCAACAGCCAAACCTCACGTGCGGGTGGTTCGGGCGCTGGTTCACGTAGGCCACCGGGGGTTTCAGCCGGGTCGCCGACGCCCCATTCCTTGCGCCACTCGACTGGGTTCAAAGTCACCGAATGACCGTTCGCCACCAGATACTCGGCCACGTCAAAGCCGATGCCCCCCGCACCCACAATGGCCACGCGACGGCCGATAGGGGCGCCTTGCAACACCTGCAGATAGCTTTTCGCTCGCTCTTGCCCCGGAATTTGAGGGTCGCGCGGGCTGACACCGCTGGCGACGATGACCTGATCAAACCCTACAAGATCCGCGACATCCACCGCCGCCCCAAGACGGGTTTCCACGCCCAAACGGTGGGTTTCGTGGGTAAACCACGCAACAAGCCCATGAAACTCTTCTTTCCCCGGCACCTGTTTGGCCAGATTTAGCTGACCCCCCAACTCGGTAGACTGGTCAAACAGCACCACCTTGTGGCCGCGCAAAGCGGCGACCTTGGCCGCCATCAACCCCGCCGGGCCAGCGCCCACAACGGCGATCCGCTGCGGAGTTTGAGCGTGTTCATAGGTCAGTACCGTCTCGTGGCAGGCGCGTGGATTGACCAGACACGAGGATAACTTGCCACTGAAGGTGTGATCCAGACAGGCCTGATTGCAAGCGATGCACGGCGCAATCTCGGCAGAACGGCCGCTGGCGGCCTTGGCTACGAAATCTGGATCCGCCAGAAAAGGCCGCGCCATCGAGACCATATCGGCCATGCCGGAGGCGAGCAGGCCTTCGGCCACCTCTGGCGTGTTAATGCGGTTTGAGGTGATGACGGGGATCCCCACCTTCCCCCGCAACCGCCCCGTCAGATGCGCAAAGGCGGCGCGCGGCACGCTGGTGGCAATGGTCGGAACCCGCGCTTCATGCCAACCGATGCCAGTGTTCAGAATAGTAGCACCCGCCCCCTCAATCGCGCGGGCCAGCATCACCACCTCGTCCCAGGTTGAACCATTGGGGACCAGATCGATCAGGGAAATCCGATAGATCAGAATGAAATCCGGCCCCACCGCCTGCCGCACCCGGCGCACCACCTCGACCGGCAGGCGCATGCGGATTTCATAGGGTCCGCCCCAACGGTCGGTGCGGCGGTTGGTGTGGCTGACCAAGAATTGGTTCAGGAAATAGCCCTCAGACCCCATAACCTCGACACCATCATACCCCGCTGATTTCGCACGGGTTGCAGCGGTCACGATGTCTGCGATCTGCTTTTCGATGCCGCCTTCATCCAATTCGCGCGGGACAAAGGGTGAAATCGGGGATTTGACAGAACTGGCCGAGACGCAATCCTTGCCATAGGCGTAGCGGCCCGCATGCAAAATCTGCATGGCAATTCGCCCACCCGCCTGATGCACCCGGTCTGTGACAATGCGATGATTTTCGATGTCTTTATCGCTGAACAACCCAGCAGCACCGGGAAACACGCCGCCCTCACGGTTTGGCGCCATCCCACCCGTGACCATCAGGCCAACACCGCCACGAGCCCGCTCGGCATAGAACTCGGCCACCCGGTTCCAGTCGCCGGTCTCTTCCAGTCCGGTGTGCATCGACCCCATCAGAACCCGGTTCTTCAAGGTCACATGCCCCAGCGACAGCGGGGCCAAGAGGTGGGGATATTGGGTCATGCTGTCCTCCTGCCTGCCACGATGCACCGCCGCGTCCCGGCTGTCACGCCCAACGCGGCGTCACGCGGTTGACGCCGCCTGAACGGCCCCCTATCCCTGCGGTATTGCTTGGAGACATGATGCCAGACCTGTTCGCCTATACTGACGGAGCCTGCTCGGGCAACCCCGGCCCCGGTGGTTGGGGGGTCTTGATGATCGCCCGTGACGGCGGCGCGGTGGTGAAAGAGCGCGAGTTGCAGGGCGGCGAGAAGCTGACCACCAACAATCGCATGGAATTGATGGCAGCGATTTCGGCGCTCGAAGCGCTGTCAAAGCCGGTTGAGATCACCATTGTGACCGACAGCGCCTATGTGAAAAACGGTGTGACCGAGTGGATTCACGGCTGGAAGCGTAACGGTTGGCGCACCGCGGGCAAAGATCCGGTCAAGAATGTTGAACTTTGGCAAAGGCTTGATGCCGCCCAAGCGCGCCACAAAGTGGTCTGGCGCTGGATCAAGGGGCATGCGGGCCATGCCGAAAACGAACGCGCCGACGCTTTGGCGCGCGCTGGGATGGCACCGTTCAAGCTGTAAAGCTTAGATCCAGTCAAGGTTGACTTTGCCCGGCGCATAGGCCTGCGCAAACCTGTCCCGCAGCGCCTTATATCTGTCACGAAGTTCCTTGAACTTGCGCTCATGAGTTTCGGCGACCAGGCAACGAACATTTACAAACAACTGTTTGGCATCCATCTTTTCAAGAATATCGAGCTCGGCGCCTTCGATGTCCATCTTGATAAAGGCGACCTCTCCACGCAGCTTGACCTGATCCGTCACCCAGCCCGGAAAGTTGATCAAGGGCACTGCTACTGAGTTTTCTGTATCAATCCGCCGTCCCCCATCCAGAATAGTCGATTTGACCGAAGCGCCTTCGGGGTTTTCACCAAAATTGTCGGCCCGCATCAAACGTACAGTCCCAGACCCAACGCCGACAGCGGCATTGACAAGCGTCACATTCGGAGTGTCTGCGAATTTTTGTGCAAGAGTTTTGAAAGCAAATGGATCAGGCTCAAACGCAATCACATCTGCACCTGTGGCAGCCAGCCGTTCGGTCACCACACCCATGTTCGCGCCGCAATCCACGGCGAGATCGCCGGGCTTTAGCATGGCCGTGATCGCCGTAAGATAACCCTCAGCCCAAGCCTTGCGAAGATTACGCTTCTGACGCCTTATCAGCGCTTCAATCTGGTCCGGAGTTTCAGGCAAGGGCTTGTTCTTTTGACCTTTCTTGCCACGCTTCCCATGAGTTTCCTCGGACTGATCCTCATCGTCGTCGGTCATTCCTCAAGCGCTCCAGCCGGGTTCACGCCCAGCTTTTCACACATGCGCGCAGCGTAAGATCCTGCCATCGGCGGGTTCTTGCGCCACCAGGGCCTTGTGCCATTGGTGTAGAGATGGACCGAGAGTGTATTGTCGGTGAAATGGCCCTCGACATTGCAATGAGGGTCGTAAAACACATCGTTCAACTGGAACGGAACAGGATAAAGATAGTCATAACTGAGCGCCCGTTCATAATCGCCGGTCTGCTGGGCGAAATAGGTGAACGCCTGCGGACCAAAAGCGGTGCGTTCGGCATTGTAGATACGGACGGCCTGCGGCAGGCTCGTGTCCTGTTTTTCAATGCGCTTTCTCTGCTGCTTGTTAAACCACGCCGGTGCCGCAGGCAGATTGTCATAATAATCAAGAAGTTGGTCCATCAGTGCGCCCTTTTGCGGGATGTAAACCACCCCACAGTTCAGGGCCCCGCGAAAGCCGTGACCGGCGAAGATGTGGGTCATGTCATCGGGAAACGGCTTGTGGCAATAGGCGTCACAGTCTATCCAGACCGCATCGGTTTTCTGAATCATCTTGTAGCGAAACACATTCGACAGGAAGGATTCCGAGGTCTGACGCACGATGTCCATATCAATCGCCATGATATCAGTGGCATGCTTTACGATGACCCCCTCCGGCACATTCGACACCTTGTCGGTGCAGTAAAGCGTTGTCGGATGACCCTGCCGGACATGCGACAACAGGCAAAGCTGGTTCAGATAATGCAGCTTTTCCCCGATCCAAAGCGAAGCAACAGGGCGGCGAATGGGGGTAGTCATGAAATAATGGCCTCTTTTGTGTCGATTTTAGAAACATTGCAGCCGAGATTGGGGCAAGTCTAGCAGGTCACTCCAAATCGCTGCCGGGCGGCGACGTGGTGTCAGCCTGCAAACGGAAAGCGCGGCAAATATTGGGATCAAAACTCGCTTCAGCCTGGTAACCGAAGGACTGAAGCAACGGCTGAATCTCAGACAGTTGCGAGTGCCAAGCTTCCAGCAGACGACCATATAGAAAGATCTGCGTTGGACGAACCTCAGGTAGCTCGGAGAATGCCGCAGCCAGAATATCCGGACCAAGCCGCGCATCCGCCAAAAGGAGACTCGTTGGGTTGGTTTGCCGGATCAGCGCAGTCAGGTCAGGGACCAGATCTAGCAGCCGCTGATCCGATAGAATGAAACGGTCGTTGAAGGTCCGGCTTGAAATGGCGCAGACAGACTGCATCATCTGTCTCAGGCCAGGTTGATCCTCGTGCAAGATAAAATGAACATCCGTTCGTATATTGGCACAATGCCCAGCCAGAAACCCAACGGCAGAGCCGACTTCCAGCACGCGTGCCTGCCTTTCCAGCGCAAGCGGCATCTTGCGGGCCAAGCCACGCTCAAACTTGCCAGCCTGAATAAGCGGCAGAACATGGGCGGCAAATACCCGCGAGTCGAGCGGCAGCTTCATGCTGTGGTTTGGAAAAACCTCTAGCGTCAAGTCCGCGGACAGGTCGATGGGGCCGAGATTATACGAGCCCATGGGCACCGCCTCAACCGGTGGGTCCTTGGGCCCTGACTTGCGGTCGGCCTTCGCCTTGGCACCGCGCTGCTTTTCCACATCCGACATCAAGGTGGCGATCTTTTCCTTGTCGCGAGCTTGCGGTGGCTTGGCCACGATCTGCGAGATCGGCACCGCCGAAGCTATGGAAAGGCTGGTGACCAGACTGCGATAGTCGTCGGTCTCTTTCAACTCCGCCAATTTGGTTTCGGCGCGTTGCACCGCCGCATCATGCAAGCGGCGCAATGTTCGATCTGACAGAAGCTGGGCTATAATCAAGTTTCGCACCTCACTATATCGCAGCATCGTCTCGTCGCGCACCTCGTTGCGATCCTGTAAGGACCAGTAAGCACTGTTATATTTGTCAGCCTTGTTGTTCACGTTGCCGCGCATCTTGCGGATGGCATAGCTGTCCACTGACTTGACGGCGTAATGGTTAAGCTGCACCCAGTCATAGCCAACAGTCCGGGTAATGGACCGCCAGCCGCGAAACTTGAAGTAATCCTCCATCTCGCGCCCAGACCCATTCAGCCATTTTACCTGATCGGGAAACTCGGTCTTGATATGGCGCGTCTTCATCTTGGGACGATGAATTCCCAGCTTCCAGTAATCGGGATGGAAGCTGAACAGGGTCTTGACGCCCCAACCCTTGTTCCATGTTGGCGGGGCCGCCATCAGATATTGCTCGGTCACCGGCGCGCGGCTCCAGTCCACCACACCACCAGAGCCGAAGATGCGCCATGTCACTACGATGCCATTGGCGTTTTGCGCTTTGGCCGCAGCGATCAGATCATCCAGCGTGCCATCGCCGTGCTTGATCGACAGGAACTCATCGGCGTCAAATACCATAACCCAATCAGACTGGCCGACCACCGGCTCGTCTTGAGCGTAGTTCAATGCGGATGGTTGCGGTCGAATGCCATCCGGGATGACGTTACGCCGGTGATGGCAAAGGCCAAGCTCTTCCAGCCGGATAAGCATGTCATCTGTACCGTCCGAACAGTCGTTCGTATATACGACAAGATCGGTGAACCCGATGGCCAGATGATGCGCCACCCATTCGATCACAAAAGGCCCCTCGTCCTTCATCATCGAGACAGCAGTCACTTGGCCATGAGGGCTTTTGTGGCGCTTGAGGGCAAACGCCTCAGTGCCCCAAAGGTCAGATGCCCCCCGCGGCCGATCTGCCGAAGCCGCCGCTTGTTTGGCTTTGCGTCCCGCCGCCACGTCTGCCCTTCCTGCCGGTTTCAGGCTGGGTCACTCACCCCGCCGCTTGCCCTGAGTTCTTCCTGCTTCGGACGATAGGCGATGCCCCGTGTCATCGGCAAGCAGGCTTCCTGCAATTGACCGCCTGTACAGGGCAAGTTCACGGTACAACTGTTGCGAATATGGCTACATTTGGGCCAATATCGCCGTTTCTTATGGATGACAGACCCGGAGGACTTCGCCATACTTTGCAATATGGCTATTTGTGGCCGATCAGCAGAGTGCCGAATGTCTCCTCGCTTGACCATTTATTTCATTGTTGAACCTCCGCGATATGAGCAGATGGCCTGCTATCTTGCGGGCTCGTTGCGCCAGCAGTTCGGCGATTCAGTCGCGCTGATCGGCTATTGCCCAGATAACAAGATCGCGACGGTATCAAAGGACGTGCAGACCGTTCTTGCCAAGCTGAGCTGTGAGGTGCGCCCCTTCAAAGTGGCTGGTCGATTTACACCGGACTATCCCCACGGCAACAAGATCCTTGCAACACTAGAGCCTCGCGATACTGAATTTTCGGCCTTTTTCGACAGCGACATCTTGTGTCTGCGCCCCAACGCGGTCGAGAACATCGTCAAAGAGGATCACGTGTCTCTGACGCCGGCCGCTTCGATGGGGTGGGGCGACGGTAGTACGTGGCACATGATTTACGAGACCTGCGGCATGCCCCTTCCAGAAGGCCGTGTGAAGCTGATGCGCCAAAAGGGTGCTAGACAAAGGTTGCCCTATTTTTCTTCAGGGCTGTTTTCGTTTCCTGAACAACATCGCAACTCCCATGGGCATTCCTTCGCAGAGAGCTGGATGGATGTAGCACAAACTATTGATAAAAATGATGCAATTCCTGGAAGGCGCCCGTATCTCGACCAGATCAGCCTGCCCTTGGCGATTCAAAAGTCAGGCCTTGGATGGAACTTGCTGCCTGAAGAACAGCACTTCATTCTTGGTGGCAAACTTCGAGGAGAACCTTTGCCTGAGGGACGTGAGATTTTCACGGTACATTACCGAAAGTGGGAAATTCTGAAAGAGGTTGGTCTTGCCAAACAGGGTAAGCGCATGCTGGAGGCACAAGCGGGCGTGCGCCGGATCGACCGGATTTCCGAGACAGAGCAGGCTGGCACGGCTTAGCGATCACGCTTGCATAATACGAACAAACGTTCATAATACTTTTATGGCCCGCACAAAAACCCAATCTGACGCTGACGTTGCCGCCCACCTTCTTGCCATCCTTACAGAGCAGGGCGAGAAGGGCATGACATTTGGCATCCTGTCGCAGCGTTGCGGGCTGGCACCGGCCACCCTCGCGCAGCGGTTTGGATCCGTTGATGACATGGTTCGCCGCGCGGTGCTATCAGAGTGGGATCGATTATCTTTGGCAGTAATCGAACTGGAAGCCAAAGCTTATATCTCGTCAAAGGGCGCGCAGGCGCTGCTCAAGAACATTCCCCTGCCCAGCCCGCAGGTAATGGCGCTTTCGTTGCGCAAACCGGAGTTGTGCGCCGCAGCTGTGGCTTGGCGCGGGCAAGTTGAAACCGCCTTGGCAGCCCGGCGCGGAGGTGGGTCAAGAGGGCGCGATGCGGCGGCGATGATCTTTGCCGCGTGGCAAGGCCGTTGCCTGTGGGAGACTGCCGGTGGCAAGGGGTTCCGGCTGAGTGAACTGTTAAAGGCGATGCCTTAGCGGCGATAGGTTTTCCAAAGCCAAATCAAAAGGATAGCGCCAAGAACCGCGCCGACGAAACCTGCCATCCAACCCGAAACTAGCACCAATGCACGCAGGATAAAGCCGCCCAGAAAGGCCCCCGCGACACCGATCGCAACAGTCGTCAAAGGGTCGGTGTTCAGCCCCATGATCCGGGTTGCGAGAAACCCTGCGGCTATGCCGATGATGAGAAACAGAACAATGGTCATCTTGGCCTCATGATTGCCTATCCGTCATATGGGGACGGGCTCCGGTACATGAAAGATGCCTAACCAACGAATTCTGGCATTGCAAAGCCGCGCAGCAACTCTTCGGGTTGCATCGGCTTTTTACCCTCGCGCTGTGCCAGCGTAACCTCAACGGCACCTTCGCCGCACGCGATTATCAATCCACCCAGAACCTGCCCCGGCCGTCCCTGCCCGGCAGCCAGGCGAGAGCGCAACAGCTTCACCCGATCGCCATTGACATGGCACCAGGCGCCGGGAAATGGCGACAGCCCACGGATCTGCCGATCCACCTCAACCGCTGGCCGAGTCCAGTCGATCCGCGCTTCGGATTTGTCGATTTTCGCGGCATAGGTCACACTTTCGACGGCCTGAGGCTGCGCCGGAAGTGGCAATGCGGCCAAAGCCTGAGCAATCATTCGCGACCCCATGATCGACAATCGGTCATGCAAATCTGCGGCGGTTTCTTCGCCGCCGATGGGTGTGCTTTCGCGCAGTAAGACCGGCCCGGTATCCAAGCCCGCCTCCATCTGCATGATGCAGATTCCAGTTACTGCATCGCCCGCCAAAATAGCACGCTGAATGGGCGCGGCCCCGCGCCAGCGTGGCAGAAGCGAAGCGTGGATATTCAGGCAGCCAAAGCGTGGCGCGTCAAGGATCGCTTGCGGCAAGATCAGCCCATAGGCGACCACGACAGCCACATCTGCATCAAGATCAACGATCTCCTTCGCTGCAGCCTCGCTGCGCAGCGAAATCGGATGACGTACTGGCAAGCCCAGCTCCAGCGCGCGGGCGTGAACGGGGGTCGGACGGTCGGCCTTCCCACGCCCCGCGGGACGGGGTGGTTGGCAGTAAACTACTACAATTTCATGATCTTGATGCAGCGTGTTCAACACTGAAACCGAAAACACCGGCGTGCCCATGAAGATGATTTTCATGTCCGTTTCCGCTGTTTTTCGGCCTTGGCCAGCAGCATTTTTCGTTTAAGCGATGAAAGGTGATCGAAAAACATCTTGCCCGCAAGATGATCGATCTGATGCTGCACCGAGGTAGCCCAAAGGTTGACGAAATCGCGCTCCTCAACTTCGCCCTTTTCGTTCATAAACCGCACGGTCACCGCACGCGGTCGGGCGATCACAGCCGATACGCCGGGCAGGTTCGGGCTGGCCTCGTCATGCTCGCGCGGTTGTACCGAAGCGTGCAGCACTTCGGGGTTGGCCATCAAAATGGCCTGCCCGCGCGCCTCGGAACAATCCACCACCGCCAGCCGCAGCGGAATGCCAATTTGCACAGCCGCCAGACCATAACCGGGCATGGCGTCCATGGTATCAACCATGTCTGCCCAAATGGCGCGCACCTCCTCGGTGATGCCGGGCACATCGGCGGCGGGGGCTTTCAAGCAGGCATTCGGCCAGGGCAGACAGCGGCGAACGGCCATCAAGACGACCGCGCGCGTTCGCGCTTTAGCTTTTCCATTTTGCGGGTGATCATCTGGCGCTTCAGCGGGCCAAGATAATCGATGAACAGCCTACCATCGAGGTGGTCGATCTCATGCTGCACGCAGGTCGCCCAAAGTCCGCTAAACGTGCGTTCCTGCATGGCACCCTCAATGTCAATCCATTCCACCGTCACCGAAGCCGGACGTTTCACATCGGCATATTGCTCGGGGATCGACAGGCAGCCTTCCTCGTAGATGTTCACATCTTCAGACGCCCAAACGATGCGGGGATTGATCAAGATTATCGGCTCTGGCGGACCGTCTTTGATGCAATCCATCACAATAACCCGCCTCATGACACCAACCTGCGGTGCCGCAAGCCCAACGCCGGGCGCGTCATACATGGTTTCCAGCATGTCCATGACCAAGGTCCGCACTTCAGGCGTGACATCAGCCACAGCCTCACAAGGCTTTTTCAGGCGTGGATCGGGATGGATAAGGATGGGACGGATCATGTTTTTGGATTTACGGCGCAGGGACGAATGGTGCAAGTAGGGAAGGCAAATTTCGATAGGCAGGCCATGACCGACTTTAACACCCCAATCAATCGTTTCGGCACCCACTCTGTAAAATGGGACTCGATGGAGGGCTATTATGGCGTACCCGCCAAGGATGGCATCGCCATGTGGGTGGCAGATATGGATTTCCGCCCACCTGTCGCGGTGCAGCGCGCGCTAGAGGGTATGCTGGCGCATGGCGTCTACGGCTATTACGGCGATGAGGGCGCCTATCTGGATGCCATCCGCTGGTGGATGCGCACCCGCCACGGCTGGGAGGTAGAGCGTAGCCAGATCTTCACCACCCATGGCTTGGTCAACGGCACCTCGATGTGCGTTGATGCCTTCACCAAACCGGGCGATGATGTTGTGTTGACGACGCCGGTCTATCACGCCTTTGCTCGCGTGATTAAGGCCGCTGGTCGCGGGGTAACGGAATGCCCGCTAACCACGGTGAATGGCCGCTACGAAATGGACTTTGCCACCTGGGACAAGATGCTGACGGGCCGTGAGACGATGATGATCCTGTGCTCGCCGCACAATCCGGGCGGACGGGTCTGGACGCCAGAGGAATTGCGCGGCGTGGCCGAGTTCTGCAAACGGCATAACCTTTTGCTGGTGTCGGATGAGATCCACCACGATCTGGTGATGCCCGGGCAAACCCACACCGTGATGGCGAATGCCGCGCCTGAGATTGCCGATCGTCTGGTGATGATGACGGCCACCACCAAGACGTTCAACATCGCGGGCGCTCATTCGGGCAACGTGATCATCGCCGACCCGATCTTGCGCCAAAAGTTTGCTGACCGGATGATCGCCATGGGCGTTTCGCCCAATTCCTTTGGCCTGTTCATGGCCGAGGCCGCCTACTCGCCGGAAGGCGCGGCTTGGGTGGATGAGCTGACCGCCTATCTCGATGGCAATCGCAAAGTGTTTGATGCTGGGATCAATGCCATTCCGGGCCTGCGGTCGATGCCGCTTGAGGCGACTTATCTTGCTTGGGTGGATTTTGCGGGCACCGGCATGACGGCTGCCGAGTTTACCGCGCGGGTGGAAAAGGGCGCAAAGATTGCCGCCAACCACGGCGACAGTTTTGGCCTTGGGGGTGCGACGTTCCTACGCTTCAACCTTGCCACGCCCCGATCGGTGGTGGTCGAAGCGGTGGCGCGGTTGCAAAAGGCATTTTCCGATCTGCAATGAAACAACTGGCGCGGCTCTTTTCAGCGCTGGTGATGCTCGCCCTGTTGGGGCTGGGGGCGGCATGGTTCTACTTTGCGCCCGCGCCCCCAACCCCCGCCCTGCCGCCAATCCTTGGCGCGGTCGATCGGATCATCATCGAAAAATCGGCGCGGCGTATGGTTCTCGTGCAAGGCGGAGACACGGTGCGCGAATATCGCATTGCCCTTGGATTTTCGCCGCAAGGCGACAAGGTACGGCAGGGCGATGGGCGCACGCCGGAAGGCGTCTTTCGGATTGACCGCCGCAACGACCAATCGGCCTATCATCTGTCTTTGGGGCTGGATTACCCACAGCCCGAGGACCGCGCCCGGGCGCAGGCCGGGGGCTATGATCCGGACGGGGATCTCATGATTCACGGCCAACCCAACGCCGTAGGTGACGAGGTTTTGCTGCGGGGTGATTGGACCGCAGGCTGCATCGCCGTGTCAAACGCCGAAATGCGGGAAATCTGGTCCGTGACCGACGCGCGGACGGTGGTTGAGATTAGGCCTTAGGCAAGTAGCCCACCGGAGCATGTTCATCGCGCCAGTAATCCAAGGGCGCGGTGTCACGCACCGCTGTGTTCCGCTTGAACTCATACACGATCTGGCCGTGTTCTTCGGATGAGGCGATGATGAGGCACTGGAACACATGGCGGCCGCCGTCGTACACATCGACCAAACCACGCAATTTCGGAGTCAACGCAGACTCCATCGCAAATCCGTCGTGCCAGAATCGCAACACCGGAAACACCGCTTCGCCCACCTGAACCCGAAGCCGCGACTTGCGCGCTGCCTCGCGGCTGCGGGCCATGGCGAGCCCATCAGCGATATCTTTTGGCAGGAATTCCAGCATCGTCGCCTCCCTTGCTGGGTCCAGTATTTGCGGCAAATGATTTACGAATATGACAATTGCCAATGCGTTGCCGATTTCCCCGAATTCCGTGGCGGAAATGTCGCATATTGGGTGGTTTCTCGTTCCAACGCAGGGCTTTGCGAAGCTTTGGCCATCGGCTATGCCTGCAGGTCCGACCAAAGGAGCGCCAATGTCTGCCAGCCTGCTGATTCCCGCCATGATCTTGGATGCCGTTTTGGGAGAGCCAAAACTCATCTGGGACCGCTATCCACACCCTGCCGTGTTGATGGGCCGGTTGATCGGGCGTTTTGATGCGCTGTTCAACGCGGGCGCAAACAAGCGGCTGAAGGGGATCGCAGTGATGATCGCGCTTGTAACTGGCGCGGCAGTTCTGGGGCAGATCGTTCACCTATTGCCCGATTTCGGGATCATCGAGGTAGTGGTGGCTGCGATTCTCTTGGCGCAGAAATCGCTGGTCGAACATGTCGCCGCCGTCACGCGCGGGTTGCGGATGTCATTGCGCGACGGACAGCGCGCCGTTGCGATGATTGTCGGCCGCGATACGGATGTGCTCGACCGGTCCGGGGTCGCGCGTTCGGCCATCGAAAGCGCAGCGGAAAATCTGTCGGACGGCGTGATCGCGCCCGCCTTCTGGTTTCTGGTGGGCGGCCTGCCGGGGCTGATGGTCTACAAGATAACCAATACAGCTGACAGCATGATCGGCCACATGACACCGCGTCATCGCGAGTTTGGCTGGGCGGCAGCCCGGTTTGATGATCTCTTGAACCTGATCCCCGCGCGACTTTCAGCGCTTCTTGTGGCGTTGACCAATGGCTGGACCAACCCCAAGCCGATCCTGCGCGATGCCCCTCTGCACCGCAGTCCCAACGCCGGCTGGCCTGAGGCTGCTGTCGCATGTGTTCAAGGCATCGCCCTGGCCGGTCCACGCAGCTATCACGGGCAGATGACGGATTACCCTTGGGTCTACCCGGAAGGGCGGCGTGAGTTGGGACCGGACGACATCGGCCAGACCATTCGCACTCTGTGGCGGGCCTGGGCTGGGATGCTGGGGCTGGCGGTGGTTGTGGCGATGGTGTTTTGACGCGCATTAACCCTGATTTTTCTGCGGCGCACTTTACTTTTTGTTAGGGAATGCTTACCATGTTTTCCATGCGATAAGTGTTCTACAGGTTCTTGCCTGATTTAATAAAACCCGGCGGAGTTGCTGCTCTGCCGAGTTTTGCTTTTTACAGGGTTAGACCGCGATTCAAAGACGGATGATGGCCGCTATCAGCGTTACCGCCGCAAAGATCACCATTCATTTGCGATATCTGTGTTCGTCCGGGTTTCGGACCCCCATTTACCGCAAAGGGTTGCGGCGGGGTCAGGTGTAAAAGGCGTTGGTTAACAAAAGCTATAAACTTGGCTCAAGCCACCAGCGACTCTGCCCGCTTCAAGTCGACGCTGACCAGCTGGCTAACGCCTTGTTCCTGCATGGTGACGCCGAACAAGCGGTCCATACGGGCCATGGTGACGGCGTGGTGGGTGATGACCAAAAAGCGCGTTTCGGTCCGGCGGGTCATCTCGTCCATCATGTCGCAGAACCGGGTGACGTTGGCATCGTCCAAAGGTGCGTCCACCTCGTCCAGCACGCAGATCGGCGCGGGGTTGGCAAGGAACACACCAAAGATCAGCGCAAGGGCTGTCAGCGTCTGCTCACCCCCTGATAACAGCGACAGCGTGGACAACCGCTTGCCCGGCGGTTGGGCCATGATCTCCAGCCCCGCCTCAAGCGGATCATCGGATTCTACCAAGACCAAACGCGCCTCACCGCCCCCAAAAAGATGGGTGAAAAGCTGGCCAAAGTTAGCATTCACCTGTTCGAACGCCGTCAATAGCCGTTCACGCCCCTCGCGGTTCAGGCCCGCGATACCGGCACGAAGTTTCTTGATCGCTTCTTCTAGGTCCAACTTTTCGGCAGCAAGCGCGGTGTATTCAGCGTCCACCGCCTTCGCATCCTCTTCAGCGCGTAGGTTCACCGCGCCCAAGGCTTCGCGCTGACGCTTCAGCCGCTGCACATCAGTATCCAGCGTTTCAGCATCCGGCATGCGGTCGGGATCGACCTTCAGCGTGTCAAGAAGTTCAGCCGGAGTCGCGCCTGCCTCTTCCATGATCCGTTCCGCTGACAGTTGCACGGTCGAACGCGCCGCCTCCGACCGGGCTTCGGCACGGGCGCGGATTTCGCGGGCGTCAGAGGCGAGGCGTTCTGCATCACGCTCCATATCGCGGGTTTCGCGCAACCGGCCTTCGGCCTCGGCCAAGGCATCGGCGGCGGTCTTGCGGCGAACTTCGGCCTCGGCGATGGCGTCCGAGAGTTCTTCGCGCTTGATGGCAATTTCTTCAGGCGCGGCAGAGGCTTCGGCCAGTTCATCCTCGGTTTCTGCCTTGCGGGCATCCAACTCGGCGATGCGCTTGGCGGCGGTGTCCAGACGGTGCTTCCAACCCGAAAGCTCCTTGGTCGCCTCTTGGCGGCGGCGTACGCGGGCCTCGCCCTCGCGGCGCACCTCGTCATGAGCGGACCGGCGCGACATCATGGTGATGCGCGCGGCCTCTACGGCCACACGGGCGGTTTCCACTGCATCTCGCGCCGTCTCAAGATCACCCAGATCCTCTACCGAGGCGAGCGCACTCTCCAGGCGCTCCCGCGCCTCAGCGGCTTCATCGGCATAGCGGGCAACCGAGATGCGGGCAGTTTCCAAGCGCCCCTCGGCCAACGAACGGTCGGCCTCGGCACGGGCGGCGGTTCGGTTGGTTTCGGCTACGCGGGCATCGGCCGCACGGCGCGCATCGCGCGCCATATGGTCAGCGCGGGCCAGATCAGCCAGCCGGGCTTGGAGGGCGGCATGGGCTTGGGATGCCCCTTCGGCGCGGGCAGCGACCTCTTCAAGATCACGTTTCAGCAGGGTCAGCTTGTTCAACTGCTGCAGCCTTAGCGCCGCAGCGGACGGGGCATCTTCCGCACCCGCGCGGAACCCGTCCCAGCGCCACAGATCGCCCTCGCGGCTGACAAGCCTTTGGCCGGGCTGCAACACAGGCTGCAGCCGCGCGCCGTCGCCGGGCTCTACCAGCCCGATTTGACCAAGGCGGCGAGCCAGAACACCGGGGCCTTCGACAAAGCGGGCCAGAGGCGTAACGCCGTCAGGCAGGCTTTGCGAGGTGTCGTAATCGGGCAGGCCGACCCAGCCCGAGGGACGATCAGCGGCGACCACTGGCGCGCGCAAGTCATCGGCCAACGCAGCACCCAGCGCCTTTTCAAGCCCGGGCTCCACCTGTAAGTGGTCCATCAACTGGCTTCCCGCGTTCGCTTCACGCTGCACCATCTTGGCCAGCGCGGCCACCTCGGCGCGAATGGCCGAAGCTTCGCCTTCGGCAGCCGACCGAGCGGCGCGGGCTTCAGATTCGCGGTCTTGAACGTTGGCGCGGGCCTCCTCGGCGGCAATCAGCGCCTCATCGGCGGCCTCGGCCATGGCAACCGCTTCGGCCTTGCCCTCATCGGCGAGAGTCATCGCCTCGGCCGCGGCAGCAAGCGCAGTCTCGGCGGCGCTTACCGCCTCGGCAGCACGGACTGCCTCAGCCTCGGCCCTGTCGACTGCAGTGCGGCTGTCAGCCAAAAAGCGCTGCGCCGACTGATGGCGCGCAGCAAGCCGGGCGGCATCTTCAGTGGCGGCCGTCAGCACCTGCTCGCGGTCGGTCAGAATGCTGGAAGCTTCTCGCGCAACCTCGGTGGCCTCTGCCAGACGCTTCTCGTGGCCGTCATGGGCGCGTTGAAGCTGCTCAACCTCCCACTCCAACCGTTCAATCACCTCGCCCGCGTCCCGGTTCAAGCCCGCTTCGCGGTCCGAATCGCGGGCCAGTTCAGCGATACGAGCCTTGAGCGTCTCAATCTGGCTGCGGGCGCGAGATTCCTGTTCTGCAAGCTGGTCACGCTGCACCACAAGGCGTTGCAGAATAGCGGCAGAAATCGCCTCTTCCTCACGCTTGGGCGGCAGAGCATCTTCCGCCACCTCGCGCAGTTTGGCCGCGTTGCGTGAATTTGCCTCTGCCTGAGAGGCCTCAATCACCCGCTGGCGTAAAACACCATCCGCCTCGGACCGGGCCAGATCGGCCTCGCGCCAGCGGCGAAACAGAAGCTGCCCCTCAACGCGGCGAAGTTCCTCGCCGATCTCGCGATACCGGGCGGCTTGCTTGGCTTGGCGCGTCAGGGTGGAAAGCTGCTGGGCAAGCTGTTCCAATACATCATCGACGCGCAACAGGTTGGTTTCCGCACCCGAAAGTTTCAGCTCGGCCTCATGGCGGCGGGCGTAAAGGCCGGAAATCCCGGCCGCCTCTTCCAGCACGCGGCGGCGGGCCTTAGGTTTCGCGTTGATGAGCTCTGAAATCTGTCCCTGCCGCACCAAGGCTGGGCTATGCGCGCCGGTTGAAGCATCGGCGAAAAGCATCTGCACATCACGCGCCCGCACGTCTTTCGAGTTCAGCTTGTAGGCTGACCCCGCATCGCGGGTGATGCGGCGAATGATTTCAATGCTGTCGCTGTCATTAAAACCGCTGGGCGCCAGACGGTCGGAATTGTCCATCACCAACGCCACTTCGGCAAAATGCCGCGCGCCGCGCGTGGCGGCACCGTTGAAGATCACATCCTCCATCCCGCCGCCGCGCATGGCAGTGGGGCGGTTTTCCCCCATCACCCAGCGCAAAGCTTCCAGAAGGTTGGACTTGCCGCAACCGTTCGGGCCGACCACCCCGGTCAACCCGTCGTGGATCACCAAATCAGTGGGATCCACAAAGCTTTTAAAGCCATTGAGCCGCAGCTTGGTAAAGCGCAAAGGGTCTGCCCTGATGATTCCGTTAGCATATCATCGTCGGCAGAGTCGGTCGGTGAGTCAACCTCGCGCCTCAGGATATAGCCATTTGCTTGGGATTATCCCCAAGATATTGACGTAATTGACAGGCTATCGGGCAGAAATTAGCCCAAATAGGCGCGGAAACTGTGGACCACTTCTTCATAAACCGCGCGCTTGAAAGGTACGATGCTGGCCACCATCTCATCGGCCCGAATCCAGCGCCACGCACTGAATTCAGGGTGATCGGTGGCAATGTTCACCTGATCGTCGCGGCCAAGATAGCGGTAGAGGAACCATTTCTGCTTTTGCCCGCGATACTTGCCGCCCCAAATGCGTCCCAGCAATTCAGGCGGCAGGTCATAGGTCACCCAGCCGTGAGTCTTCCCGATGAATTCGACCAGATCAGCGGTGATCCCGGTTTCTTCCCACAACTCACGCAGCGCCGCCGCACGGGGCTTTTCGCCGTCATCAATGCCCCCTTGAGGCATTTGCCAAGCGGGCACCGGATTATCCAGTCTCTGGCCGCCAAAGACTTGCCCATCGGCGTTGATCAGCATGACACCCACGCAGGGACGATAAGGCAAATAGGCGGCGTCAGTCATGGCGGGATGGGCCACCCGTTTGGGGGCGGCCTCCTTTCTGGCAAGGGGTCTCAGGGCTGCGGCGCGACGGCAGCCAAGCCGCGCAGGATATCGACGGCATAGGCCAGTTGATAATCCTCATCGCGCAGCTTCGCGGCCTCTTCAGTGCGGTCACGGTCAGCTTCAAGCTGGTTACGCTCGTCCTCGCTCATTGAATCGTTGGTGATGGCACCCCGCAGATCCGCCTCAGAGCGCTCATTGCGCGCCTCTTCTGCGTCCCGTGCCTCTTGCTCTTCTTCGGTCAGCGGCTCGACGATTGGCTGATTCACCACGATGTCAGGCATCACGCCCAGCGCCTGAATAGACCGGCCCGAAGGCGTGTAATACCGCGCGGTGGTCAGACGCATCGCGCCATCACCTTTCAGCGGGATCAGGGTTTGCACCGAACCTTTACCAAAGCTCTTGGTGCCCACCACAATCGCGCGGCGATGATCCTGCAACGCGCCCGACACGATTTCAGATGCGCTGGCAGAACCGCCGTTGATCAGCACCACAATCGGCTTGCCCTGCGCCAGATCGCCCGGTTCAGCATTGAAACGTTCACCCTGTTCAGGGTCGCGGCTGCGGGTCGAGGTGATTTCGCCGGTCTCAAGGAAGGCATCCGACACCATGATCGCCTGATTCAAAAGCCCGCCGGGGTTGTTTCGCAGGTCGATAACAAAGCCATTGACCTTGTCCATACCGCCGGCCTCTTCGACCATCTTTTTGATGCCCTCTTCAACGCCAACAAAGGTCTGGTCGTTGAAGGTGGAAATCCTCAGCACCACCGTATTGCCCACAAGGCGGGGTTTCACGGCCACCATCTTGATGGTGTCGCGAATGATCGACACGTCAAAGGGCTCAGCCACACCTTCGCGCACCACGGTGATGATGATCTCTGATCCGACCGGGCCGCGCATCTTGTCGACCGCGTCATCCAGCATCAGGCCCAGAACAGATTCCGAATTCACATGGGTAATGAAATCCCCAGCCTTGATTCCAGCCTTGTCAGCAGGTGTGCCGTCCATGGGTGCCACGACTTTCACAAAGCCGTCTTCCTGCGTCACCTCAATGCCAAGCCCGCCGAACTCACCGCGGGTTTGTTCCTGCATCTCGTCGAAATCCTTGGCCGACAGATAGCTGGAATGCGGGTCAAGCGAGGTGAGCATGCCGTTGATCGCAGCTTCGACCAACTGTTCAGTATCAACCTCTTCGACATACTGCGCGCGGATGCGTTCAAAGATGTCGCCGAACAGGTCGAGCTGCTCATAGACCGACACGGTCTTTTCCGCCTCTTGGGCAATCAACGGCCCTGCCACCTGTGTCGTCAGGATCGTACCTGCAAGCGTGCCGCCCAAGGCCGCCAATGCAATCTTCTTCATCAAAGCGTCATTCCTTTGCTTCGGCCAGACCGGCGAACCATTCGATCGGGTTCACCGCGTCGGCACCTTGCCTGAGTTCCATATAAAGCGTTTCCGTGCCCTCTACGCCACCACCTTCTGCAGCATCGGCCAGAAAGTCCGCGTCCACTTGGTCACGCGCGCCCATCAAGCCCAAGGCAGCCCCGCGCGCCACCACTTCGCCCACCTCACCATAGACCTGTTCAAGACCGGTGAGCACCAGAAGATAGGCCCCGCCGGGCTCAAGAATCATCACGTTTCCGTAGTCGAGAAGCGGGCCAGTATAGCGGATGGTTGCCGCCCATGGGCTGACCACAAGCGCACCGGGACGGGTGGCTAGCGTCAGGCCGGGCCGGGTTACGCCGCGGGCATCGGTTTCGTTGGGCATCAAAAGGACCTTGCCCAGAACCGGCAGCGCCAAGCTGCCCTTGGCCTCGGCAAAGGTGGTGCTTCCGGTATCGTCCAATGCAAGCCCAGCGGCAAAGGCGTCCAGCGTATCCGCACTTTCCAAAAGGCCCTTCAAGACCTCGGGGTTTTCGGTAAAGCGGCGCGGCAGTTCCGTGCGATCCGAGATCGCTTGGCTCAGTGCCGAGCGTGCGTCTTGCGCGGCGGCCAAACCTTCTGACAGGGTCTTTCCCGCCGCTAGTTGCAATGTCCGCAGATCGTTCAATTCGGCAAGGTCGGCGCGCAGGCGTTCGGCCTCGGCTTGTAGGGCGGGCGTGACATCGGCCAGCATCATGCCCGCGCGCACGGTGCCCAAGGGGCCGGTGGGATGCAAAAGCAAAAGTGGGCCAGGCTCGGCGTTGATCGAGGATAAAACGCCCAGAAGCTGCGCGATGCGGTCGCGTTCGGACTGGAAGCGCAACTCCAGTACCTCTTGGCGCAACTCGGCCTGACGCAGTGCTTCGCGAAGCGCAGCAAGGCCCTCTTCATAGGCCCGGATCGTCGCGGTCAGCGACTCAACCCTGTCTTTGCCACCCTCTGCCTCTTGCAACGCCTGCACCGAGGCTTGCAGCGCCGCCGCCGCCAACGCAGCATCCTCGGCCACGCCCGCTTGGGCCGCAGGGCCGATCAGACAAAGGCAAACGGCGGCGACGCGGATCATGCGATCAAGCTTTCACCGGTCATCTCGGGCGGCTGAGGCAGACCCATAAGATGCAGAACCGTCGGCGCCAGATCTGCCAATCGTCCACCCTGCCGCAGCGTGGCACCCGGTGGGCCACCGACCAAAATGACCGGAACCGGGTTCATCGTATGGGCGGTGTGGGGTCCACCTGTGATAGGATCGACCATCATTTCGCAATTGCCGTGATCAGCCGTGACGATCATCGCCCCACCCTTGGCCTTAAGGGCAGCCAGCGCCCGGCCAAGCCCGACATCCACCGCCTCACAGGCCTTAATCGCAGCGGGCAGGCTGCCGGTATGGCCCACCATGTCAGGATTGGCAAAGTTGACCACGATCAGGTCAAACCCCCGCTCAATCGCGCTGACAAGGTGGTCGGAAACTTCGGCCGCACTCATCTCCGGCTGCAAATCATAGGTGGCCACCTTAGGCGAGGCGGGCATCGCGCGCTCCTCGCCGTCAAAGGGTACTTCGCGCCCGCCATTCAGGAAAAAGGTGACGTGGGGGTATTTCTCGGTTTCCGCCAGCCGAAACTGGCTGCGGCCCTGCTTGGCAACCCATTCGCCAAGGCAGTTGACGATCACACGCTTGGGAAAGGCGGTGGCCATATAGGCATTGTGGCCGGTGGAATACTCCACCATCCCCAGCATGGCAGACCAGACAGGGCGCTTACCCGTGTCAAAAGCAGAGAATTCGGGCTGGCCCAGCGCAGAAAGAATCTCACGCGTACGATCAGCGCGGAAGTTTAGGCAGAACACTCCATCCCCATCGCGCACGCCAACGTAGCCGCCGATCACCGTTGGGGCGAGGAATTCATCAGTTTCGCCCTTGGCGTAAGACTGTTTCACAGCCTCCGACGCGCTGGCTACCTGGGTTTCCGAACGGGCGTTCACTATCACCTGATAGGCGCGCGAAACACGCTCCCACCGGTTGTCACGGTCCAGCGCCCAATAGCGGCCAATCACAGAGGCAATGCGGGCCCCGGGCGGCAGTGCAGCCTCAAGATCCGAGATAAAGGTATCGGCAGAGGAAGGCCCCACATCGCGCCCATCGGTTATGGCGTGCAGCGCCACGGGCAGGCCAAGCTCGGTCAGCGCACGGGCGGCAGCGATGACATGGGTGATGTGGCCATGCACCCCCCCATCGGACGCCACGCCTATCAGATGTGCGGTGCCGCCCGCCGCCTTGACCTTGGCCGCAAACGCCAAAAGCTCGGGGTTCTGCGCGAAAGAGCCATCCTCGACCGCCAGATCAATCGTGCCCAGATCCATCGCCACCACACGGCCTGCGCCAATATTGGTGTGCCCGACCTCAGAATTGCCCATCTGCCCGCGCGGCAAGCCGACATCAGGGCCAAAGGTGGTAAGGGTCGCGTGCGCGCATGTGTCCCAAAGCCTGTTGAAGTTCGGCACATGGGCCTGCGCGGGCGCTGAGGTGGCCGGATCAGGGCCAATGCCCCAGCCGTCAAGAATGCACAGAACAACCGGTTTACGCGCGCCCATCGGCTTGGCCCTTCCTTCAATGCCTCCGTTCTAGCGCCCTATGCAGAAAGGGGCAACGTCAGCCGCGCGTGACCACCCAATCCAGCAACCGCGTCGGTAGCAGCCGGCGCGCGATGCCGGCGATATAGGTCGGCACGGTCACGTAATAGCGCGCGCGGGGACGGCGAGACTCAAGCGCATGGATCAGCTTTTTCGTCACCGCCGAGGCGGGCAACTCAAACGAGTCGGGCTGGGTCTTGACCCCGTAAAGCCGACCGCGCAGCGCACTATAATCCTCGCGGCGGGCCGAGTTTTCCCAATCAATCCAACGTTCGAAATGTGGAATCGCCTTGGCACGAATCTCGGTCCCGATGGGGCCAGGCTCGATCAGGATCACGTCAATCCCGGTCCCGGCCATTTCAAATCGCAAGACATCCGACAGACCCTCCAGCGCGAATTTGGTCGAGACATAGGCCCCGCGCCATTTCGCACCGACAAGCCCCAGCACCGAAGAGCAATTGACGATCCGCCCATGACCCTGCGCGCGCATCGCCGGGATCACACGACGCGTCAGGTCGTGATATCCAAATAGGTTGGTCTCAAAAATCTCGCGCAGCGCACCGCGCGGCAGATCCTCGACCGCGCCGGGGCAGGCGAAAGCGCCGTTGTTATAAAGCGCATCCAGCGTGCCACCGGTGCGCGACAAGGTTTCCACCACCGCAGCCTCAATGCTGGCCTCATCGGCATAATCCAGCACAAAACTTTCCAGCCCCTCGGCCCGCAGGCGGGCACAATCGGCCTCTTGGCGGCAGGTGGCAAAAACGCGCCAGCCACGTTTGGCAAAGGCATGCGCGGCATCATAGCCAATACCAGAAGAACAGCCGGTCATCAGGACGGAACGCTGCATCATGCCTCCAATTGGATTTTCAGGCACGGTGTAAGCGGGAAACCTCGGCATGAAAAGCCATCCATTGCCAGTGGCGCGGCCAATACTGGCAAGCACTACTCCATCAACAGCCGCGAGGCGATGTAGCCTTCAACACCATCGCCCTCAACCCGGACCAAGGACCAACCCTCGGGGCCTTCACCTGCAACCTGCACCAGCACTGCCTCACCGCGCGGCAAACGGTCGAGTACGGCGTGATCTTGGCCAGGGCCTTCGCGGACATTCACACTGGGGGCGGCCACGTAGAACAAACGACCTTGTGGTTCCTGCATAATCGGCTCGGCCGCATCGACCTCACCCGCTTCGGGCTGGGTCAGCGCAACCTCTAACGAGGCTGGCATGACCATCAGCGGTTTTTTGGGAGCGAATGAAGCCGACACTATTTGCAGACCATCTGCTTGCGGATCAGGTTTTTGGAGCTCGGCCACTGGCGCGATGACTTGTGTAACGGCGAAGACATTTCGGTTTTCGGCCACATTGGGTTGCAGGCCCAATCTGGCCTGGCCGCGATCTTCGCCACCAATCAGCATCGCCAAGTAAAGACCTAAACAAAGGACCGCCAACCACCGAAACATGAAAAACCCATTCGTCTGTAATAACCACTGCATGAATAACCGCGTCATTAACACGATTCGCGCCAACGTTGAGGGGAATGATACAGCATTCTTCCACCCTGCCGCATAATCGCCACATTTTTCGTGCTGGACCAGAGCTTCCCGCCCGAATACACAACATCCATGTCCAAGACCGACGATGACGACAACATACAGCCTATGACGGTTTCAGAGCCCTTATCGCGCGCCATTGGTGAGCGATATTTGACCTATGCCTTGTCCACCATCATGCACCGCGCGCTGCCCGATGCGCGCGATGGGCTGAAACCGGTGCATCGACGCATCCTGTTCGCCATGCGCGAACTCAAACTCAGCGCAACGAGTGCCTTCCGCAAGTCGGCCAAAATCTCGGGTGACGTGATGGGCAACTATCACCCGCACGGCGACACCGCGATTTATGACGCGATGGCGCGCTTGGCGCAGGATTTCAATGTGCGATACCCCTTGGTTAATGGCCAAGGCAACTTTGGCAACATCGACGGCGATAACCCGGCCGCCAGCCGCTATACCGAAGCGCGGCTGACCGCGATTGCCGAGACCCTGATGGAAGGTCTGGCCGAAAACGCCGTGGACTTCCGCCCGAATTATGACGGCACGTTGGAAGAACCGGTGGTGATGCCCGCCGCCTTCCCGAACCTTCTGGCCAATGGCTCAAGCGGCATTGCCGTCGGCATGGCCACCAATATTCCGCCGCACAATCTGGATGAGCTGATCCAAGGCTGCCATGCGCTATTGAAAGACCCTGAGACCAGCGATGAGGCTTTGGTCGCGCTGATCCCGGGCCCCGATTTCCCCACGGGTGGGGTGATCATTGAAAGCCGCGCCGCCATTCTGGAAGCCTATCGCACCGGGCGCGGCAGTTTCCGCACCCGCGCGAAATGGGAGGTCGAGGATCTGGGTCGTGGGATGTGGCAGATTATTGTCACCGAGATTCCCTATCAGGTGCAGAAATCGCGGCTGATCGAAAAGTTGGCAGAGCTTGTGAACCTGAAAAAGGTGCCGCTTCTGGCCGATGTGCGCGACGAATCGGCAGAAGATGTCCGCATCGTGCTGGAACCCCGCTCACGCACGGTTGAACCCGAGATGCTAATGGCAGCGCTGTTTCGCAACTCGGATCTGGAAAGCCGTTTCAGCCTGAACATGAACGTGCTGATCGACGGCAAGGTGCCAAAGGTCTGCAGTCTTAAGGAAGTCTTGCGCGCCTTTCTGGATCACCGTCGAGAGGTTTTGCGGCGGCGCTCCGAACACCGGATCGAAAAGATTGATGCCCGGCTTGAGGTACTTGAAGGGTTCATCATCACCTTCCTGAACCTGGATCGCGTCATCGACATCATCCGCTATGACGCTGACCCCAAACGCGCACTGATGACCGAAAGCTGGGGCAAAACCCATGTGCGGGCCACGTCGGAAAAGGATTACGTCTCTCCCGCGCCGGGTGAGGGTGAGCTGTCCGAAGTGCAGGCCGAGGCCATTCTCAACATGCGCCTGCGGTCTTTGCGCCGCTTGGAAGAGATGGAGCTGATCGCCGAACGTGATGCGCTGATGAAAGAGCGCGCCGATCTGGCTGACCTTCTCGACAGCGACAAACGCCAGTGGAAACAGGTCGGAACCGAGCTGGAAGCCATTCGCAAGCAGTTTGGGCAAGCCACCAAACTCGGCGCACGCCGCACCGCCTTTGCCGAAGCCGGCGATGTGGAAGAAGTCAGCTATGAAGCGATGATCGAGCGAGAGCCAATCACCGTGATTTGCAGCCAGATGGGCTGGATCCGCGCCATGAAGGGCCATGTCGATCTGGCCGTTGAGCAAAAGTTCAAGGACGGTGACGGCCAGCGCTTTGCCTTTCACGCCGAGACGACTGACAAGATCATTCTTGTCGCCGCCAATGGCCGCTTCTTCACCCTGTTGGGCGCAAACCTGCCCGGTGGGCGCGGCATGGGTGAGCCGGTTCGGCTGATGGTCGATCTGCCGAATGACACTGAAATCGTCGATCTGGTCATTCACCGGCCCGGCGAGAAGTGGCTGATCGCCTCGAGCGCCGGGGATGGGTTCATTCTGCCCTCGGATGAGGTGGTGGCCCAGACCAAGGCGGGCAAACAGGTGCAAACCTTGGGTGCCGGCGTCAAAACCGTACTGTGCCGCCGCGTGGCGGGCGATGCGGTGGCCGTGGTCGGCGACAACCGCAAGATGCTCGTCTTCCCGCTGGACGAATTGCCGGAAATGGCCAAGGGCAAGGGCGTGCGGCTGCAAAAGTACAAGGATGGCGGGCTGTCAGATGCCACCACCTTTACGCTGGCCAACGGGCTTTCGTGGAAAGACCCAGCCGGGCGCACCCGCACGGAAACCGAGCTGTCAGAATGGCAAGCGGCGCGCGCCACGGCGGGCCGCATGGCCCCGCGTGGGTTCCCGCGCGACAACAGGTTCACCTAGCCGTTGATCAGACCAGCCTGAAACCGCCGCGCCAAGTGGCGTCAAGGGTGAGCTCATCAGTCAGATGCACAAAATCGGCAGCTGCTCCGGGGCGAAGATGCCCAAGGTCCGGCCTGCCGATCACCTTTGCCGGAATCGAACTGGCCATCGAAAGCGCCCGTTCCGGCGAAAGGCCAACATGGCGCACCAGATTGCCAACGGCTTGCGCCAAGGTCAGATCGGCCCCGGCCAACGTACCATCGGCCAGCGTCAGCCGCCCCGCGCGGCGCAAGATGCGGCGACCCCCCAAAGTGAAGGCGTCCTGACTGCTGCCCGCAACCGCCATACAATCCGACACAAGATAAAGCCCCTCAGGCCGCGCCGCACAGGCGATCTTCAGCGTATCCCAAGCGACATGCTGGCCATCAGCAATCAGCCCAGCTGCGATGTCTGAAGCCAGAACCGCCCCGACCAACCCCGGCTCGCGCCCTTGCAGCTGACTCATCGCGTTGAACAAATGCGTCGCGCAGCGCGCACCGGCAGCGATCAGGGCCTGCGCCTCGGCGCCTGTGGTTTCGGCATGGCCAAGGCTGACGATCACACCAGCCGCCGCAAGTGCTGCGACCTGTTCGGGCGTCACCGATGCTGGGGCAAGCGTGATCATCAACGCAGGCAAGTGCCGCGCAGCTCCGGCGTAAAGCGCAAGATCAGCCTCCGTCATCGGGCGGATATGCGCGGCGTCATGCGCGCCCTTGCGACGGGTATCCAGATGCGGACCTTCCAGATGCAGACCCAGAAAGCCGGGGGTTCCCACGGCCTGCCCAGCGGCGGCCAGCACGCGGGCTGTCACCTCAGGCGTGTCAGTGATGAGCGTGGGCAGAATACCCGTAGCCCCAAGCCCGCCATGCACCATGCAGAGCCGGGCAATCTGCGCTGCGTCGGTGGTGGCCCCCACCATCTCGCCCCCGCCGCCGTTCACCTGAAGATCCAGAAATCCGGGGGCAAGGATGCCACCTGACAGCGTGGTCAGATGGGCCCCTTGGGGCACGCGTTTGGCCAATCCTGTGACGCGGCCCTCTTCGACCAAAAGCACTGCATTTGGTTGCAGCGAGGTGCCGTCAAACAGGGTTGCACCGGCGAAGGCTTGGATCATGGCAGGGTCTCCCGCGCCAGCAACAGCGCACCATCAAGTGCCGAACCTGCGGCGGGTCTCTGGGGCCAATCAGTGATACGAGCGGCATATGCCGGGCCAAGTCCGCCGATGAAGGTCACAGGCAGCGCGGAACTGCCTTGCAAGGCGGCAAGAGAGCCGCGCACCTCCTCTACCGCCTGCGCCATGATCGCTTGGGCAGCCGCATCATCCGACGCCACAACACGCGGGGCGAAGGTGGCATAATCAGCCGCCTTGGCTTCCAGCGAGAAGGTGACCAGCGCCTCGGGAGTGCCGAACTCCTTCAGCACCGTCTCCAAAAGTGGGCTCATCGGCAGCGCCCCATCACGGGCGCGCAGCGCACGGGCCAAAAGCGCACGGCCCAGAACCGCGCCGCTGCCCTCATCGCCCAAGGCCAGACCCCAGCCGCCAATCTGCCGAACCCGCCCGGCGCGCTGTTCGGCAAAAACCGATCCGGTGCCAATGGCCGCCACGATTCCATCTTGATCGCTCAGCGCACCTTTGACCGCCGTCACCGCATCGGTGACGATCTGAGCGCGGACAAACGGCAGTCGCGCACCCAACCAATCCCCCGCGCCTGCCGCATTGGCACCGGCAAGGCCAAGACCGGCCTGCAACTGGGACATCGGAAAATTGCCACCAAGCTGCGCAAGAGCCGCGTCGCTGGCGGACAAGATATTGCCAAGGGCAGCTTCGGGTGCCGAAGCGATGTTGGCCGGCCCTGCCTCGGCACGGGCTAGAATTCGACCCTGCGCATCACAGATCGCGACGCGGCAACCGGTGCCACCGCCATCAACGCCAAGGAAAAGTGGTTCCATGCCTGCGCG
Source organism: Paracoccaceae bacterium (assembly GCA_044377735.1). GTDB lineage: Bacteria > Pseudomonadota > Alphaproteobacteria > Rhodobacterales > Rhodobacteraceae > Tabrizicola_A. The sequence goes on along the minus strand of JBILYK010000003.1, from coordinate 37,433 downwards.
CCCCTCTTTGTCAGATTGAATGCCGTGTTGTGCGCGGCTTTGCAAATCATCTGTGTAACGGGCATGGTGTGGCCATGATCATTGAGCCCATTCGCACAGAAAACCCCTTTGGCGACCCGCATATGTTCTGGTGCGAGGCAGGTTTTGCGGCTGGCGATGTGCAGGCGCTGCACCATGATGGGCCGCTTGGTCCAACCAGCCTGCATCTGCCCGACGATCTGACCCAAGCCGTGCCAAAGCGGCGGTCTGAGTTTCTGGCCGGGCGGCTGATGGCGGCCTTGGCCTTGCGACAGGCAGGTCTGCCCGAAGCCGTGGGCAGGGACGGGCGCGCGCCGATCTGGCCAGAGGGCGTGACAGGCTCAATCACCCACAGCAAAGACCGGGCGATTGCGGCGGTCTCAACCCGCTACCGCAGGCTGGGGCTGGACTGTGAGGCACTGGTCAGCACCGACCGCGCCATGCAACTGGCCGCCACGATCTTTTCGGAAACCGAAGCTCGGCTGCGCCCCGATGCCTTGCCCTTTGGCACCTTCTTTACCCTGGTGTTCTCTGCCAAAGAGGCGCTTTACAAGGCGCTGTCGCCCCGGCTGACCCGGATACCCGCCTTTCACGAAGCAGCGCTGACGGCCTTGCAACCCGGCGAAATGCTGATCGAGATGCACGGCCAAAGCCATCGCATTCAGTTTCGGCTTTCGCCCAAAGACTGCGTAACGCTGGTGACCCATCAGGGCGAGTAGCCGTCAGGGCTTATACAGATCCAGCGTCTGCAACTCGTCCAAAAGGTCCAAAAGCTCTTCCAGCTTTTCATGGCCAAAATCTCGCTCAAGTCTGGCAAAGATGGCGTTGCTTTCAGACATATGCGCAACGATCAACGCTCGGCCCGCGTTGGTGATGGTGGCAATGGTCTTGCGGCGGTCCACCTCGTCTGTGCTGCGACTGGCAAGCCCCTCCTCCTCCATTGCGCGGATTATGCGGGTCAGACTGGGCAGCAAAAGGCAGGCATCCTTGGCCACCTGGGTCAACTCGCAAGGCCCGCGTTCATCCAGCACCCGCAAGACCCGCCACTTTTGTTCGTTGATGTCCGATTGCGACAGCATCTCGCGGATCGGGCCCATAACGGTTTCCCGCGCGCGCAACAGCGCGATGGGCAAAGACCGCCGCGTGCGGCGCAGGGGTTGGCTTGGGCTGGACATTGCCTTTCTTGCCCGGTTTTGGCGCACCAAACAAGAGTCTGCGCCATAGATCAGCCTGCGAAATGGCGTTCTCCGCGCGCTTCGGCAAGATCTATTTGGCGCTGGCGTTCGCGAAACCGGGCGCGGTCCTCGTCAGTGTATTCGCTCACGCACTGGTGGCACTGGCAGCCACGTTCGTATTCGGGGCGCAGCTTGTCTTCCACCGACAGCGGGCGGCGGCAAGCGTGGCAACTGTCATACTGACCCGGAACCAGACCGTGACCCACCGACACCCGGCCGTCGAACACATAGCATTCCCCGTCCCACAGCGAGGTTTCGGGCGGCATGTCTTCCAGATATTTCAGGATGCCACCTTTCAGGTGGTAAACCTCATTCTCGCCCAGACCGAGCAGGTAATTCGTGGATTTCTCGCAGCGGATCCCGCCTGTGCAGAACATTGCAATGCGTTTGCCTTGAAACTTCTGGCGGTTTTCTTCCCACCAGAGGGGAAAGTCACGGAAGGTGCGAATATCGGGATCAATCGCGCCCTTGAAGGTGCCAATCGCCACCTCGTAATCGTTGCGGGTGTCGATCAGCGCCACATCCTCAGATGCAATCAGCGCGTTCCATTCGGCGGGTGACAGATAGCTGCCGACGCGGGCCGTCGGGTCCACATCGGGCTGCCCCATGGTGACAATCTCGCGCTTCAGCTTCACCTTCATGCGGCCAAAGGGCATGGTCTCGGCAAAGCTTTCTTTATGCTCCAACGCCGCGCAGCCGGGCTGCGCGCGCAGATGGGCCAAGACCGCATCAATCCCAGCATGCGGCCCAGAAATCGTGCCATTCACCCCTTCGCGCGCCAAAAGCAAAGACCCTTTGACACCCTGCGCGATGCACAACTCCAAAAGCGGGCCGCGCAACGCGGCCGGATCTTCAAAGCGGGTAAAGTGATAGAGGGCGGCGATGGTCAGCATAGGCTGGGCATAGGACAAGCGCGCCAATCGGGCAAGAGGCAGCGGGGCCGCAGCTTGGGCGTTGCCAACTGGGGCGTTGCGCCTTACCGATAGGTAAAAGCCATGGGAGGCCCGGATGCGCGGCACAGACGAAGCCCTGATCGTGATCGATGTGCAAAACGACTTTTGCTCTGGCGGCGCTTTGGCCGTCACGGGGGGCGATGAAATCATCGCCCGGATCAACGCGCTGATGGCCGAGTTTTCCTGCGTTGTGCTAACCCAAGATTGGCACCCGGCAAACCACGCGTCTTTTGCGGCCAACCATCCGGATGCGGCACCCTTCAGTCTGGCGCAAATGCCCTATGGCCCACAGGTTCTGTGGCCCACCCATTGCGTGCAAGGCACCAAGGGCGCACAATTTCAACCCAACCTGCGCACCGATCCTGCTCACCTTGTGATCCGCAAAGGCTTTCGTGCCGGGATTGACAGCTACTCGGCGTTTTTCGAGAATGACAAGACCACCACAACCGGCCTGCACGGCTATTTGCAAGACCGGGGCGCGCGCAAACTCACGCTGGTGGGGCTCGCGACCGATTACTGCGTCGCCTATTCGGCGCTGGATGCGGCAAAACTGGGCTATCAGGTGACAGTGCTTGAAGGAGCCTGCCGCGCAATTGATCTGAACGGGTCTTTGGCCACGGCAATGACCGAGACGCGCGCGGCAGGCGTGATCTGGGCGGCATGACCCCATCGCTTTGACCTTCGGGGGCTGTTTGGCTTAGATGCCCGAAATACGAAAGGGGCTGCCATGGTCGATATCGCCACACGGGTGCACAACCACAATTGGAGAATTGATCCAATCGTGCGGTCCCTGATCGACACTGACTTTTACAAGCTTTTGATGTGTCAGTCTATTTTCCGCAACAAGCCGGACACACAGGTGACCTTCAGCCTGATCAACCGCAGCAGTAAGGTGCGGCTGGCCGAGGTGGTGGACGAAGGCGAACTGCGCGAACAATTGGACCATGTGCGCAGCCTGTCCTTGACGCGGGGCGAAAGCACATGGTTGCGCGGCAACATGTTTTACGGCAAGCGCCAGATGTTCCGCCCGGACTTTATGGAATGGTTTGAGGGGTTACGCCTCCCCGATTATCATCTGGAAAAGCGCGACGGTCAGTTCGAGTTGACCTTCGAAGGCCGTTGGGCCGATGTCATGATGTGGGAGATTCCCGCGCTGGCTGTTCTGATGGAATTGCGCAGCCGAGCAGTGCTGAGAACCATGGGCAAGTTCGAACTGCAGGTGCTTTACGCCCGCGCCATGACGCGGCTTTGGGAAAAGATCGAAGAGCTGCGGGCGATTGACGGGCTGAAGATCGCCGATTTCGGCACACGCCGCCGCCACAGCCATTTGTGGCAGGACTGGTGCGTGCAAGCCATGCAAGAGGGGCTGGGGCCCAAGTTCATTGGCACGTCGAACTGCAAGATCGCCATGCGCCGCGACATAGAGGCGATTGGCACCAATGCCCACGAACTCCCGATGGTCTATGCGGCATTGGCCAATTCCGATCAGGAACTCGCCGAGGCCCCCTATCAGGTTCTGGCCGACTGGCACGAAGAACATGACGGCAATCTGCGGATCATCCTGCCCGACACCTTCGGCACTGAGGGTTTTCTGAGAAACGCCCCCGATTGGCTGGCCAGCTGGACCGGCATCCGCATTGACAGTGGCGACCCGGCAGCCGCCGCCGAGATTGCCATTCGCTGGTGGCAGGACCGGGGCGAGGACCCAAGGACCAAGCTGGTCATCTTCTCCGACGGACTGGATGTGCCCGAGATCCAGCGCCTTTACGCGCGCTTCCATGGCAGGGTGAAGGTGTCGTTCGGTTGGGGAACCAACATGACCAACGATTTCCGCGGTCTGGTGCCCGAAGATCGGCTCGCGCCCTTCTCGCTCGTGTGCAAGGCCGTTTCAGCCAACGGGCGACCGACCGTCAAACTGTCTGACAACCCGGCCAAGGCCATGGGTCCGGCGGCCGAAATCGCGCGTTATAAACGGGTGTTCGGTGTGGGTGATCAACAGGTGCAAGAGGTTCAGGTCTGACTGGGCACTCAAAAACTGGGCGCCCGAATTCAGAGGACTATCCGTAAAGCTCAAACATCCTGTCGGCCCACATACAGGCGCGGGCGAGATGGCGCGGATGCACGGGGTCGCCGGGGTCAAGGCGCGGCATCGTCCACCCCACCGAGGCACAAGTGCGCGCCAAGGTGAAGATTTCGACCATCGCACGATCTGAAGTGCCATACCCCTCCATCAGCGCATCGCGAATTTCGGGGTAGGCGGGCTCATACAGGTTCTGCGACAGGACGGTTCCAAGGTCATAAAGGGCAAATCCCCAGCCAGAATCGTCGAAATCGATCAGTGAAAGCGACCTGCCGTTCACCAACACATTCTCTCGCAGAACATCCGCATGAATCGGCGCAACTGGCGCTGTGATAGCATGATCCGTGAGCCTCTCGCGCAAGAAGGCGCGGGCGCGGATCAGCGTGGCGCGTTGGTCGGGGGTCGCCTCGGGATGCTCCCAAAACCGGCCCCAGAACGGGGTCTCACCCACCAGACCCGGAATGTCCCAACGCGGACGGGTAAATGCCTCGGGCAGGGTCAGCCGTGCGGTGGCGGCGTGAAATTCGGCCACCAATCGACCCAAAGCGCGGTGACGGTCCAGCAGCACCGGTAAAGGCAGATCAAAGGGTTCGCCTGCAATGCCAAGCGCCTCGCCCCTGACCCATGAGATCACACTGGCCTTGCGACCATTCGACAGCGTCACCAGAAGATCGCCCTGAAGGTTGGGCAAGGCGGCTGGCACGGCCACGCCTTCGGCGGCCAGTGCGGCGCACCACCACAGTTCTGACCAGATCGCGGCATCCGACTGATAACCCATCCGGTGAAGCCGCAGCGCCGCCAGGCCGGTCGGCAGGGTGATTTCATACACCGCATTCTCGCGGTTGCGGATCAGGCGCGGAGACTGCCCGCCCCAATGCTGGGCAGCCTCTTGGGCAAAGATTTCGATCATGCTGGCACCGGGGTGAATGTCAGGGAAAGTTCCAATCTATCCATTAAAAAGTCAGCATTTTCAATGGAAAATGGCATCGGTGGGCGAATTTTCAGAATATTTCGCCCCGTGCCAATCACGTTCATCAACACCCCACGCGCCACCATGGACTCGACCAGATTGGCACAAAAATGGGTCGCAGGCTGACCATCATCAAGACTGAACTCAGCCCCAAAAAACAACCCGTTCGACCGCGTATCGCGCAAAAGCGGGTGGCGCAGGGCAGCCATACGCTCGGCGACATAAGACGAAACGCGGGCGGCATTTTCCTGCAGCCCTTCGTCGTAAATCACGTCCAGAACCGCCAAGGCCGCTGCCGCAGACACCGGGTTGCCACCAAAAGTGTTGAAATACGAAAACGCATTGCGAAAGGCCGCCATCACATCGGGCCGAGTGGCCACCGCACCGACCGGGTGGCCATTGGCCATCGGCTTGCCCATCACCACCACATCGGGCGCATAACCCAGTTTATCATGGCCCCAAAAATGACTACCTGCCCGACCAAAGCCGGGCTGCACCTCATCAGAAATGACGATGCCGCCTGCGGCGCGGATAATCGCAACAGTCTTATTAAGCCAGCCTTGCGGCAGACTTGGCAAACCTTCATTCGCAAACATAGGGCAGAGAAGGATTCCAGAACAACCAAAGCCCGCCGCGTCCAACTCTTGCACCGCCTGAGCAACATGGCTCGCGAAAATCGATCCGTCCGGATCGAGGCGCCGCGCGCTGTCAGGCGCGGGAACCAGCCGCACATTCGGCCAGCGCCCGCCAATCGGCGGCTTGCGCGTTGACAGCTGGCTGACCGCCATGGTGTTGCCGTGATAGGTCGCATCTGTCGCGATGATCCCCGTTTTCCCGGTGGCCGCCTGCGCCATGCGCAGCGCAATGTCATTCGCCTCAGACCCGGTGCAGGTCATGATCGCCTGCGAAATGCCATGTGAAAAGGTGGCCGTCAGGCGTTCGATGTAATCCAAGACGCCGTCGTGCAAATAGCGGGTATGGGTGTTCAACTGCCCGACCTGCGCGCAGATCGCCTGCACCACGCGGGGGTGGCAATGGCCGACATGGGGCACGTTGTTGTAGCAATCCAGATAGCGATTTCCTGCCGCATCCCAAAGCCAGACGCCTTCGCCCTTCACAAGGTGAACGGGCGTCCGGTAAAATGTCGGAACATTTGGCCCCATCAGACGGGCGCGGCGGTCCATCAGAGTTTCAGTCATTCCTCATCCCCCACTTTCCCGCGCAAAGACTTCACCTCGCCACGCTGGACCTTGGCCGTGATGCGGCGGCGCTGACTGCCCAAGGTTGGCTTTGTGGCAATGCGCCGCTTTGGCGTGACCAATGCCCCGCGGATCATCTCGGCCAGCCGCTCACGAGCAATCTCACGGTTGCGGGCCTGTGATCTTGTGTCTTCAACCTGCACAACCAGCGCGCCTTCAAGCGTCCATTTGCGCCCGGCGATTTTCTTCAACCGCGCCTTCACAGCGGGCGACAAGTGTGGCGAGCGTTCCGCCTCAAACCGCAGTTCAACGGCGGTGGACACCTTGTTCACATTCTGCCCCCCCGGCCCGGAGGACCGCATGAAGCTTTCCGACAATTCCCAGTCGGCGATTTGAAGGGTTTCGGTAATCCATAGCATGAGTGCAGGCTAACGGGGCGCGCGGAAAAGAGAAAGGGTTGCCGAAGCGCGGCAACCCTTTCCGAGATCTAAGGAGATGAGCCAGTTAGGATGGGTCATCCAATCTTGTGGTCTGTATCCCAAGGGACTGCCCTTAGAAAACACCCCCCATGACTGTCCCGACACGTCTCTCCAATATCACTCTAGACACTGGATCACCTCCTTTCAAATGGTTGCCGATAAGCTGAGCCTGACACAGATTTTGTGTTCGTCAACAGTTTTTACGCAACCCGTGCTCTCATCCTTGCAACAATGATGCGGAAGGGGAGCAGTGCCGCAATTGCAAGCAAAAGCTTCACCAGCCAATCAGCCACGGCCAAAGACACCCAAAGCGGCGCCACTGGGCCAAGGCCCAGAAGCGGCAACATCTCGGCGGCCCAGGAGACGTCATTCGCCGGTTCCAGCACGGTCAATGCCGCCGAAAATGCGATGGTGAAGAAGATTGCGGTGTCCAACGATGACGAGACAAGCGTTGAGACGAGCGGTGCCTTCCACCAAGCCCCCGCACGCAAGCGGTTGAACACCGCTACATCGGTTAGCTGTGCGGCAAGGAATGCTACGCCCGAACCGACGGCGACGCGCAGGCTGACCAACGGACCATATTCGCCCATGATCTGCGACCCGATAAGCGAACAGATCACACCAACGCCAAACCCCACCAAAACCACGCGGCGCGCGGCGGCGGGGCCTTGCAGGCGGTTGGTCAGATCGGTGACCAGAAAGGCGAAAGGATAAGTAAAGGCACCCCATGTCAGCCAAGGACCGGCAAGAAATTGCACAAGGATGTTGGAGGCCACAACGATAGCGGCCATGGCAAGAATGCTGGGCAGAAGCTGTTTCATGTCTTTTCCGTTTTTTACAAGGTCGCGGAGACTTGGCGCCGCACAGGCGACGCGGCGGCTTAGCGCCAATCGGGGCGCAAGGTCAATCGGGCAAGCGGTATTCGACGATCTGGGTTTGCTGGACGAAGATGAAGTTATCGTCCGAAATCATCGTGGCGCGCAGCGCCCCCTGGTCGTCGCGCCAGACTGACAGTCCTTCAAGATTGTCATGCAGCGCAAAGGGGGTTTCAAGAAGCGTTGTTTCACCGGTCAAACCCTCCACACCCAGATCAAACCGCCGCAGGCGGCTGGAAAAGCCACCCAGCGCGCGAAAGTCACGTTCCAGAACATAAAACCGGCCATCCGGGCCAAAATCGGCGGCTACGGGCAAAAAGCGTCCGCGTCGCGGCACAGACAGCTTGGCATCCCAAGCCCCCGCGTCCCAGCGATAGACCGGAATTCGCCCCCCCGGCGGATCTTCTGGCAGGGTGTAAAGCCGAAGATCACGATCCATTGCCAAAGCCTCAAGCGCGCCGTTGCGGGTTAGGTCGGCAAAATCGGGATGACTCTTAAGATCGCGCGTCAACCCGGTTTCAAGGTCAATGCTGGCCACGCGGCTTCGGTTTTCGAATGAGACAAAGGCCTGACCATCGGGACCAATGGCCAGCCCTTCACTGTCTGATCGTCGGCCGACAAGGGGCTCGCCTGTAGTCTCGGCCCGCAAGGGCCGGATAGGTCCAGCCGCAACATCGACAATCCGACCGGTCCCATCACGAAGCAGCGTCCCATGCAGAAACATGCCCTTGTCGCCAAGGGCCACGAAACTCTGACCATCTTCGGCCATCTCAATCGCCGAAAGGCCGCCAAAGGCGTTTTCAGCCATGTTCCAGACATAGCTGCCCAGAAACCCCTCAGGTGGGCGGGGTTCGGCGCTGCCTTGAAACCCCGACAAAAGCGCCAGCCCAAGGGCTACGGTGCGGCGAGAACGTCTTGGCATTGGCGCGGCAGGTCGGCCATGGTGAACTGGCGCGGATGCTTTTTCTTCGGCTCGTCCTCGGGCTTGGGTTTCTTCTTTTTGGTATCCTTGGGCGGGTTCAGATAATCGGTGACCCACCACATCAGCGTGTCATCGCACCCCATGCCGCCCTTGGACAACTCGCTCACCGTGGGTTTTTGGGTTTCGCACAACCGCGCCCCTTTCGGGCATTTCAGCCGCACGTGGAAATGCGTGTCATGGCCCGCAACAGGGCGGATCTTCTGCAGCCAAGGCTTGTCAGCCTTCGAGGCGCTCTTGCAGATTTCAATCTTGATCGCAGCCGCCACAAAGATGCGGTCCACCCTCGGGTCACTCGCGGCAGCGCGCAACAAAGCATGCGCCTTTGGCCCCCAACTGTCGGTCACCGTCCGCTGATCCGCCGACCGCATGGGGATAGATGACAGGCTTTCGCGCTCGGCCCGGCTCAGGTTCAGCCGCTTTGGCGCAAGCCACCAGATATCAGCATCCAGCCCGATCTGATGGCTGGCATGGCCAGAGGTCATCGGCCCCCCGCGCGCCTGGCTGATATCACCAACGTAAAGCCCCTTGCCCCAGCCCAACCCAGCAGCCTGTTGCGACAGGTCCATTAGGTATTGCACCATCATCGGATGGCCGAAGTTCCGTTCACGCGACAGGCGCATCGCTTGCCATGTTGGCCCGTTTTCCGGCAGTTCCGCCGACCCCGCCGAACAGCCCTTTGCATAAGAGCCGATGGGCATCGCCTCTTGCTGGCTGGGAACGGCCTTTGATCCAAAAAGCTTGTTTGCCAAAGCTTCGGCCCCAACGGGAAGCGGGGCCAAAAACAGCATCAATAAAACCAGTCTACCAATCATCCATTCTCGCCTTTCGGATTGACCCACAATAGCAGGATCAACGCGATCAGGAAAAGCAGGATGACAGGCGCGATGCCAATTCTTGCCGATTGGCTGAAATGGGTGAACAGGCCAATCAAAAGCGGCGTCATAAAGCTGGCCACCTTGCCCGAAAGTGCAAACATGCCAAAGGCTTCGGTCGCACGGTCCGGCGTGGTGTGACGCAACAGCATGGTCCGGCTGGCCGATTGCAGCGGCCCACCAGCCCCGCCAATCAGCGCGCCACAGATGAAGAAGATGATGTCCGGCGTAGACGAAGCCGAGTCGAGCGGCATGCCCCAGATCTGCTCACGGTCCATGCCCACGATCAGTGAGCAGACCACGATAAGGACCACAATCGACCAGACGATCACCGGCTTTGGCCCGCGACGGCTGTCCATCTTTCCGGCAAGCCAACTGGTCAACACCGCCGTCGCCCCACCGACGATGCCAAAAATGCCGATCTGCGTCACCTCCCAGCCCAGCACGTTCGACGCATAAATGCCGCCAAAGGCATAAAGCCCGTTCAGCGCATCACGGTAAAACAGCGAAGACCCCAAATAGGTGGCAAGGCTGCGGCGATGCACAAGGCCCCGGATAAACTCGACCACGCTGGCAAAGACGCCGGTCAGGTTCACGCGGCCAAACCCGGTTTTCGGTTCTTTCACCCACAAGAAGAACGGAATCATGAACACCAGATACCACACCGCCGAGAAGGGTCCGACCGCACGCGTGCCCTCGCGCGCTTCGGCGTCAAGGCCAAGCACCGGATCAAGACCAATCAGCGTGCGACCTGAACTTGCCCCTTCGGCAAAAAGCAACAGCATCACGAACAGCGCAATCAACCCACCCAGATAGCCAAAGGCAAAGCCATTGCCTGACAGGCGGCCCATCTCATCGCCTTCGACCAGGGTCGGCATCAGCGCGTTGGTAAAGATCGTGGCAAATTCCATCGACAGGAAGGCAAGGCCGAAGAAGAACAAGGCCCAGCGCAGCGTGCCAATCTCGCCGCCCGGCGCCACATACCAAAGCGCCCAAGCCGAGACTATGTAGACCAGTGAGAAAAACCACACCCAGACCAGACGACGGCCGGTGCTGTCGGCAATACCGCCCAAAATGGGGGCCAAGACCATGATGACAAGCGAGGTGATGGTCAGCCCAAAAGCCCAATAGCTTTGCGCTGCGGCCTTGGCAGCCTCTTCTTCCATGCCCGCGCCCATGAAATAGCCCCGGGCCACCTCGGCGAAATAGGGGCCGAAGATAAAGGTTAGAAGCAGCGTGTTGACGGGCTGGCTTGCCCAGTCAAAGAACCACCATCCCCAGATGCGCTTGCGTGGCGAAATCATCCCGTTCCCCTCTGAACCGGCCTTTTGGCGGCCTTTGCAGGGGATAAGGCCCGAAACCGGGCAAGCTGGCAAGCGAAAGCCTTAAGACTGCACCGCCGCCATGGCGGCATCCGGCAAAGCGGGCGGCCAGGTACGCTCGGCATCGCCAGCGATCCACGCTTTGACCCAATCGGGCAGGTCCGGGCTTTCGGTGGGCTGACCAAGGGCCACCAGAACCTCATGCGGCGGAACCATCCCACCCTTTTTGATGAAGGCCGACCGCAAGAGCATGGATGCCGTGCATTCTCCATCGCGCCAAAAGCTTTGCTCCAGATAGACAAAGCGCGCGTCCCAGCCCAAAACCCGGCTGACCTGCGTCAGTTTCTGAAACACGGTGACCCGGCGGCGATAGCGGGTGGAGTTTCCTGCCACCGTGATACCCCAGCCTTTGGCTTCGGCCACGCGGTCAAAACCCATCCGCACCGACATTGGGATGCGGCCTAGATCAAACAGCGTCAGCGTGCGGCCGTTGTTCAACTCGCGCCACGGATCCAGATCCCACGGCCAGACACGATGCGTGCTGATATGCGGCTCAAGGATCGACAACCGCGGGCTGCGGCGGAATTTCCACAGCTCTTTGGCTATGCGGATGTAGGGATACATGCAGCACCTCTTTGCCCTGCGCCTGATTATGCTGTGCCTGCCCGCCGCCGCCGCAAAGGTCAAGCGCGACGCAACGGCAGGCCCCCTTACAATCCCTTGCCCTTTTTTGGGCCAGACGTTACCTCTCACACAACAGATAGTGGGTGACGCGCATGACTTCCCTTCTCCAGATCGTTCTGATGCTGATCCATCTCGCGAAATGGATCGTTTTGGCCCATGTCATCATGAGCTGGCTCATCAATTTCAACGTGCTGAACCTGCGCCAACCCTTGGTCTGGCAAATCTGGAACGGGCTGAACCGGATTCTTGAACCGGTCTACACCCGCGTCCGCCGCTTTGTTCCGGGAATGGGGGGCATCGATTTTGCCCCGCTGATCGTGCTTGTGGCGATCCTGGCGCTGGAAATCGTGGTGTCGAACAACCTTTATGCCTTCGGCTAGGTTAACCACGCCTTAACCAGCTTTGCCTATCCCCAAGGGATGCTTTCACCGCCCATGGCCGCCGACCCGACAGCGCTTTTGCATTCGATCTTTGGCTTTCCAGGCTTTCGGCCTGGACAGGAAGAGATTGTGAATGCCGTGCTGGCCGGGCGCAACACGCTGGCAATCATGCCAACGGGTGGAGGAAAGTCTTTATGTTTTCAGCTACCTGCGCTTTGCCGTGATGGGGTGACAGTGGTGATCTCGCCCCTGATTGCGCTGATGCGTGATCAGGTGCGCGCGCTCCGAGCGGCGGGGGTTGAGGCAGGCGCACTCACCTCGGGCAATACCGAGGAGGAAACCGAACAGGTGTTCACCGCACTGGATGAGCGGCGGCTGAAACTCTTGTATATGGCACCAGAGCGGCTGGCCTCAGGCGCCACTCTACCGATGCTCAGGCGCATTAACTGTACGCTGATTGCCGTGGACGAGGCGCATTGCGTCAGCCAATGGGGCCATGATTTCCGCCCCGACTACCTGCGCATCGGCGAGTTGCGCCGTGCCTTGGGCGTGCCCTTGGCCGCCTTTACCGCCACCGCAGACGAAGAAACACAGGCCGAGATTGTTACCCGCCTGTTCGATGGCGTCGCACCCGACAGTTTCTTGCGTGGCTTTGACCGACCGAACATCCACCTTGCCTTTGCTGTCAAGGACAGCCCGCGCGACCAGATCTTGGCTTTTGCTGCCGCCCGGCGCGGGCAATCGGGCATCGTCTATTGCGCCACACGGGCCAAAACCGAAACCCTTTCCGCCGCCCTTCGCGCCGAGGGACATGCGACCGCCTTTTATCACGGCGGCATGGAGGCAGACGTACGTCGCCATGTGGAAATTCGCTTCCAGCAAGAAGATGGGCTGATCGTAGTGGCCACGATTGCCTTCGGGATGGGCATCGACAAACCCGATATCCGCTGGGTCGCCCATGCCGATCTGCCGAAATCAATCGAGGGCTACTATCAGGAAATCGGCCGCGCAGGCCGCGATGGCGCAGCGGCCGAAACTCTTACGCTCTATGGTCCCGACGACATCCGGCTGCGTCGCACCCAGATTGACGAGGGGCTGGCCCCGCCCGACCGCAAGGCCGCCGATCACGCCCGGCTAAACGCGCTCTTGGGTCTGGCCGAGGCAATGGCTTGCCGGCGGCAGGTTCTTTTGGGCTATTTCGGCGAAGACGCCCAGCCTTGCGGCAACTGTGACCTGTGCGACCGCCCCGCCGTTCTGTTCGACGCCACCGACGCCGTGCGAAAGGCATTGTCGGCGATCCTGCGCACCGGCGAATGGTTCGGCGCAGGCCATCTGATTGATATCCTGACCGGAAACGCTACGGCCAAGGTACGCGAAAAGGGCCATGACGGGTTGCCCACCTTTGGGGTGGGCAAGGATCTTTCAAAACCGGCATGGGGGGCGGTATTTCGCCAGATGATGGGTCGCGATTTGGTGCGCCCCGACAGCGACCGTTTCGGTGCCCTACGGATGACCGATGCCGCCCGCCCCATTTTGCGTGGCGAAGCAAACATCACCCTGCGCCGCGATACGGTGGAAAAGGCTCGACTCGGCTATACGGTCAAGACCCAGGTGGCCGATGAAGATGTCAGTCTGCTGTCCGCCCTCAAGGCCAAGCGCCGTGCCCTGGCCGAAGCAGCGGGCGTCCCGGCCTATGTGGTTTTCCCCGACCGCACCCTGATTGAGATGGCCGAAAAGCGCCCGATGACGTTGGATGACATGATGGACATCACCGGGGTGGGGGCGAAAAAGCTGGAAAGCTATGGCGCGACTTTCCTGTCGGTAATCACAGGGGCCGAGACCACGCCCATGCACCCGGCACGCAAAGCGCTGGTTGGCAGCGACATGGGCGTTTTGTTTGACCGGCTGGCCGAGGTGCAACTGACCCTGTCGCGCGGCGATGATGGCACCGGCAAATATCTGACCTGCACCCACTCCACCCTGCGCCAAATTGCTGAACGCCGCCCTTCGACCTTGGGGGAAATGCAAGCCATTCAGGGCATGGGTGAGCTGAAAATCGACCGCTTTGGCGTGGCCTTTCTTGAGGTCTTGCACGAGAGCTGATCCGGGTTAGGTTATGCTTGATAGGAGACCCAAGATGTTGACCGTGCTCTCTCCCGCCAAGCGGATGAATGAAAAGCCCCTTGCACTGCCCGTGGGGTTTTCGCTGACCCAGCCCGAATATGCGGCCGATGCGGCCGCCCTGGCCAAACTGGCGCGCGGCCTTTCGGCCGAGGATCTTTGCGGGCTGATGGACATCTCGCCCAAGCTCGGGGCTTTGAACCGCGATCGCTTTGCCAGCTTTGACCCTAATGCCAGTGGGCAAGCGGCGGCCTTCCTGTTTGATGGTGACACCTACGCCGGACTTGAGGCTCGGACAATGGACCCAGACTCGTTGCGTTGGGCGCAGGGGAATTTGCGGATTCTGTCCGGCCTTTATGGGTTGTTGCGGCCCTTGGACGGAATTCAGCCGTATCGTTTGGAAATGGGCATCCGGCTGGCTAATCCGCGCGGGGCGGATCTTTACGGCTGGTGGGGGGCAAAGCCTGCGCTGGCGCTGAAGGCGCTGGCGGCGGAGATGGGGGCAAAGGCCTTGGTCAACTGTGCCTCGTCCGAGTATTTCGGGGCGGTCGATGTCAAGGCTTTGGGCTCGCCCATCATCACCCCGGTGTTCTTGGAAGAAAGGGCTGGTAAGGCCAAGATCGTGTCATTCTGGGCCAAAAAGGCGCGGGGTGCCATGGCGCGCTTTATTGCCGAGAACCACCTGACAGACCCGGCCGACCTGCGCGGCTTTGGCATCGGCGGCTATAGCTTCCGTGCCGACCAGTCAGACAGCGGGCGGCTGGTGTTCAGCCGTCAGGCCCCCGAAGCGGTGGCGGCCTAGCGCGCCGTCACGCTGCATTTTCGGCCGCCACCGCGATGGGCAAGGCCTCGGCCGGGCAGAAATCGGCCAAGGTGGCGGTGATCGCCTGTTTGCGCAGGGGCTTCGTCATATAGCGATCAATCCCTGCGGCCAAAATAGCCTCGGCATCACCCTCCATTGCGTGGGCAGTCAATGCCACGATCGGCACATGGGCGGTCCCACCCTCGGCGGACCGTATGGCACGGGCGGCGTCGCGGCCGTCCATCTCGGGCATCGAAATATCCATGAAGATCATGTCAGGGTGGAAACTTTGCCACAGCGCCACGGCCTTCACCCCGTTGTCGGCAAAGACCAAATCAATCTCGATGTCACGCACCATCTTTTGGAACACCAGCTGGTTTGTGCGATTGTCCTCGGCCACCAGAACGCGCATTTTGCGCATGTCACCCAATGGCGGCATCACCACAGGGACCACCTTTTCGGGCGCGGTTTCACCAGTGATTGCCTGCAGATGGCGATACAAATCCGCCCGAAGGATCGGCTTTTGCAAGATGGTCGCCAGATACTCGGCGCCCTCCCCCTCGCGCGCATTGGCGGGGCTGGAGGATAGCAGAACCAAAGGTACCGGATTGCCTGCCGCCCGGATGTGAGCAGCCAGCTGCAGCCCGTCCATCTCGGGCATGTCATGGTCGGTGATGACTACATCAAAACTGCCCGCTTCCAGCGCCGCCAATGCATCAGCCCCTGAACGGCACAAGGTCACCGCTATACCGCAGGGCACAAGCTGACGTTCCAGAATGGTGCGGTTGATGAATTGGTCATCCACCACCAGCGCGTGCTTTATGTGGATGGGTCGACGCGGCTGCGCAGCATCTTCGGCCACAGGAAGTGACAGGCGGAACCCAAAGCAAGACCCCTTGCCAACCTCACTGTCGACCCAGACTGCGCCCTCCATCCGTTCGATCAACCGCTGAGTGATCGCAAGCCCAAGCCCGGTGCCCTCAAACTTGCGGTTCGACTGGCTTTCCACCTGATTGAACTCACCAAAGATGTGATCAAGGTTCTCCGCCGCAATTCCGATGCCAGTGTCCTCGACCGTGACGTGCAACTGATGCTGCCCTGGCGCGTGCTCCAAACCCACGACCCGAACCAGGACATGCCCCTTTTCGGTGAACTTTACCGCATTGCCGATCAGATTGGTCAGAACCTGCCGCAAGCGACCCGGATCGCCGACATAGCGTGTGGGCAGGAACATGTCGAAATCGATCATCAGATCAATGCCCTTTTCGCGCGCCCGGGGTTGCAACAGCATGGTAACTTCGTGAATTGTGCGTTCCAGGTCAAAGGGCTCTGGGAAAAGTGACATCCTTTCCGCCTCAAGCTTTGAGTAATCAAGAATGTCATTGATGATGACCAAAAGCGCCTCGCCCGAAGAGCGGATGGTTTCGGCAAACAGCCGCTGTTCTTCTGACAAGGAGGTGTCGCACAAAAGTTCAGCCATGCCGACAACCCCGTTCATTGGGGTGCGGATCTCGTGGGACATATTGGCAAGGAAAGCCGACTTCGCGCGGTCGGCCGCCTCGGCCACGGCCCGAGCAGCCTCGAGTGCGGCTTGTTGATCGCGCTGCGCGGTGATGTCGCGGCGCAGCCCCACACGGCCACCGTCAGGCGTGCGGTGGTCATGCTCTTCGATCCAGCGGCCATCGGACAGCTGACATTCGGTCACGCCATTGGCTTGTCGCATCTGTTCCAAACGCTCGGCGAGCCAATCCTCCTCGCGGCCCACCGCCTCGGGGACGTGGCCGTGGCGCAGGCCATGGCGCAAAAGCTCTTCAAATGACACACCAGGCACCATCGCCTCGGCGCTGTCAGGAAACATCTCGCGGTAGCGGTGATTGAAGGCCAAAAGACGTTCCTCCCTGTCAAACAGCACAAATCCATCTGGAATCGCCTCAATCGCAGCCCAGATTCGCATCTCTTCGGTGATGTTCAGTGCCAAGTTTACCGTATCGCCATCGCGTGCGCGCCGGTCAATCAGGCGCAGCCAAACGCCCCCGCGCAACGGGACAACCACAGGCTCAATCACCTCACCCTGCCAGCGATCCAGCATGCGGGCACACCAATCCTCCGCACCCTCACCGCCAAGGTCGATCAACCCCCCGAGGGCAGCGGCGCGCAGAATGTCGCCATAGGTGGCGCCCAGCGCGATATCGGTGCCGCGAAAGGCGGCAAGATAGGCCGAGTTGGCTGCCACAAGGCAGGAATTGGCATCAAAAACGGCAAAGCCATCGGGGATGGTGTTGATCGAATCCCACAACCGGCGTTCGGCCATCACGGCCGCCGAATGGGCGCGGTCAAGATCGCCCTTCACTTGGCTATTCTGGCCCTTCAGAAGCTCTGCCTCAGTTAGCGCAGATTTCACCACCTCTCGCTGTTCGACGATCTGATCCGACAGCGCGCGGGCATGCATTGCCAGCTTTTCATTGGCGGCAAACAGCTCTCGGCTTTTCTGGTCCAGCAGGCGCTCCGCTGCCAACCTTGCCCGCCGCTCTTTTGCCAACCTTTCCGCGATCTCCATCCGTCCATCCTGCACGAGCTTGCGCCGCATCATGGCAGCGCGCAGGGCCAAATTGGCGGAACAGTGTGAAGACGAGATTAACGGTGATGGCCAATGGCAGGCCGTAACGCAACTTGCATGCGCAGGGCCCCGCGTGCCAGACTTTCACCATTCAGACTCGGGGGTTTTTCAATGCTTACGTTCCGGACGATTACCTTTGTCGGCGCGGTAGGTGCCGCAGTGTTGGCCTTTGCTGGATCTGGCATAGCCCAAGATCTGATCCCCGAACGTCGGCTGGTGTTGATCGAAAACACCGACCTGCCCGGCGGCGATCTGCAAGCGATTTTCGACACCACGCTTGAGGCTTGCGAACGAGCCTGCCTGACTAACCCGTCCTGCACCGCCTTTACCTTCAACACCCTGAAAGGCGCCTGTTTTCCGAAATCAGACCCGGGGACGGCAACGCCGTTCAATGGGGCCCTATCGGGTTTCGTGCTCACGGCCGAAGCTGCAGCAGAAGCCCGCGCCAAGACCCGCTTGGCCGAACTCAGCTTTGTGCAAAGCTGGGAGTTGCCGGGGATCCTGCAACAAGCTGAAACCCTTGCCAATACCCATGTGACCGGCCCCTACAGTGCCGAGGAGCATTTCCAATCGGCTTTTGACGCCGAGGCCATGGGTGACCCCGCCGCCGCCAGCCGCTTTTTGGGCGCGGGGCTGAACCTGACCGATGCGGCCAGCGACTGGGCCGAGTATGCCCGCCTGCTTTATGCCGCCGGGCAGGCTGATGAGAACAACCGCCGTTCCTACCATGAGCAGTCCTATTTCGCTGCCTTCAACGCCTATATGCGCGCCGACAATCCCGCCTTGCAGCATACGATCCTTGTCCAGATGGGGCAGGCGCTTGAAACCATCGACCGGGGCCGCGACACGGTGCAAGCGCTGCGGCTGGCGCAGGCGTTGCAGCCACGCGATGACACCGCAGCGGCGTTGGAGGCCGCGGCTGGCCTCTACGGGTTCCGGATTCTTGCCACCGATGTTCAGGCCGATTCCGCGCGTCCGCGCATCTGCGTGGGGTTCTCGGAAGATCTGGTGAAAACCGGGGTCGACTATGCCACTTTCGTGCAACTTCCAGCGGCAGGGTTGACCGTCAGCTATGACGGGTGGCGTCAGCTTTGTGTCGAAGGGGTCGCCCATGGCAGCCGCCAGACCGTCACCTTCCGCGAGGGGCTTCCATCGGCCGATGGGCAGGTCTTGGCCAAGTCGGTGAACATCACCGCCTATGTGCGCGACCGCAATCCGGGCGTGCGTTTTCCGGGCCGTGGCTATGTCTTGCCGCGCAGCGATACGGTGGCCATTCCGGTGGAAACGGTGAACACCGACAAATTGGACCTGACGCTCTATCGCGTGACCGACCGCAACCTGTTGCGCGCGGTGCAGAACGGCTATTTCGGCCAGCCAATGCGCAACGATCAGGAATGGGAATTCAGCGCCGAAGTGGGCACCGAAATCTGGACCGGTTCAGCCTTTGTGCCGCAAGAGGTGAACAAGGATCTGACCACCCGCCTGCCGCTGTCTGAAGCCTTGGCGGGCCAACCGGCGGGGGTTTACGCTCTGCGCGCGACCGTGCCGGGGGTTGACCCCTATCTGGTGCCCGCGGGCTGGCAGTGGTTCGTGGTATCCGATCTGGGGCTGACCAGCCTGTTGGGCGTCGATGGTCTGCATGTGTTTGTCCGTGCGTTAGGTACAGCGGCGGCGAAAGAGCGCGTGACGATAGAGATGCTGTCGCGCGCCAATGAGGTGCTGGGCTCTGCGGTGACCGATGCCATGGGCTATGCGCGCTTTGATGCGGGCCTCACGCGTGGTACCGGGTCGGCCGCCCCCGCGCTGATCGTGGCCAAGGATGGCAGCGGCGATCTGGCATTCCTGTCGCTGACCGACCCCGAGTTTGACCTGTCCGATCGTGGGGTCGAGGGGCGCGAAGCCGCGCCGCCGGTGGATGTGTTCCTGACCACCGACCGGGGCGCTTATCGCGCAGGCGAAACGGTGTTTGCCACCGCCCTTGCCCGTGATGCGCAGGCATCTGCGGTCAAAGGTCTGCCACTGACCGCGATCCTCAAGCGCCCAGATGGCGTGGAATACTCGCGCACCCTTGTGGCTGATGCGGGCGCAGGCGGCCATGTGTTCCAGATGCCCATCGCTGCCAGCGCCCCGCGCGGGGTCTGGCGGTTGGAGGTGTTCGCCGATCTGGACGGCGCGGCGCTGACCTCGAAAACCTTCTTGGTCGAAGATTTCCTGCCCGAACGCATCGACTTTACACTGGCTTTGGCCAATCTGGACATCCGCCTTGGCGATACACCTGATCTAATGGTGGATGCGAAATACCTGTTCGGCGCGCCTGGCGCTGATCTGGCGGTTGAGGGCGAGGTGCTCCTCCGCGCAGCCCCGGAACTTGCCGCCTTCCCCGGCCATCTCATCGGCCGCCATGACCAACCCTTCGACGCGGTGATGGAAAGCTTTTCCCCCATCCGCACTGATGCGGATGGCAAAGCCACCATCGCCCTGCCCCTACCAAAGGTGGATGACCCCGCCCGCCCATTGGAGATGCGTGCCACCGTGCGCGTCGCCGAAGGCTCGGGCCGCCCAGTTGAACGGCAGGTGACGCAACTTCTGGCCCCCTCAGCCCCAATGATTGGAATCAAGCCGATGTTTGACGGCGTGGCCACAGAAGGGGCCGAGGCGCGGTTCAATCTGATCGGCATTGGCACCGATCTGAAGCCCATGGCCATGACGCTGCGATACACTGTGAACCGGGTTGAGACGCAGTATCAGTGGTATCAGCAAAACGGCAATTGGAACTGGGAGCCCGTCACCTCGCGCAACCGCGTGGCCGGGGGGGAAGTGACCCTTACCACCGGGCCAAGTGAGATTGCCGTGCCGGTGCAATGGGGCGAATATGAAATCCTCGTCGAAGGCATGGACGCGGTGCAGGCCGCAACTTCAACCACCTTCTACGCGGGGTGGTATGCCTCCGCCGATGCCTCTGCAACACCCGACACGCTGGAAATGTCGCTGGACCAACCCGCCTACAAACCCGGCGATACCGCCACACTGCGGCTGGTCCCGCGCGCGGCGGGCACGGCGCTGATCACCGTCTTGTCGAACCGTCTGATCGCCCTGCAGGCGGTTGAGGTGACCGAGGGCGAAAACCTGATCCCGCTTCCCGTCACCGATGACTGGGGCGCGGGCGTTTATGTGACCGCCTCTGTGCTGCGGCCCATGGAAGTTGCCGCAGGCCGCAATCCGGCCCGCGCCTTGGGCCTGACGCATGCCGCGATTGATCCGGGCGCGCGGGCGCTGATAGTCACCATCGAGGCCCCCGATGAGGCCGCCCCGCGCGGCCCCTTCGATGTGGCGGTAAAGGTCGAAGGCGTGGCGGCGGGTGAAGCCGCCTATGTCACCCTTGCCGCCGTCGATCAGGGTATCCTGAACCTGACCTCATTTACCCCGCCCGACCCGCAAGGCCACTACTTTGGGCAACGCAAACTGGGCGTCGGTATCCGCGACGTTTATGGCCGGTTGATTGACGGCCTGAACGGGGCCGAGGGGCAGGTGAGGTCGGGCGGTGACGCGGGCACCCAAGCCCGCCTGCAATCGCCGCCGCCCACCGAAGAACTGGTCGCCTCTTTCTCTGGTCCGATCACCGTGGGCGCGGATGGTTTGGCTAAGGCCAGCTTCACCCTGCCGTCTTTCAATGGCACCGTGAAACTGATGGCCGTGGTCTGGTCGAAATCCGGCGTGGGCCAAGCATCGAAAGACGTGCTGGTGCGCGATCCGGTTGTCGTCACCGCGTCGGTTCCCCGTTTCCTGTCACCCGGCGATGAAAGTCGCCTGCTCCTCGAGATCGTCCATGCCGCCGGCCCCACGGGCCGGATGGGCCTGGACGTCTCGTCGCAGGGGCTCACTTTGGGGCAAGTACCTTCGGGTTTTGATCTGGGCGACAAGGCCAAGGCGGTCTTTGCCGTGCCACTGACAGCAGGCGAGATCGGGCTGCAAACCATCGACGTCAACCTGACCACGCCAGATGGCAAGCGGTTGAAAAAGACGCTCACCGTGCCGGTGCAAATGAATGACCCACAGGTGGTGCGCGTCAGCCGCATGACACTTGCCAAGGGTCAAGAGTTCACATTTGACGACAACGCCTTTGCCGGCTTGGTCGCAGGCTCGGGCCGCGCAACTATGGCTGTTGGCCCCTTGGCGCGGATCAACGCGCCGGGGATTCTGGCGGCACTTGACCGTTATCCCTATGGCTGCACCGAGCAGATCACCTCCAAGGCGCTGCCACTTTTGTACTTCGATCAGGTCGCCGTGGCGCTGGACTTGCCGCAGGCCGACAATATTAAGGGCCGGGTGCAAGACAGCATCACCGAAATCCTGATGAACCAGTCCTCCAACGGCGGCTTTGGCCTGTGGGGGCCAGCCGATGGCGATATGTGGCTGGATGCCTTTGTCACCGACTTTCTGTCACGCGCGAAGGCACGCGGCTTTGCGGTACCCGACCTTTCCCTGCGCCGGGCCTTGGACAACCTGCGCAATCAGGTCAACTACCACCCCGATTTCGACAGTGGCGGCGAGGCACTGGCCTATGCGCTGATGGTGCTGGCCCGTGAAGGCGCGGCGGCGGTGGGCGATCTGCGCTATTATGCGGATGTGAAGGGTGATGCCTTTGCCACCCCGACCGCTATGGCGCAACTCGGGGCCGCCCTTGCCGCCTATGGCGACCAGCCCCGCGCGGATGCGATGTTCCGCCGTGCCGCCGCCGCGATGGAGGCGCTGCAGGGGCCAGAGTTGGAACAAATCTTCCGCGCCGATTATGGCACCAGCTTCCGCGATGCCGCCGCCGTTCTGGCGCTTGCCACCGAAGCCGGAAGCGCGGTCGTCGATCAAGAGGCGCTGACCATGCGGCTGATCACCGACCGGGGCCTCTCGACCCAAGAGGCGACATGGGCGCTTTTGGCCGCCAACGCGCTGATTGACCGCACGGGCGCCGAAGGCATCACCATCGACGGCGCCCCGGCCTCTGGTCCCTTGGTCAAGGTGCTGGACGCCACCAACACCGCGCTAGTGAAGGTCAAGAACGACAGTGCCGCCGACACGGTGCTCACCCTCACCACCTATGGCGTGCCATCTGAACCTGAACCCGCAGGCGGCACCGGCTATGCGATCTCCCGCAGCTATTTCACCCTGCAGGGCGAACCTGTCACGCTTGACGCGGTCACGGTGGGTGATCGTTTCGTCACCGTGCTGGAAGTCATCCCCTTTGGCCGGGGCGAGGCGCGGCTGATGGTGGCCGATCCCCTGCCAGCGGGTTTCGAAATCGACAACCCCAATCTCATTTCCGCAGGCTCCATCGAGGCGCTGGATTGGCTGGGGCTCGACTCCGAAGTCGCCCATAGCGAGTTCCGTCAAGACCGGTTCCTGACCGCGATTGACCGCTATTCGAACCAGCCCTTCAAACTGGCCTATGTGGTGCGCGCCGTGTCGCCGGGCAGCTTCCACCACCCCGCCGCCTCGGTTGAGGATATGTATCGGCCTGACATGACGGGCCGGTCCGATACCGGGCGCGTCACTATCGCCGAATGATGCGCGCGCGGGGCATTTTCTGGCTGGCGGCAGGGTTGTTCCTTGCCGCCTTTGCCCGCGACCGGGTGGATATCTGGATCGACGACACCCGCCTGCCCCCCTTGGCTCTTGCGACATCGGTGCAGGTTCTGGACCGCGAGGGCGCGCTTTTGCGCGCCTATACCGTGGCCGATGGCCGCTGGCGGCTGGCAGTGACGCCGCAAGACGTGGACCCAGCCTTTACCACCGCCCTCATGGCCTATGAGGACAAGCGGTTTTTGCATCACAACGGGGTGGACGGGCGTGCGCTGGCGCGGGCTGGCGCGCAAGCGGTCTGGAATGGCCGCGTGGTCTCGGGCGGATCGACGCTGACCATGCAAGTGGCGCGGCTGTTGGAAGAAGGCACGACAGGCGAGGTGGCAGGCAAGCTGCGCCAGATGCGCGTGGCTTGGGCGCTGGAACGGCGGCTGACCAAAGACGAAATCCTTGGCCTTTACCTGATGCTTGCCCCCTATGGCGGCAATCTGGAAGGCATTCGCGCGGCGACGCTCTCTTATTTCGGCAAGGAACCAAAACGGCTGACAGCTGCCGAAATTGCCTTTCTCGTCGCCATTCCGCAAAGCCCCGAAACCCGCCGCCCTGACCGCCACGTCGCCCGCGCCACCGCTGCGCGCGACCGCGTGCTGGCGCGGGCGGAAACCGATGGGCTGATCGACACCGATCAGGCCACAGCCGCCCGCACCGAACCGGTCCCTGCCACCCGCAAACCCTTTCCCGCCCTTGCCGCCCATCTGGCTGACCGCGCCCGCATGAGTGACCCCAGCGCCCAGACCCATCGCCTGACGCTGGACCGCAGCCTGCAAGCTGCGCTCGAAACACTGGCGGCCGAGGTCGTGGCCGGCCAAGGTGACCGCCTGCAGATCGCGCTGGTGGTGGCAGATCATCAGACCAGCGAGATCCTTGCATCCGTCGGCTCCGCTGGCTTCACCGAAGATGCCCGCGCCGGCTTTGTCGATATGACCCAAGCCTTGCGCAGCCCCGGTTCCACGCTCAAACCCTTGGTCTATGGTCTGGCCTTTGACGAAGGTCTGGCCCACCCCGAGACCCTGCTCGAAGATCGGCCCAGCGACTTTTCCGGCTACCGCCCGCAGAACTTTGACCGCCAGTATCGCGGCACAATCCGCGCGCGTGAGGCGTTACAGCAATCGCTGAACATCCCCGTTGTGGCCCTGACCGAAGCCCTTGGCCCGGCACGTCTGCTGACCGCTTTAGACAGGGCCGGGGTGCGCTATGAGATGCCCGAAGGTCAGCCGGGGTTGGCAATCGCCTTGGGGGGCATCGGCGTAACCTTGCAAGACATGGTGCAGCTTTACGCCGCCATCGCGCGCGGCGGGGCGACGCTGCCACTGCGCTGGCGACAAGACGCCCCGCACGAGGAGGGCCAGCGCCTGCTGGCCACGACGAGCGCGTGGTTTGTCGGCGATATTCTGGCAGGCCTCGCCCCGCCCCCCGGCGCGCCGCAAAATCGGCTGGCCTACAAGACCGGCACCTCCTATGGCCACCGCGATGCCTGGGCCATTGGCTATGATGGGCGGCATGTGATTGGCGTCTGGATGGGGCGGCCCGATGGTACGCCAGTGCCCGGCGTGTTCGGGGCCGATCTGGCCGCGCCCGTGCTGTTTCAGGCTTTCGCGCGCCTGAAACCCGCGCTTGACCCTCAGCCACCCGCGCCCCCGGCGACGCTTCTGGTGGCCAACGCCCAACTCCCCCAGCCCCTGCAACGCTTTCGCAGCCGATCTGCGGCGTTCGAGGCGGCGGCGGACGCGCCCGCCGTCGCCTTTCCACCCGATGGCGCCGAGGTGGAACTTCTGCCCACAGGTCTTTTGGCCAAGGTGGACGGCGGCACAGCACCTTTTACTTGGCTGGCCAATGGCACACCTGTGGCTCTGTCTTTGCGCGACCGGGCGGTGATGCTGCCGGGCCTAGGCGCGGGCTTTGTTACGCTTTCGGTGATCGACGCGGAAGGCCGATCAGCCCGCTCAACCGTGCGGCTGCGATAGGTGTCAGACCCGCTCAATCGCCAAGGCGATGCCCTGACCACCGCCGATGCACATGGTCACCAGCGCGGTCTTGCCCCCGATCCGCTCCAACTCATGCAACGCCTTGACGGTGATGATCGCCCCCGTCGCCCCCACCGGATGCCCCAGCGCAACCGCCCCGCCGTTCGGGTTCACCCGCGCCGGATCCAGTCCGAGCCCGCGATTGACCGCAATCGCCTGCGCGGCGAAGGCCTCATTTGATTCCACAACGTCGAAATCGGCCGGCTTGATCCCCAGCTTGGCACACAGCTGTTGCACCGCTGGGATTGGCCCCAACCCCATGACACGCGGCGCAACCCCGGCCACGGCATACCCCATGATCCGCGCGCGGGGTGTCAATCCACCCATCGCCGCCTCACGCGCCAGCACCAGCGCCGCCGCGCCGTCATTGATGCCGCTTGCATTGCCCGCCGTCACCGTGCCGTCTTTCGCAAAGGCCGGGCGCAGCCCCGCCAAAGCCTTGGCCGTGGTGGCCTTGGGGTGTTCGTCCACGGCAAAGGTCACTGTTCCTTTGCGGCTGGCAATTTCAATCGGCGCGATCTGATCTGCAAATCGCCCCTCGACAATCGCGCGCGCTGCGCGGGTCTGGCTTTCCAGCGCAAAGGCGTCTTGGTCAGCACGGCTGATCCCGCCCTCTGCCGCCACGTTCTCGGCCGTAATCCCCATGTGGCCCGTGCCAAAAGGACAGGTCAACGCACCGGTCATCATGTCCAACGCCTTGGTGTCCCCCATCTTCTGCCCAAACCTCGCAGCTTGCAGGATATAGGGCGCCCGGCTCATACATTCGGCACCCCCGGCCAGCGCCATATCGGTATCGCCCAGCATCAGCATCTGCACGGCAGAAACAATCGCCTGCGCGCCTGACCCACACAGCCGGTTGACGTTCATCGCCACGGCCCCCTCGGGCACCCCGGCATTCATCGCCGCCACACGGCTGAGATACATGTCGCGCGGCTCGGTGTTCAGCACATGGCCAAAGACAGAACTGCCGATCTGGCCCGGATCGACCCCTGCGCGCCCAATCGCCACTTTGGCAGCATGGGTGGCAAGATCAATTGGCGACAGGGCTGAAAGGCTGCCGCCAAAGCCACCAATCGCAGTGCGGGCAGCCGAAAGGATATAGACATCAGTCATGCAGGCCTCACCTTGTCCGGATGGGCGGCAGCGATCGCCGGGATTTCCTCCAACTCTGCCACGATCCGGCAGATTTGCACGTACGACTTGACGTCCACCTCCCAGCGGCGGGCGTTATAGACCTGCGGCAACAGGCACAGATCCGCCATGGTGATCTGATCGCCATGGCAGAACCGCCCGGTGGCGGGGTGGGTCAGCAATCCCTCAACCGCAGCAAGCCCCTCACCAATGAACTTTTTCTGCCAATCGGCCATGGTGATCGCCCCGGCCGAAGCGGCTTCGACATAGCGACCAACCCGCAGGTTGCAGATCGGGTGAATCTCCATCGCCACTGCATAAGACAGCGCGCGCACCCGCGCCCGCCCCGGCGCATCAGCGGGTAAAAGACCGCCGCGCGTGTCGTTCAGATACTCGATGATCGCCAAAGACTGCGTCAGCGTCAGCCCGTCGATCTCGACCGAGGGCACCAAACCTTGCGGATTGCGCGCCAAATTCGCAGCGCCCACCTGCTCGGCCTGCAAAAGGTCAACCGGAATGGCCTCAAACCCCTCGCCCAAAAGGTTCAGCGCCATGCGCACGCGATACGAGGCGGAGGACCGCCAGTAGTCATAAAGCTGGGTCATCTGTCCTCATAAAGTCTTTGCAGGCCGAATCGAAAGCCTTCGGCATGGGGCCCAAGCAGAGCCGCAAGCTGGGTTTGATACGCATCCGCAATCGGCACAATACGGGCGATCAGGTTGCGCCCCTTGGCCGTCAACCGCATGTCGAGCAAGCGCCGATCCTCGGGATTTTCGCGTTTCTCGATCAACCCCGAGCTTTCCAGCCGCGCGGCGGCCCGGCTGACCTTGGATTTGTCCATATCCACCCGCTCATGGATCTCACGCACCGACACCGCGTCCGATTGTGCCAGATGCGCCAGCACGCGCCACTCTGGAATGCTCAAACCGAACTCTCGCTTGTAGCGCTCGGAAAACTCGCGCGAGATGCGGCTTGAGGCAACGGCAAGCTGATAGGGCAGGAAAGAGGAAAGGTCGAAACTCATGGCGACACCCAGTTCAGGTGGCCAAAGCCTGCCCGCAACTCACACATGGTGCAAGGGCTGATGCGACCCGGATTGACCTTGTTCCAGGGCCGGGTTACGCGGCCTTGAACCATTTAGGGCAATCTCATGACGCGCATGACGAAATATCTGCTCTTGGGAACGGGCATCGCGGGTTTTGTCCTGCTTGGTTTAGCACAGTCGATCTTCGGGCCCCTGCTTCCTGTCTATGCCCAAGTTTTCGGGCTTGAGATTTCGTCGGTCAGCTGGGTCTTGTCGGTATTCTGGGTGGGCAGCCTTGCCGCAGTCGGCGCAGTCTATGCGGCCCCCGCGCTGCTGGGGCCAAAGATCGGGCTGGTCACTGCAGCCCTTGGCACCACGCTATTGGCACTGATGGGCAACTGGAGCCTCGTGCTGGCCGGGGCGGCGCTGTTTGGCTTTGGCTATGGGGTGATTGCGGCGGTGTGGAACCCACGGGTTCTGGCCGCCTATGGCCCGCGCGGTCCATCGATGCTCAGCGTGATGAACGCACTGTTCACGCTGGGCGCGATTGCTTCCCCGCAGCTGTTTCTTGCCTTTGACCAGCAACCCGCTTCGGTGTTCTGGACCTTTACCGGATTTGCCGGACTGATCCTCCTTGTCACCTTCGCGATGGGCGACACCCGCACCGCGCCAACAAAGGTGGGGGAGGATGGGCCCTTGGACTGGCCCATCCTTGGCTTTGCTTTTCTTGGGATTGGTCTTGAATCCAGCCTTGTCGGCCTTGGCCCGACAGGCCTTGCACAGGTGGGCGAAACGCCGGAACGGGCCGCACAACTGCTGTCCCTTTTCTTCATCGCCTACCTGATATCACGGCTGTCCCTGATCTTCATCGCCCATCGCATCCCACCTTTTGCGATCTTCTTCGGCTCCGTCTCGTCGCTAACTCTGCTTACCATTATGGCGATTTTGGGCGATACAGGCTTGTGGTTCCCGCTTATGGGCTTTGCCTGCGGCAGCATCTTCCACGGTGGATACCTGACCGGCCTGCGCTGGATGGGCGGGACCACGCGGGTGTCAGCCGTGCTTTTGGCCGCCGGAATGCTGGGCGCGATCATCATGCCGGTCTTGATTTCGCAGGTTCTGGGTATGCTGGGGCCGCATGGGTTTTTCCAGATCATTCTGGGGGTCACTGGGATGCTAGCCTTCCTTGCCGGGTTTAGCCTGCGCCGATTGATCCGGGCATAATGCAAGGCCGCTGCACTGCGTCAGATGTAAAGCAAGCATCGCGGTCTTGACTTTGTTGCAAGTGCAACGATATTTTCTGGGTAAGAGACTTATCAAATATTCAGCGATTCCACGAGGTCCCCTTGAACACGCAGAACAAGCCCTCTGGCATGATCCGCGCCGTGACACCGGTTGGCACGCACGAGCATTACATGCCCGGCTTTGGCAATGATTTTGAAACCGAGGCCCTGCCGGGGGCCTTGCCGCAGGGCATGAACTCACCCCAGAAATGCAACTATGGCCTTTATGGCGAGCAGCTTTCCGGTACCGCCTTTACCGCGCCCAGCCACCAGAACGAACGCACTTGGTGCTACCGCATCCGGCCTTCGGTCAAGCACACGCATCGGTTCAAGAAAATCGACGTGCCGCATTGGAAATCGGCCCCGCTGATTGACCCCGAAATCATATCGCTTGGTCAATACCGCTGGGACCCGGTCGGCGTGCCAGATCAGCCGCTGACCTGGATCACCGGCATGCGTACCATGACAACGGCGGGTGATGTAAACATCCAAACCGGCATGGCCAGCCACATGTATCTGGTGAACCAGTCGATGAAGGACGAATACTTCTTCTCGGCGGATGGCGAATTGCTGGTCGTGCCGCAAGAAGGCCGACTGCGGTTCTGCACTGAGCTGGGGATCATCGATCTGGAGCCCAAGGAAATCGCCATCCTGCCGCGCGGGCTGGTCTATCGGGTCGAGGTGCTGGAAGGCCCGGCACGCGGCTTTGTCTGCGAAAACTATGGCCAGAAGTTCGTGCTGCCCGGTCGGGGGCCGATCGGGGCCAATTGCATGGCGAACCGTCGCGATTTCAAGACGCCGGTTGCGGCCTTTGAAGACCGCGAGGCCCCGTCAACCGTGACCGTCAAATGGTGCGGGCAGTTCCATGAAACCAAGATCGGCCACAGCCCCTTGGATGTGGTGGCATGGCACGGCAATTACGCGCCGGTGAAATACGACCTGCGGACCTATTGCCCGGTGGGGTCGATCCTGTTCGACCACCCCGATCCGTCGATCTTTACCGTGCTGACCGCACCCAGCGGCATTGAGGGGACGGCGAACATCGATTTCGTGCTGTTCCGCGAACGCTGGATGGTGGCCGAGAACACCTTCCGCCCGCCGTGGTACCATAAGAACGTGATGTCCGAGATGATGGGCAACATCTATGGCATCTATGACGCCAAGCCCAAGGGCTTTGTTCCCGGCGGCATGTCCTTGCACAATTGCATGCTGCCGCATGGGCCGGACAAGAACGCCTTTGAAGGGGCGTCGAATGCGGATCTGAAGGCAGAAAAGCTCAGCGACACCATGAGTTTCATGTTCGAAACCCGCTTCCCGCAGCACCTGACGCCTTTTGCCGCCAAGGCGGGGCATTTGCAGGAAGATTACATTGATTGTTGGGGGTCTTTGGAGAAGAAGTTCGACGGCACGCCCGGGGTGAAATGACAGGTGTGGGGGTTTCACACCCCCACACCCCCGTGGAGTACTTGTGCCAAGATGAAAGGATGAGGCTATGCCGTTGATGCGGTCTTGGGTCGAAAGCGCCAATGGCGACACGGATTTTCCGGTCAACAACCTGCCGTGCGGGGTCTTTTCGGTTGGCGATCAAGAGCCGCGCTGTGGCATGCCGATTGGGGATTTCATCCTGGACCTGATGGCGCTGGAAGAGGCGGGGATCCTTGGCTTTACCGAAGGGCCCCTGTTCGACGTGCCGTTCTGGAATGAGGTGATGGAGGCCGGGCCTGCGGTTTGGGCCGAGTTGCGCGCCTCGGTGACGACGCTTTTGGCCGAAGGGTCACGGGCGCGGGCGCAGGTGGAGCCGCATCTGGTGCCGCGCGTGGATGCGCGCCTGCACATGCCGTTCCTTGTGGCGGAATACACCGATTTCTACGCTGGCCGCCATCACGCGACCAACGTCGGCACGATGTTTCGCGGGGCCGAAAACGCGCTGCCGCCGAATTGGCTGCATATTCCCATCGGTTACAATGGCCGGGCGTCGTCGGTTGTGGTGTCAGGAACTGAAGTGCGCCGCCCTTGGGGGCAGGTCAAATCGCCCGACCATGAGATGCCAGCCTTCCAGCCCTCGCGCCGGTTTGACATTGAGTTGGAGATAGGCGCGGTGGTGGGGCAGGCGTCAACCCATGGCCATCCAGTGACGGTGGCCGAGGCAGATGCGATGATCTTTGGCTATGTCCTTCTGAACGACTGGTCGGCCCGCGACATTCAGGCTTGGGAGTATCAGCCCTTGGGGCCGTTTCAGGCCAAAGCCACGGCAACCACGATCAGCCCTTGGGTGGTGATGACGGCGGCGCTGGAACCTTTCCGCACGTCTACCCCAGCCCGCGATAAGCCGCTGTTGCCCTATTTGGCCGAACCCAAACCGATGCTTTTCAACATCGCGCTTGAGGTGGGGCTGACGCCCGAGGGTGGCGAGGAAACCATCCTCGCACGGACTAACTATGCCGAGATGTATTACTCGGCCCCGCAGCAACTTGCGCATCACACCACCTCGGGCTGTGCGATGAATGTGGGCGATCTTCTGGGGTCCGGCACCATCTCGGGGCCGACGAAAGACAGCCGTGGGAGCCTGTTGGAGCTGTCTTGGGGTGGCAAGGAACCGATTGCCATCAAGGGCGGTACGCGGACGTTTATCGAGGACAATGACACACTCACCCTGCGCGGCGCGGCGCTGGGAGACGGATACCGGATCGGGTTTGGCGATTGCACGGGCAAAGTGACGCCTGCGCTGGCAAACCCCTATGAAAGGAACTGACATGGCCAAGGCTTTCGCATCGCAAGGCGATCTTTCGGAAAAGAAAACCTCGTTCACCGAGGTGGGCCCCGGCCTTTACGCCTTTACCGCCGAAGGTGATCCGAACACCGGCGTCATCATTGGCGATGAATCTGTGATGGTGGTTGAAGCACAGGCCACGCCCCGCCTTGCGCGCAAGGTGATCGAGTGCATCCGGGGCGTTACGGACAAGCCGATTTCGCATCTGGTGCTGACCCATTACCATGCCGTCCGTGTGTTGGGTGCATCGGCCTATGGCGCGCGGGAGGTCATCATGTCCGAAGCCGCCCGCGGCATGGTCGAGGAGCGCGGGGCAGAGGATTGGGCCTCGGAATTCGGTCGCTTTCCGCGTCTCTTCCAAGGCCATGAGGAAATTCCGGGCCTGACCTGGCCGACCACGACGTTCTCCGAGGCGATGACGGTCTATCTTGGCAAGCGCAAGGTTGAGATCATGCATCTGGGCCGCGCCCACACGGCCGGGGATGCCGTGGTCTGGGTGCCGGATGCCGAGGTGATGTTCACCGGTGATATCGTGGAATACCACTCGGCCTGCTATTGCGGCGACGGGTATTTCAACGATTGGGCCGATACCTTGAACAACATCGCGGGCTTTGATCCGGTTTCCATTGCGCCAGGTCGGGGGGATGCGCTGATTGGCCGTGAGATGGTGGCCAAGGCCTTGGATGCCACGGCGGATTTTGTGGAAAGCACCTATCGCCCGGCGGCGAAGGTGGCCGCACGCGGCGGATCCTTGAAAGAGGCATGGGACGCCGTCCGTGCTGCCTGCGACCCCAAGTTCAAGGACTATGCGATCTACGAACACTGCCTGCCCTTCAACGTCGCCCGCGCCTATGACGAAGCGCGGGGCATTGATCACCCGCGCATCTGGACCGCAGAACGTGATCGCGAGATGTGGGCGGCCTTGCAGGGATGAGCCGACAATTCGGCCCTTCGCGCGGGGAGTTGATCTTCCGCGCCGTGGCGTCGGTCTTTGGGCTGGCCTTTGTTGGCTTTGTGGTTTGGAAGCGCGGAGTTCCGGACGGCCCCGCCCTTGTTGAAGTGGTTGGCGTCGCCGTCGCCTTGTTTGGTGGCACGCTGGCTTTGTCTATCTGGCGCCTTATCAAGCGGGATCATCCCTGATGCCTTACGACTATCGCCCCTTTCCCTATACCGCCCCGCCCGGCCTCAAGGCCACTGAGCCACGCCACAAGGTGGCCATTGTAGGGGCGGGCCCCATTGGCCTTGCCATGGCGATTGAACTGGCCAATCACGGTGTGGCTTCGGTGGTGCTGGATGACAACAACGTGGTGTCGGTGGGCAGCCGGGCGATCTGCTGGTCCAAGCGCAGCCTTGAGATTTTGGACCGGCTGGGTGTTGGCGGGCTTTGTGTGAAAAAGGGCGTGACCTGGAAAGTCGGGCGCACCTTCCACCGCGACCACGAGGTGTTCAACTTTGACCTTTTGCCCGAGGACGGCCACAAGATGCCCGCCTTCGTGAACCTGCAGCAATACTACGTCGAGCAGTATCTGGTCGAACGCGCGATGGCGCTGGGGGTTGATCTGCGCTGGAAAAACAAGGTGGTCGCGGTAGACCGCAAGGCCGATCATGCGGTCTTGACGCTGGAAACCCCCGACGGCAGTTACCAGCTTGACGCCGATTGGGTCATCGCCTGCGACGGCGCGCGCAGTCCCTTACGCGGAATGCTGGGGCTGGAGTTTGAGGGCGAGCTGTTTGAAGAACGCTTCCTGATTGCCGATATCCAAATGGAAGCTGACTTTCCTTCAGAACGCTGGTTCTGGTTCGAGCCAGGGTTTCATTCTGGCCAATCGGCGCTGTTGCACAAGCAACCCGACAATATCTACCGGATCGACCTGCAACTGGGTTGGGACACCGACCCGGACTTGGAAAAGCTGCCCGAACGGATCATACCACGCATTGAAAAGGTGGTGGGCCACAAGAATTTCACGCTGGATTGGACCTCGATCTACACGTTCCAATGCCGCCGTTTGCGCAGTTTCGTGCATGGTCCGGTGCTGTTTGTTGGCGATTCTGCCCATATCGTCAGCCCCTTCGGTGCGCGGGGCGGCAATGGCGGACTTCAGGATGTCGACGCTGTGGGCTGGCGGTTGGCGGCCGTGGTCAAGGGCACGCAAGGGGGCGGCATTCTGGCCGGTTATGACCGTGAGCGTGTTTATGGGGCGGATGAGAACCTTTTGAACTCGTCACGCTCCACCCGGTTCATGTCGCCTGAAGATGGGGTGGAGCGGCTGTTCCGCGATGCGGTGCTGCATCTCGCCTCCCGCGCTGATTTTGCCCGGCCGATGGTGAACTCGGGCCGCCTGTCGCGACCTTGCACCTATCCCTTGACCGCACCGGATGCCGATCTGCCCGCTGGGGCGCGGCCGGGTGCTGTGGCCCCCGATGCGCCCTTGGGCGAGGGCTGGCTTCTGGACGCTTTGGGCCTGGATTTCGTCGTGCTGGCCTTGGGTCAGGATGCCCCCGCCGTGCTGGGCGCGCGAGGCCTTACGCCCGTGCTGAACGACCACCTTCGGCGGCGCTATCTGGGCGATCAGACGCAGGCGATCTACCTGATCCGCCCCGATCAGGTGGTGGCGGCGCGTTGGACCACCGCCAGCGCCGATGAGATCACCACGGCTTTGGCCGCAGCTTGGGGGGCATGAGATGGCTTTGGTCACCAAACCGAACATCGCGGATGCGGATGGCTTTTACGCCAAGCTGCTGGCCAGCCATCGCGGCATGACCGAGGCGCAAAGCCACGCACTGAACGCGCGGTTGGTTCTGATTTTGGCCAATCATGTTGGGGATGCCGACACACTTGACGCCGCCTTGGCCTTGGCCCGCGATGGGGCTTAACGGATTGGCGCATCCGGCGTGATGGGCAGTGCCTCGCGGCCCTGATCTGTCAGCAAGAACACCGCCCGCCCTTCGATCACGACAGCCGAAAGCGGCCCGCCATAGGCCGCGCCGGAATCAAGGTTCAGGCGGTTGCCGTAGTGGGTAACCTGCGGCAGATGGGTATGACCGTGCACGATGAGCGGGCCGTGGTCGCGGCGGTCGTCCAGAAAGCCAGCGCGGATCCAGCACAGGTCATCTTCGCTTTGCTGGTCAAAGGGAACACCGGGGCGGATACCGGCATGGGCAAAGAACGCCTCGCCCCGGGCAAAGCTGGTGGGCAGGCGTTCGATGAAGTCACGATGCGCGCGCGGCACGGCGGCGACCGCCTCGGCGTGCGCCGGGGCGAGAGGGCGATCGGCCGGGTTTTTTACGCCGTAATTTGAGAGGGTTACGGCCCCACCGATCTTTGGATGCAGATAGCTGAGATCGACGCGCAGACGCGGGTCGTGCCACGCAAGATCGCGCAGATATCCCGCGAACATGCGATCATGATTGCCCAGAAGGGTGATCCAATCCTCTCCTCGCAGATGGCCTTGCATGAGATAATCGATGACGCCGGGGCTGTCTGGGCCACGGTCCACCAGATCGCCGATGTGAACGATGGGACCGGGGCCGTGGCGGGCCTGATCGGCAGCGATGCGGGCATGGGCAGCCTTGAGAAGCCCCAACTGACCGTGAATGTCGCCGATGGCGTAGGTTCACATTCCGGGGTTCCTGTAGGAAAGGACCGGGGGTTTCACACCCCCGGACCCCCGTGGGATATTTGGGAACAGATGAAGGGGCAAGGGGGATCCTAAACGCCCGTGGCCTCCGGGTCGGGGAGCATGCGGTAGCTGTCAAACCCGATATCCCCAGACCAACGCCACATCGCCAGAAAGCCTTCGGGACCGGACCGCATGGCATGGGGCATCTGGGGCGGATGGTAGATGCTGTCGCCGGGGCCAAGGACGCGACGGGTGTCTCCCGCTTGCCACGGGGCGGTTCCGGCCAAGAGCGTGTAGGTTTCCGCAGCCTCATGGGCATGGAGCGGGTAGTAGACGCCAGGTGCTTGATAAAAAAGACCAAAACGCAGATCTGAGGCGTGGATGGGGCCTTCGGGGCCGATCAGTGTGACCACGGCTTTGCTGGCGGCAAGGTGGCCCGGTTGCAGCGCCGCAGCCGGGCTTGCTTGCCACGGCAGGAACGCGGCCGCGTGCGCCACAAGACCCGCGCAGGGCAAGGCGTTTGCGCCAAGCGCTGCCGCCTTGATCTCCTCATCCAGAGCCGAGCGCAGGGCGGGGGCAAAGCTGTGGGTGCCTGCCGCCGCGCGCAAGATGCCCGCGGTGGCCTGTGCCGCCGCCCGAGGTTCGGCTTCGGTCAGGTCAGCAAGGGCGAGAAGGAGCGGGGTCAGGGTTGGCATGGGGCTTTTGCAGTAACGGCCGGGGTTGGTCCCCGGCCGCTGAACGCTGGCTTATGCCACTTCGAATTGCAAGGCCTTGACCTGCTGGAACATGCCAGTGGATTCAAGGGTTTCGACGACCTTCGGGTCAATCGCCTGATCAAGATACAGGATCGCAATCGCATCTTCCCCCACACCCGAACGGCCAAGGGTAAAGTTGGCGATGTTGACGCCGTTCTTGCCCATGGTCATGCCCAAAAGGCCGATGATGCCGGGCACGTCCTCATTGGTGGTGTAGAGCATGTGCTGGCCGATTTCAGCATCGATGTTGATACCCTTGATCTGGATAAATCGCGGTTTTCCATCGGAAAAACAAGTACCTGCAACCGATCGTTCGCGTTTGTCGGTGACAATTGTGACCTTGATATAGGCGTCGAAAATGCCGGTCTTGTCTTGGCGTGTCGTGGAAATCTGAATGCCTTTGTCCTTGGCCACGACGGGTGCGGACACCAGATTCACGTCAGGGTTCTGGGCTTTTAGCACACCAGCAATTACCGATTGGTTAAGAGCGGCGAGATTCATGCCGGCGACGGTGCCGTCATACAAGATATTGATGGCTTTGATCGGTTCATCCGTCATTTGGCCTATAAAGGCCCCAAGATGTGCCGAAAGTTTGATCCAGGGGCCCATGACGGTGGCCTCTTCGGCGGTGACGTTGGGCATGTTGAGCGCGTTGGAAACCGCCCCGGTCAGCAGGTAATCGGCCATTTGTTCGGCCACTTGCAGGGCGACGTTTTCTTGCGCTTCGGTGGTGGATGCCCCAAGATGTGGGGTGACGACCACGTTGGGGTGACCAAATAGAGGGTTTTCGGTGGCGGGTTCGGTTTCGAACACGTCCAGCGCGGCACCGGCGACATGGCCTGTGTCCAGCGCGTCTTTTAGTGCGGCCTCGTCGACCAGACCACCGCGCGCACAGTTGATGATCCGCACGCCCTTCTTGGTTTTGGCAAGGTTTTCGCGGCCCAGAATGTTGCGGGTCTTGTCGGTGAGCGGCACGTGCAGGGTGATGAAATCGGCGCGGGCCAAAAGTTCATCAAGTTCCACCTTAGTCACGCCAAGCTGCTTGGCGCGCTCTTCCGACAGGAAGGGGTCATAGGCGATGACCTTCATCTTCAGCCCCACCGCGCGGTCACAAACGATGCCGCCGATGTTGCCTGCACCGATCACGCCGAGGGTTTTGTTGAAGAGTTCAACCCCCATGAACCGCGATTTTTCCCATTTTCCGGAATGGGTTGAGGCATTCGCCTCGGGCAGTTGGCGGGCGACGGCGAACATCATCGCAATGGCATGTTCGGCGGTGGTGACCGAGTTGCCGAAAGGCGTGTTCATCACGATCACGCCCTTTTTGGACGCGGCCGGAATGTCGACGTTATCGACGCCAATGCCTGCGCGGCCGACCACTTTCAGGTTCGTGGCATTGGCCAGAAGCTTTTCGGTCACCTTGGTGGCCGAGCGAATCGCAAGGCCGTCATATTGGTGAATGATCTCGGCCAGTTTCTCTTTGTCTTTGCCCAGTTTGGGCATGTAATCGACCTCGACTCCACGGTCGCGGAAGATTTGAACGGCGGTTTCGGAGAGTTCGTCAGAGACGAGAACGCGGGGTGCCATGGGAAATATCCTGTCT
>JBILYK010000120.1:0-8781 GCA_044377735.1 Paracoccaceae bacterium | reverse complement strand
ACCCCAAGGAAATTGAGGTGGAGCGCCATGTGATCTTGCAGGAAATCGGGCAGGCCTTGGACACGCCCGACGATATCATCTTCGATTGGCTGCAAGAGGTGTCTTATCCCGACCAAAGCTTTGGCCGCACCATTCTAGGGCCTGCCGAGAAGGTCGCAAAATTCGCCCGCGCCGATTTGAAGACCTTTGTCAAAGACAACTACGGCCCGGCGCAGATGATCCTGGCCGCGGCGGGGGGTGTGGATCACGACGCCATCGTGAAACAGGCCGAGGATATCTTTGGCCACCTGAAGGCCCGCCCGCAGGCCGCGTTCCAGCCCGCAACCTTCAAGGGGACCGAGCGGCGCGAGGTGAAAGACCTTGAACAGGTGCATTTCGCCATGGCCTTTGACGCGCCCGGTTACCGTCATGCCGATGTCTATACCGCTCAGGTCTATTCGATGGTGATGGGCGGTGGTATGTCCAGCCGTCTGTTCCAGAAAATCCGCGAAGAGCGGGGGCTGTGCTATTCGATCTTCGCCCAGTCGGGCGCTTATGAGGATGCGGGCCAGATCACGGTTTACGCAGGGACCAGTGCCGAGGAAATCAGCGATCTGTGTCTGATTACGGTGGACGAGATGAAACGCGCCGCCGACGATATGTCGGAGGCCGAAGTGGCCCGCGCGCGGGCGCAGATCAAGGCGGGCATGCTGATGGGGCTGGAAAGCCCCTCTAGCCGCGCCGAGCGTATCGCGCGGCTTTTGGCGATTTATGGCCGTGTGCCCGAGGTCTCCGAGGCGGTGGCGCGGATTGATGCGGTGGGCACCGCCGATGTGCGCCTCTATGCCGAGGGTCTGTGCGGCGTGGACAACGCGTTGGCCCTTTATGGCCCGGTGCAGGGCGCGCCATCACTGGAGGCAATCCGGCAAGGGCTGGCGGCGTAATGCTGACCTTCCGCCGTCGCCCCCGGATTGAAGCCGAGCGGATGACGCTGCGCCTGCCCGAACATGCCGATTGGCGCGCGTGGAGCGCCTTGCGCGAGGCGTCGGCCAACCACCTGATGCCGTGGGAGCCGGTCTGGGCGCATGACCACCTGTCGCGCCGGGCCTTTACGAACCGAGTTTATTGGGCGCAGCGGGCAGAAACCCAAGGTACCGCGCTGCCCCTGATGCTGGTGCGGCGGGCGGATAATCAACTGTTGGGCGCGATCACGCTGGACAATATCCGCCGTGGTCCAGTGCAAGCGGGCACGCTGGGATATTGGATCGGTGCGCCCTTTGCGCGCCAAGGTTACATGCGTGAGGCGATCTTGGCGCTGGTCCATCATTCTTTTGCGGTGATGGACCTGAGCCGGATCGAGGCGGCGTGCCTTCCGGAAAACACGCCGTCGCGCGGGGTGTTGGAGAAATGTGGCTTCAAATATGAGGGCGTGGCGCAAAGCTATCTGCAAATCAATGGACGCTGGCGCAACCATGTGCTTTACGCGAACCTTAGAAATGATCGGCGCGGGCGGACGGATGTAGGCTGAGGGCGCGCGCTCTTGGCGGATATGCCCGGATCGGCCCATGGGCGGCCGACGGGAACTTCTCATGATCAAGGTGCTTCTTTTGCGGGGCGTCAACGTGGCGGGGGCCAATCGGCTGCCGATGCCGGAGTTCCGTGCATTGCTGGAGGAATTGGGGCTGCGCGGCGTGGAGACCCATCTGCAAAGTGGCAATGCGGTGTTTGATGATCCGGGGGTTGTGGATCTGGAGGGCAAGATTGCCACCGCAATGCGACAGCGGTTCGGATTTGCCCCAGCGCAAATCTATCTGGATGCGAAAGCCCATGCCGCGATTGTGGCGCAATGCCCCTTCAAGGCCGAAGCGCTGGCTGATCCAGCTGCGGTGCATGTGTGGTATCTGGCGGCGCCTGCCAAGCCCGATCAGATGGCCCTGAAGGCGCTGGCGCAGAACGAGCGGTTCGTATTGACCGACCGCGCGCTTTATCTGCACGCGCCCGATGGTCTGGGCCGGTCCGCGCTGGTGGAGCAGCTCGAGCGGGCTTTGGCTGTGCCGTGCACGGCGCGACCTTGGCGCTCGGTCCTGTCAATTACCGCGTTGTTGCAGGCCGCAGTCTGATCGATGGCTGAAAAGTGGGGGTTTCACACCCCCGCGCGGGCCCAAGACAGCCCGCGCCCCCCTTGGAGTATTTTTTCCAAGATGAAGGCAAATTTGATGTAAACTCTGCACATCTTTGCAGGGGGTGGTCATGCTGCGGTTGGCGATGCTTGTGCTCTTGGCCCTTAGCGGAGCGGCCTGGGCCGAAGTCCGACGAGATTCCGCCTGTCTGGCGATGTCGGAGGGTGAGGCGCGGGTGATCCCCGCGGCCTTTGGCACGCCGCTCAAGGCAGAGACGGTTCGGATCCGCTTTTTGGGCCATGCGTCTTTTGCGCTTGAGACAGCGGGCGGCAATCTGGCGGTGACTGATTACACCGGCTATGTCGGCAAGCCGGATGTTGTGCCGGATGTGGTGACGATGAACATCGCCCATGACACCCATTTCACCGACACGCCCGATCCACGGATCCCTTTGGTCTTGCGCGGTTGGGGTGAGGTGGGTGAACCGGCGCGGATTGATGAGGAGATGGGTGATCTGCGGGTGCGCAATGTAACCTCTGATCTGCGCGGACCTTTCGGTGAGGGTGGGCGTAAGGATGGCAATTCGATCTTTATCTTTGAGGCGGCGGGGCTGTGCATTGGGCATTTGGGGCATTTGCATCAGGTTTTGTCGGATGCCCAGCATGCAGCAATTGGCCGCTTGGATGTGGTGATGGTGCCGGTGGATGGTGGCTTCACCATGGACCCCGAGAGTATGGCGCAGGTCGTCACGCGCTTTCGGGCCCGGTTGGTGTTGCCGATGCACTGGTTTTCAGCCGATGGGCTGGTGTCCTTTATCAAGCGGATGCAGCCGACGTTTGAGGTGGAGATTGCCAGCGGGCCGGAGGTGGAAGTCTCGTTGGAGAGTCTGCCAAGGCGGCCAACGATCTTGGTGCTGGAGCCGGCGTTGATCCCCTGAAGGTTTCGGCTCGGGCTTTATTCCGGCCTGACGGTTCGATAGACAGGCTGCAGAGGTGCCCCGATGTTGAACCCTGCTGATGCGAGTTTTGTTGCCGATCTGACTGCGCGCCTGCCCGAAGGGACACTGCGCCTGCCCGAGCCACGTGATCTGGAAGAGCCGCGCGGGCGCTGGCAGGGGGTGGCGGGCGTTGTGGCGCGGCCAAGAACCACGGCAGAGGTCGCCGAGGTGGTGCGCGCCTGTGCAGCGGCGCGGGTCGGCATTGTGCCGTTGGGTGGCGGCACGGGGCTTGTGGGCGGGCAGATCATGGAGCGGGGGCCTGAGCCCTTGATCTTGTCGCTTGAACGTATGGCCGCTGTGCGCGCCGCTTACCCGTCGGAAAATGCATTGGTGGTCGAGGCTGGCATGGTGGTGGCCACCGCCCAAGCCGAGGCCGAGAAGATCGACCGGCTGTTTCCCTTGTCGCTGGCATCAGAAGGGTCGGCGCGGGTGGGGGGCGTGTTGGCCACCAATGCGGGCGGGGTCAATGTGCTGCGCTATGGCAATGCGCGCGATCTGTGTCTGGGGATTGAGGCGGTTTTGCCCGATGGAAGTGTGCTGCACGGGCTAAAGCGGCTGCGCAAGGACAACACCGGCTATGACCTGCGGCATCTGCTTATTGGGGCGGAGGGGACGCTGGGCATCATCACCGCCGCTGCTTTGCGGTTGTTCCCGCGCCCGGCCACGGTGGCAACCGCGCTTTTGGCGGTTCCGTCTCCGCAAGATGCGCTGCGGCTTCTTGCCATGGCCGAGGCGCGGGCTTCGGGGATGATCTCGGCCTTTGAGATCATTCATCGGCAGGGGCTGGAATTTCTGGCCGAGCATATGCCTGAGGTGGGGGTGCCGTTGCAGCCCTTACCCGAATGGTCGGTGCTGCTGGAGCTGGGCCTGCCTGCGGGGTTTGAAAACGCCGAGGCGTTGATGGCGGGGCTTTTGGATGAGGCCATGACGGCGGGCCTGGTGGGCGATGGGGTGGTGGCCCAATCGGCCGCGCAGGCCGCCGGCCTGTGGCGCATTCGTGAAAGTCTGCCATGGGCCAATCGCAAGGTGGGGGCGGTGTCGAACCACGACATCTCATTGCCCTTGTCGCAGGTGCCCGAATTTATCCCGCGCGCGACGCTGGCGCTGGCGGGGTTGGGGGATTTCCGGATCAACTGCTTTGGCCATCTGGGGGACGGCAATCTGCATTACAACGTCTTTCCCGCAATGGGGCAGGTGAAAGACGCCTATCTGGCGCTGCGCGGCGCGATCAAGGCCACAATACACGATCTGGTGCATGAGATGGGTGGGTCGGTGTCGGCCGAGCATGGGATCGGGCGGTTGAAGGTGGACGATCTGCAGCGCTATGGCGATCCGGCCAAGCTGGCCGCGATGCGGGCGATCAAGGCCGCCCTTGACCCTTTGGGCATCATGAACCCCGGTGCGGTGCTGGGATAAGGATTGGCCCCGCCGGTTGGGGACCGACGGGGCCTTGGGGTGTGGTTGGGTACGTGTTTTGCAAGCAGAACCATGTCCACAAACGTGGACAGCCAAGGCTTAGGCCGATTCGTTGAAGATTTGGTTAACGCTGTTGGGACGCTGCTTTGGTCACCCAAGCGGTGATTGCCGCTGGATCGGGGGGCAGGGCCTTGGCCATGCCGTCACAAAAGGCCAAAAGGTCGGGCAGGTTCTGGCCATTGACCCCCACCAGCACCGTCATATCGCGCGCCAATCCTTCGGCGATCAGGGGCACATAGCCGCGGCCCTGCGCCTCAAGCTTGCCAAACTTGTTGACCACCAGCACCTCGGCCCCGGTCATGCGGTCGGACACCTCGACCACCGCCTCTTCCAACGCACCACTGTCCAGCCGACAGCCACGCGCGGCCTCGCCCCGATCTTGATTGATGCGGAACACCGGGCCATCGGGCAGGACGGAAAGCTCCATGTCGCACAGGCTGCGGTCGGCGCGCGGCACATCGGTTTGCACGGTGCCCGAAAGCCGCAGGCCAGTCGCCCGCAGCTGCGCGACCGCCTCGGCGATCAGCGCATCAGTTGCACCGCGACCGGGCAAGGTGACATAGGCGATGGGCATGGGCGTCCTGTTGCAAGATCCGGCGCAGTTATGCCGGGTTTCCGCGCCCCTGCAAGGCTAGAGTGCCACGCGGCAATGGGTTGGGGCGCGAAACTCCCAGCCGCGGAACTCGGGCGGGTCATCGGCAAATGTGAGATGTGGGAAGGCTTCGAGAAGCACCCGCATCGCCACATCGATCTGGGCCTTTGCAAACCACTTACCCGCACAGAAATGCGCGCCTTGGCCAAAGGACATATGGGCCTTTTGCGGGCGCAAGATGTCGAAGGCGTCTGCGTTGTCCCAGCGTGTCTCATCGCGGTTGGCCGAGGCGAAGATGCACGACACCGGAGTGCCTTCGGGCACGTCAATCCCGTTTACCTCTGTGTCGCGTGTGGCGGTGCGCATCATGGTGCCGATGGGCGCGATCCAGCGCAGCGCCTCATCAATCGCTTGGGGCAAGAGGCCGTTCATGTCAGCGCGCAGGGCGGCGAATTGGTTAGGGTTCTGCATGAGGCCGACAAGCAGGTTCGCCGCGCCATGCCCCGGTTCTTGCATGCCACCGAGCAGGGTGATCTTGACCGAGGGCAGGATCATCTCTGGCGCGCGGGTCTGACCCGGCTGCATCCCCGAATGCAGCATATGCGACAAAGGGGAATTGTCGGGCGTTTTGGCCAGCCGTTCCAAAAGCGGCAGGGCGATGCCCTCAATCTCGGCCACCACCTCGCGGCAGATGGTATCGCGGGCTGGGTCGCGTTCAAAGTTGATGGCACCTTGGCTCAGCCCATGAAACCAGCGGCGCAGGGTGGGGGTGTCCACCTCAAGAAATCCAAAAGAACGCGCAAGGGCCAGCGCCGAGATCGGTTCGAAATACTCGGTCAGAAGATCGTTCGATCCAGAGGTGCGAAAGGCAGCAAGCTGGGTCTCAGCGATAGGGCGCACGAGGCTGTCGATATAGTCGGC
This sequence comes from Paracoccaceae bacterium, assembly GCA_044377735.1. Lineage (GTDB taxonomy): Bacteria > Pseudomonadota > Alphaproteobacteria > Rhodobacterales > Rhodobacteraceae > Tabrizicola_A. The sequence goes on along the minus strand of JBILYK010000120.1, from coordinate 2,696 downwards.
CACACGGCGCGGGCGGTAATGTGGTTCAATCCCGCCGCGCAAGGCGGCATGGGTGGGGCCTTCTGAGGTCAGCACATTCGGGCGCCCGAAGGCGGCGTTGACCGGGGCCTCATCCGACACGGCGGTGAAATCGGGGTGACGGGCGATCAGTTCTATATCTGCCCAGCGAGTGGCGAACCAACAATTCGCGGTCGGCACCGGTGCGATCGGGTCTGTGGCACGCAAGCGGGCGTAATGCGGGAACGGATCGGTGTCGAGATCCTGAATCGTTATGCTTTCCGAATAGCGCATGGGGCCCCTCCGCTTTGCGATATTCCTTCACAAGTGAAGCAATCTGGCAAGGGGGGCTCCGACGCTCTGTTCAGACGTGCACCGGTGAGTAATGCCCGAGCAAGTGATGTCTGGCTCAGCCGCGGGCAGATCAGTCGTGCGTGGGTGCTTTGCCCGACACGGCGCGATAAGGCCGGGTGGTGTCGCGCAGGCTGATCTCCAGCGCCTCGACCTCAAGCTCAATCGCCCCATCCCCGGCCAGCGTCAGGGTCAGGCGACCTGGACCTTCAGCCGGACCGGAATAGGCCACGGCCAGAAGCGACAGGATCGTGTTTGTCTGCGCTCGATCAATGCCCGTGCTGCGCACCGCCGTCACGGTTTCCACTGTCAAAAGCGCCTGCACCCGCTCATAGGCGCGGCGGTCCCGTTCTGCCGCCTCACGGTCTTCCCAACGAAAACGGTTCAGAAGAATGGCAAAGCGGCGACGCGGGCGGGCATAGGTCATTTCCGTGACGGGAAAGACGGCATCCTGCACAAGGGCTGCCAGCACCGGCAAATCATCTGGCGCCAGCGCCATCAGCCGCAGCGGGGTCTCATCGCCATCTTCGAAGCGGGCGTCGGTCATCCGGCAATCCGCTCGATCTGGGCCCCGCAGGCGCGCAGCTTTTCCTCGACCCGTTCATAGCCGCGATCAAGATGATAGACGCGGCTGACCACGGTTTCGCCTTCAGCCGCCAGTGCGGCAAGGATCAGACTGACCGAAGCGCGCAGATCAGTCGCCATGACGCGCGCACCTTTCAGTTTCTTCACGCCTGTCACAGTGGCAGTGCCGCCATGAACCTCAATCTTCGCGCCCATGCGCGTCAGTTCCGGGGCATGCATGAAGCGGTTTTCAAAGATCTTTTCTTCCAGCACCGAGGTGCCTTCGGCGGTGCAGAGCATGGCCATCATCTGCGCCTGAAGGTCGGTTGGGAAACCGGGGAAGGGTTCGGTGACAACATCCACCGCGCGCACGCGGTCACCCCGGCGCTTGACCTTCAATCCACGGGCAGTCTCCGTCACCTCAACCCCTGCTGCATCGAGTTTCTCGGCAAAAGCCCCGACCAGATCCAGCCGCCCGCCCAGACATTCCACCTCGCCCCCGGCAATGGCGGGCACCAGCATATAGGTGCCCAGCTCAATCCGGTCGGCCACAACTGGATGGGTCGCACCATGCAGTCGATCAACACCTTGGACGGTGATGGTGCTTGTGCCTTCGCCATCGATCTGTGCGCCCATTTTGCGCAAGCAGTGCGCCAGATCGACAATCTCCGGCTCGCGCGCGGCGTTCTTCAACACGGTGGTGCCCTTGGCCAATGTGGCGGCCATCAGAGCGTTTTCCGTGGCACCCACCGAGACAAATGGAAACTCGACAACCGCGCCCTTCAGCCGGCCACCGGGTGCCTTGGCATGGACATAGCCCTCTCGAAGATCCAACTCGGCCCCCATCGCCTCAAGCGCCTTGAGATGCAGATCGACTGGGCGCGCGCCGATGGCGCAACCGCCGGGCAAAGACACGATGGCATGACCATCGCGCGCCAGCATTGGGCCAAGCACAAGGATTGAGGCGCGCATCTTGCGCACGATGTCATAATCGGCCGTGTGGTTGGTGATGGCATGTGAGGACATGGTCAGCACCTGCCCATCCTGCAAGGACGCCACCTCGGCCCCCAAAGACCCCAAAAGCTGCGTCATGGTGCGAATGTCCGACAGGCGTGGCGCGTTGGTCAGCGTGAGCGGCTCATCACTCAGCAGGGTTGCGGGCATCAGTGTGAGACAGGCGTTCTTAGCCCCCGCGATCGGAATCACCCCATTCAGCGCGCCATTGCCCTTGACCAAAATCGAATCCATCTACTCGTCCTCTTTATCGTTGTTCGTCTGGACCTTGGCCCGTGTTTTCGCCTGCACCTTGCGTCGGGCCATATTGGCCTTAAGCGCGGCTTTCAACCGGTCGTCGCGGCTTTTCGCCTGCGCCGCGCCGGGTTTGGTCGTGGAAGGTTTGCCGGGGTCCTCTTGCATGGCCATCTCCATAGCGCAGTGGGCAAAAACCGTCCAGAAGGGATGCGAAAAGCCTCTTGCGCGCCCCTGAAATTGCGTCTAATGACCCGCCACGCCCGGTTGGAAGCCCCGCCGTCGCGCCCCGGCGCTGCAGTAGCTCAGTGGTAGAGCACTCCCTTGGTAAGGGAGAGGTCGAGAGTTCAATCCTCTCTTGCAGCACCATTTATGCCTCGTCCAACAATGCATCCGTCTTAATGAAGCCGTTCGATGGATTTGCGCCTTTAGAAATACTCTCAGGGGGTGAGCGTGGGACACGCGAGGGGGCGGAACGCCCCCTGCAACCGTTACCCCCGGCGCACGGTGTCGATCATGAGCGCGACGTTGTCGGG
>JBILYK010000127.1:0-6511 GCA_044377735.1 Paracoccaceae bacterium | reverse complement strand
GATCGGCTGCTGTCACCTGATGCTGGGCCTGAATGACCAAGGGATGCCCGCGCTCGGCCACGGTCTTGGCTTCGTCCAGCGTCTTGGGAATGGCGGGGAGTTTCGGCAGGGGTGCCAGCTTGCCCGGATATTGCCCAGTCACCGCCTTGTAGCGTTCGCGCGCGACCATCAACTGGCCTTGTGCGGCCGCCAGATTGGCATCCGAGGCCGCCAGCGCGGCCTCGGCCAACGCGACATCGGTCTGCGTGACCTCGCCCACTTCAAACCGATCCTTCGCAGCGCGCAGTTCTTGGGTTATGACACGCAGGTTCGACTGACGCAGCGCCACGATTTCCTGCTGAAGCTGCACGTTGACAAAGGCCGACACCGCCTGCAGCAGAACCTGCTGTTCCACATTCACCAAAGCGGCCCGAGTGCTCAGCACCTGCGCGCGCGCGGCCTCAAGCGACAGCTTGCCCCGGCCCCCAGCCCACAGCACGACCTGCGCCGTCATCTCGAGGCTGGCCGAAGTCGAGGAATTGTCAAAACCAAGGTTTTGAATATTCTGGTCAAATTGACGCCAACTGCCGCGCGACACAAAGTTCAACACCGGCCGCAGGTTGGCCATGGCAATCGCGGCATCTTCATCAGCGGCGCGCAGCACGGCTTGATTCTGATCCAGAAGGTTTGACGACATGTAAGCTGCGGCCAAAGCATCCGCGAGCGTTTCGGCCTGCGCCAGTGCTGGAACGACCGCAAAGCCCGTCACAAACCCCAAGACTTTCAAGAACGTCCGCATCTAATCTGCCTTTCTGGCCACTTTTCCGGCCTGCCTTGGTGCTGCGGCAGTGCCATGAGTTGCAACGATCATATTCTAAAGTGCGAATTCGTGTCGAGAGGTAAAACCAGAAATCACCGGTGCCGCCGCATTAAAGGCAAACCGCCACACCATCTTTGTGCCGGTCTTGTGCCCGATCTTCACCGCACCCAGTGCCCCGTCCATGAACAGGGCGGCAATCCGGCCACCGTCTTTCAACTGCGCGATCAACGCCTGCGGGATCTGTTCGACACCACCTTGCAAAATGATCGCATCAAACGGTCCGCCCCTGGCGCAACCCTCGGCCAAAGGCCCGGCGACCACAGCGGCATTGTCCACACCCTCGGATGCCAGCACGCGCTGCGCCTCTAAGGCGAGCGCCTCGTTTTCTTCCACCGCGACGACCGCTTCAGCCATCCGGGCAATCACGGCCGACGAATAGCCCAAGCCACAGCCCAGATCCAAAATCACCTCACCCGGCTGAATATCCAAGGCATCCAGCATCTTGGCCAGCGTGCGCGCCTCCAGCATCACCCGGTCGCCGCCAAGGCTGATGTTCTCGCCCACATAGGCCGCCTCGCGCTTGCCCGCGGGCACGTAGACCTCACGCGGGACAGCCAGCATGGCCTCGATGATCGGGAACTTGGTCACATCCTGCGGGCGCACCTGAGTGTCGACCATCATCACTCGGCGGGCGGAATAGGCGCTCATCTGCAAACCTTTGGCATCAGGGATCAAACTGGCCTTTGTCTTGCCACAGCCAGCGCGCAGGGGCAACGGGCCAATGCGCCACAGGGTGGCCAACTGCCGCAAAGACGGGCGGCAAAATCCTTAAAACAGATGAAGTCAGGCATGATTCTTAACCAGCCCCCGCAAAGCTGCCCGCAAAACTGATCATGAGACAGGCGCAGATCAGGGGGCAAACGCCATGCACGCATTGTCACCTGCCAATGAACTGACCGAAATCCGGGCCTAAATCGCCCGCCTCAACACGCGTGAGGTGGCGCTTCGCGCCCAGGTCCTACGCCGGCCCGCAGTCAGCGCCCAAGGCCATTGGACCCAGGTCGAAACGGTGGAAACCCGCGAGACCCGGTTCAACCCTGTCCTTCTGCCCGCCGCGCTGACCGTCACCCTGCGCCCCGGCTGGCCGATCCGGCGCGATGGGGCGGGGGGCTGCATTTGCGGCTAACCTTTCAGCTTGAATCGCTGGATCTTGCCAGTCTGGGTCTTTGGCAAGGCCTGCACAAAGACAACCCGGCGGGGGTACTTATAGGGCGCAATCGCCATTTTCACATGATCTTGCAACAGCTTGACCATCAGACCATCGCCCGTCCGATCCGGCACCAGCACGACATGCGCCTCCACGATCATGCCGCGTTCGTCATCGGGGACGCCAATCACGGCACATTCGGCCACATCGGGGTGCGACAGCAGCGCGGCCTCCACCTCGGGCCCGGCAATGTTGTAACCCGCGCTGATGATCATGTCATCTGATCGGGCCGCAAAATGGAACCGCCCCTCCTCATCCTGCCAAAAACTGTCGCCCGTCAGATTCCACCCATCGCGCACATATTTCTGCTGCCGCGCGTCAGCCAGATAACGACACCCGGTCGGCCCCTTGATCGCCAGCCGCCCCACCTCGCCACGCGGAACCTCATTCATGGCGTCATCAACAACCCGCGCTTCGTAACCCGTCACCGGCCGCCCCGTGCAGGCCGGGCGATGGTCCTCGAAGCGGTTGGTCAAGAAGATGTGCAGCATCTCGGTCGCGCCGATCCCGTCCAGCATCGGTTTGCCGGTCTTGGCCATCCACTCATCATAAACCGGCGCGGGCAGGGTCTCGCCCGCACTGACCGCCGCCCGCAAGGACGACAGATCCGCCCCCTCCTCCATCGCCTTCAGCATCACGCGGTAAGCTGTGGGGGCGGTGAAACAAACGGTGGCTTTATGGGTCTGGATAATCTCGATCATGTTCGCCGGGCTCGCCTGCTCCAACAGCGCCGCCGCCGCACCAAAGCGCAAGGGAAACACCGCAAGGCCCCCAAGCCCGAAGGTAAACGCCAAGGGTGGACTGCCCACGAAGACATCGTCAGGCGTGACACGCAACACCTCGCGCGCATAGCCGTCCGCGATGATCAAAAGGTCGCGGTGAAAGGCCATCGCGCCCTTAGGCTCACCCGTGGTGCCCGAGGTAAAGCCGATCAGCGCCACATCATCGCGCCCAACCGGCGGCGGCGTAAAGCGCACCGATTTTCCCAAGGCAACGCGGTCCAACTCGGCGTCATGGTTGGCGGTGCCATCAAATCCGACGACAGTTTTCAGGAATTTGGAGTGTTTTGCACAGATGACCAACTCTTCCATCAGCCGCGTGTCACACAGCGCAAAGGCAATCTCGCCCTTGTCGACAATCTGGCCAAGCTCGCCCGCCCGCAGCATCGGCATGGTGTTGACCACCACCGCCCCGGCCTTGGTGGCCGCCAACCAGCAAGCCACCATCGCCGGGTTGTTGGCGGATCGAATAAGAACGCGATTACCGGGCCTTACGCCGTAATCTTCAACCAGAGCATGGGCAATGCGATTGGTCCAGTCCGACAGTTCCTTATAGGTCCGCATCCGGCCATTGCCGATTAATGCAGTATGGTCGCCAAAGCCGCGCTCGACCATGCGGTCGGTCAATTCCACCGCCGCGTTCAGATATTCGGGGTAGTCAAACCCCTCCAACCGAAATTCGGGCCATTCGTCCGCAGGCGGCAGGCGGTCGCGGGCGAAGGTATCACTATGGCCGGACGGTCCCAGCATGGCAGTCACTCCCCTTGTGTCGCCCCGTCTCGCGGGGTCCGTCTTGGTGCGCAGCGCAGATCAGTCTTGCGGTATTACGGCGGTAGCCTCGATCTCGACCTTGGCGCGGTCCTCGACCAAGGCCACCACCTGAACCAACGCCATGGCTGGATAGTGCCGACCGATGATCTCTTTATAAACCCCGCCCAATCCCTTGAGATTGGACAGATATTCGGTCTTGTCCGTCACATACCAGGTCAGCCGCACCAGATGCTCGGGCTTCGCCCCCGCTTCGGCTAGCACCTCGACAATCGAGCGCAGCGCCTGCGCCACCTGCCCCACAAAATCATCGGTCTCAAACTCGCACTCTGCGTTCCAGCCGATGATGCCGCCAGTGAACACCATCCGACCACTGGCCGCGACGCCATTGGCATAGCCGCGCGCCGGTTTCCAATGCTTGGGGTGCAAGATCTCGTGGCTCATGCCGCCTCCTCCAGATGCGCCGCCAACCCGGCGCGCAGCGCCTCGGGCCAGCGTGCTGCTTTCATATTGTCAATCCAGACCAGCGTCAGATGCGCACGCAGGCGCAGCTCGTCGCCCATCCGCCCGGTGATCTCCACCGCCACCGAACTGCCACCCAGCTTGCGCACCACCAGCGTAAAGGCCACCTTGTCGCCCAGCCGCGAGGGCGCCATGAAATCGGCCTCAAGATGCACGGTCGGCACCCCGTTGCGCATGCCCGCATTGTGCATCTGGGCAAAGCTCATCCCCACCTCATCGGCAAAGAAATTCTCGACAACCGAGTTGGTCATCTCGAAATAGCGCGGATAAAACACGATCCCCGCCGGGTCGCAGTGGTTGAACTCAATCTGAATGGTGCGGGTATAGCTCATCCCATCAGGCTCCGCGCAATGACCACACGCTGCACGTCGCTGGCGCCTTCATAAATCCGCAAAGCCCTGATTTCGCGGTACAAGCTTTCCACCGCAAATCCCGTTCGCACCCCATCGCCGCCATGGAGTTGCACCGCCATGTCGATCACCTTCTGCGCGGCCTCGGTGGCGTAAAGCTTGGCCATCGCCGCCTCGCGGCTGATGCGCGCCACCCCTTGGTCTTTCGCCCAAGCAGCGCGGTAAATCAACAAAGCCGCCGCATCGATCTGCAAGGCCATATCGGCCAAATGCCCCTGGACCATCTGGTAATCGGTCAGCCGCCCCCCGCCCGCGCGCACCCGCCCGGTCCGCGCCAAGGCCTCATCCAGGGCGCGGCGCGCAAAGCCCAAGGCTGCCGCCCCAACGGTGGAGCGGAACACATCCAACACCGACATGGCTACCTTGAACCCTTCGCCAGGTTGGCCAATCAACGCACCTTCCGGCAGCACCACATCATGCAGCCCCAGATGCGCCAAAGGATGCGGCGCCATGACTTCGATCCGGTCGATCACCCGCAGCCCCGGCGCATCGGCGGGCAACAGAAACGCCGACAATCCCTTGGCCCCCGGCCCCGGCCCCGTGCGGGCGATGATCACATAGACATCGGCAATCCCACCGTTCGAGATATAGGTTTTCTCGCCGTTCAGCACCCAGCCGCCTTGGCCCCGCACCGCTGTCGTCGCGGTCTGCGCCACATCCGAGCCCGCCCCCGGCTCGGTCAGCGCAAAGCCGGAAATCGCCGCACCGACCCGCGTCCGCGCCAGCCACTCGCGCTGCGTGGGCGTGCCGAACAGGCTCACCGCCCCCATACCCAACCCCTGCATGGCAAAGGCAAAATCGGCCAAACCATCATGGCGCGCCAAGGTCTCGCGCGTCAGACAAAGCGTGCGCACATCCAAAACCTCCCCCTCGCCCGCGCCGGTCGGCTGCAACCAGCCCCCCGCGCCCAAAGCGGCCACCAACCCCTTGCAGGCCCCGTCCACATCATGGTGATCCACCGGCAAATGCGCCGCGCACCACGCTTCCAGCCCCGCGGCGTGGGCACGGTGGCGCTCGTCAAAGAAGGGCCAGGTCAGAAAACTTGTGTCGGCCATGATTTCATCTGTTCCTAAATATCCTCCGGGGGTCCGGGGGTGGAAAACCCCCGGGGCTGGCAACGAGAGCCCTACTCAATCGCCCTGAAACACCGGTTTTTCCTTGGCGACAAAGGCGTGATAGGCGCGCTCAAAGTCGCGGGTCTGCATGCAGATCGCCTGCGCCTGTGCTTCGGCCTCGATCGCCTGTTCAAGCCCCATATTCCATTCCTGATTAAGCTGGGTCTTGGTCATGGAATGGGCAAAGGTCGGCCCCGCTGCGATGCGGCTTGCCAGTTTCCACGCCTCGCCGTCCAGAGCCTCGGGCGCATGAAGCGTGTTCCAAAAGCCCCAACGCTCGCCCTCATCGGCGTTCATGGCGCGCCCGGTGTACAAAAGCTCAGCCGCGCGTCCCTGCCCGATGATGCGCGGCAGAATCGCGCAAGCCCCCATGTCACACCCCGCGAGCCCGACACGGGTGAACAAGAAGGCGCATTTGGCCTCGGGCGTTGCCAGCCGCAAATCAGACGCCATGGCCACAATCGCCCCCGCGCCGACGCAAACCCCATCCACCGCCGAGATAATCGGCTTGCCGCAGCCGATCATCGCCTTCACCAGATCGCCGGTCATGCGGGTAAAGGCCAAAAGCTCTTTCATATCCATGCCAACCAGTGGCCCGATGATGTCATGCACATCACCACCCGAGCAGAAATTCCCGCCGTTCGAGGCAAAGATCACCACATCAATATCATCGGCATAGACCAGCGCGCGGAAGGTGTCGCGCAGCTCGGCATATGACTCAAACGTCAGGGGATTCTTGCGATCAGGACGGTCAAGGCGGATTGTCGCAATCCGGTCCTTCGCCTCCCACAGAAAGTGCTTGGGGCTTAGCCCAGCCATCATGGTCATGATTTCCCCATGCGTTTGAGAAT
>JBILYK010000045.1:0-26712 GCA_044377735.1 Paracoccaceae bacterium | reverse complement strand
GAGAATATCCGTCAGTACGTCAAGATCGGCCTCCGAAAGACCGGCAAAGAGCTTGTTCACCTCTGCCTCATGCTGCTGGGCCATCGCCTCAAAAGCCGTCAACCCCTCGGGCGTCAACGCGACAAAGACGGTGCGGCGGTCGGTGTCCGACGGCGTGCGCCGCACAAGGGCATCGGCCTCCAGCCGGTCTACCACCGCCGTGGCATTGCCGTTTGAGACCAAGAGCATGCGGGACAGTTCGCTCATCGTCACGCCCTCGCTGCGGCGGTAAAGGGCAGCCATCACGTCAAAGCGCGGCAAGGTGGTGTCGTGGTTGACCCGCAGATATTCGCGCAAGGTGCTTTCGCTGGTCCGCGTCACGCCCAACAGACGGACCCACATCTTCAGCCGGCGCTTGGACAGATCGCTCATACCTCGCCCCCTGCGATGGTGATCGTCTGGCCGTTGATCCCCTCAGAGCCTGCCCCGCACAGGAACAGCGCAGCGGCAGTCACTTCGGCAGGCTGGAACAGGCGGTTTTGCGGGTTCAGCCCCTCCAGTGTCGCGCGCGCCTCGGCCAGCGTCTTGCCGGTTTTCCCGGCAATCACCTGCACCGAATGGTCGGTCATCGGCGTGTCCAGAAAACCGGGGCAGATCGCGTTTACCGTGATGGGCTTGCGCGCCACTTCCAGCGCCAAAGACCGGCACAGGCCGATCACCCCATGCTTGGCCGCCGCATAGGGGGCCACCTTGGCATAGCCCTTCAACCCCGCGGTCGAGGCCACGGCCACCAAACGCCCCCAGCCCTGAAACTGGTTCAGTCCCTCGCGGAAGGTTAGAAAAACCCCCGTCAGGTTCACCGCCAGCATGGCGTTCCATTGATCAAGCGCGGTTTTCGCCAGCACCGCGCTGTCTGCCGCACCCGCATTGGCGATGACAATATCAACCCGCCCTATCTCTTCGAACATCCGTTTCACGGATGCCTCCTCGGTCACATCGGCCTGAACGCAACGGATGCCTTTTGCTTTGGCAGCGACTGACTGCAAGGCGGCCATCCGGCGCCCTGCAATCACCACCTCGGCCCCAAGGGCGGCAAACCCCAGCGCAAGGTTTTCCCCCGCGCCCGAGCCCCCCCCGGTAATCAGCACCCGTTTGCCTTGCATGGTCATGCCCTAATCTGCTCTTGCTGCCGTTCGCGCAAACGCATCACCAGATCGCGCCCGCCCTTGTAAGGGGCTGGCCAGTCGGACGCCTCATCACCTTGCGCCACCGCAGCATGCAACGTCCAGTAGGGATCGGCCAGATGCATACGCGCAAGGCAAACCAGATCGGCGCGCCCCGCCATCAAAATGCCGTTTACCTGATCATAGTCGCTGATATTTCCCACTGTCATCGTGGGAATTCCGGCCTCGTTCTTGATGCGGTCGCTGAACGGGGTTTGGAACATGCGGCCATAGATCGGCTTTTCGGCAGGATCGGTCTGTCCGGACGAGACGTCGATGATATCGGCGCCAGCCGCGCGGAACATCCGCGCGATCTCCACCGCCTCATCGGGGGTCACACCGCCATCAATCCAGTCATGCGCCGAAATACGCACAGACATCGGCTTGGCCGCTGGCCATGCAGCGCGCATGGCGGCAAAGACCTCCAACGGATAACGCATGCGGTTGTCCAACGAACCGCCATAGGCGTCGCTGCGCTGGTTGGTGATGGGCGAGATGAAGGTCGCCAGCAAATAGCCATGTGCCGCGTGCATCTCGATCATGTCGACGCCCGCGCGGGCGGCCATTTCGGTGGCCGCGACGAACTCGGCCTTCACCCGGTCCATATCGGCGCGGTCCATCGCGCGCGGCGCGGCATTGGCGGGCTTGTAAGGAATGGCGCTGGCCGCCATGGTCGGCCAATTGCCCGATGCCAAAGGTGCGTCAATCCCGCCGTCCCATGGCACACAGGTGCTGCCCTTACGTCCCGCATGGCCGATCTGGATGCAAAGCTTGGCCGTCGTTTCGGTACGGATGAATTCTGCCAGCCGCCGCCACGCCGCCTCATGCTCGGGCGCATAAAGACCAGGGCAACCGGGGGTGATGCGGCCTTCCGCACTGACGCAGGTCATCTCGGTGTAGATCAACCCCGCGCCACCCTTGGCGCGTTCGGCGTAATGGACGAAATGCCAATCCGTTGGACAGCCATCCACCGCTTTGTACTGCGCCATCGGCGACATCACGATGCGGTTCTTCAAGGTCATCTCGCGCAAATGGAACGGCGCGAACATCGGCTTACGACCGGGCTTTCCGCCCTCTTGCGCCTGATACCAATCTTCCGATTGCGCCAGCCATTCCGGATCGCGCAGGCGCAGGTTTTCGTGGCTGATACGCTGGCTGCGGGTCAAAAGCGAATAAGTGAACTGCGGCATCGGCATATCAAGATACCGCTCCACCTGCTCAAACCATTCAAGGCTGTTTCGCGCCGCCGATTGCAGACGCAGAACCTCGATCCGCCGCTCTTCCTGATAGCGCTTGAACGCGCCCTCGAGCGTGGGTTCCGAATGCAAATAGTCAGCCAGCGCAATCGCGCTGTCGAAGGCCAGACGCGTGCCAGACCCGATGGAATAATGGCTCGTCGCCGCTGCATCACCCATCAAGACGACATTGCCATTGTACCAGCGCTCGCACAGCACCCGCGGGAACTGCATCCAGACTGCCGATCCGCGCAGATGCGCGGCGTTTGACATCAGATCATGGCCACCCAAATGCCGCTCAAAGATCTTGCGGCAGGTTTCCACCGTTTCTTCCTTGGTCATATCAGCAAACCCGGCCTTGTCCCAGGTCTCGGGCATGCAGTCGACGATGAAGGTCGCGGTGTTATCATCAAACTGATAAACATGGGCATAAAACCAGCCCCATTCGGTCTTTTCGAAGATAAAGGTAAAGGCGTCGTCAAACTTTTGATGCGTGCCGAGCCAGACGAATTTGACCAGACGCTGATCAATATCGGGCTTGAACACATCAGCATATTCCCGCCGCACAAGGCTGTTGATACCGTCGGTCGCCACCACCAGATCATATTTGGTACGGTATTCTTCGGCCGTCTTGAACTCGGCCTCGAACTCCATCTTCACGCCCAGTTCCCGGGCCCGTTCCTGCAAGATGATCAGCATTTGCTTGCGGCCGATCCCGGCAAAGCCATGCCCGCCCGACACAGAGCGCTCGGTGCCGCGCACTACGGCGACATCGTCCCAGTAGGAAAAATGGCTGCGAATCCTGTCCGTGGATTTCGGGTCATTGCGCTGCATCCGCCCCAGCGCGTCATCCGACAGCACCACCCCCCAGCCAAAGGTGTCATTGGCCTTGTTACGCTCCAAGAGCGTCACATCATGCGACGGGTCGCGCAGCTTCATCGAGATCGCAAAGTAAAGACCAGCCGGTCCGCCCCCAAGGCACAGAATCTTCATCGTCGTTCTCCTTAAGGCGCATCTAAATGGCAGCGTGTCACTCGGCGAAAACAATTTCAAGCTTGAAATTTATATCTTGAATAATTTATGCCAGCATCCCAGACTGGTGAAATGGAACAGGTCATCATCGAACATCACGCCGGCTGGGTGAAACTCACCCTGAACCGGCCAGAGGCGAAAAACGCGCTGAACACGGCCGTGCTGGGCCAGGTGGCCGAGGTGCTGACGGCGGCGGCGGCAGACCCGTCCATCCGCGCGGCGCTGATCTGTGGGGCTGACGGCAACTTTGCCGCTGGTGCCGATATCGCTGAAATCGAAACCAAGACTGCAGCCCAAGGCGCGGCTGACCCGCGCAAGGCGCATTGGGCCACGATCCGCGCCTTTCCCAAGCCGCTGGTGGCGGCCGTAGATGGCTTTGCGCTTGGCGGCGGGTTCGAACTGGCGTTGATGGCCGATATGATGGTGCTGGGGGCCGATGCGAAACTGGGCCTGCCAGAAACCAACCTTGGCCTGATCCCCGGCGCAGGTGGCGCGCAGCGGCTTTTGGCGCTGGTGGCGCGGGCGCGGGCCACACGCATGGTGCTGGGCGGCGAAATCATTGACGCGTCAACGGCTTATGACTGGGGAATCGCAGGGTGGCTTGCAACCGGCCCCGCCCTGCCCGATGCCGAGGCGCTGATTGCACGGATGTGCAAACGCGCGCCCCTCGCCCTGCAGGCCGCCAAGGCGGCGCTGGTGTCAGGCGACGAGAAAGCGCTTGCGCTGCACGAGGAGCGCGCGGCCTTTGAACGCCTCCTCGACAGCGCGGATAAGGCCGAGGGCATCCGCGCCTTCCGCGAAAAACGCAAACCAGAGTTTCGCGGCCAATGACCGCCGCCGCCCCAACCATTGGCATCGTCGGCCTTGGCACCATGGGCCTTGGCATCGCGCAGGTCTATGCCGCCGCAGGCTTTTCCGTCATCGCCACCGATGCCCACGCCCCCACCCGTGAGACCGCCCGCGCCCGGATTGCCGAGGCGCTGAACGCCCGGATCCGCGCCGGCAAGCTGACCGAAGCGGCCCGCGATGCGACGCTTTCTCATCTCGCCATCGTAGAAAGCCTTGCCGCATTCTCCCCTTGTGATCTGGTGATCGAGGCGATCGTCGAGCGTCTTGACGCCAAGCAAGACCTCTTTCGCACGCTTGAATCCATCCTCAGCGCAACCTCGATCCTTGCCACCAACACCTCCTCGATCCCAGTGCGCGACATCGCGGCCGGCCTTGCCCATCCGGGCCGCGTGCTGGCGCTGCATTTCTTCAATCCACCCACTGCGATGAAACTGGTGGAACTTGCACCACATGACGGAACGCTCATAGAAAATGTCAACATATCCCGGCAAATAACTGAATATGCTAAGAAAATAGTTATCGAATGCCCCGACCGACCGGGCTTCATCGTCAACCGCTGCGCGCGGCCCTTTTACGGCGAAGCGCTGGCGCTTCTGGCCGAAGGTCGCAGCGCCTCTGACATCGATGCGGCCATGCTCACCGCTGGATACCGCCTTGGCCCCCTGTCACTGATCGACCTGATTGGTGCCGATATCAACCTGTCCGCCACCCGGGGGATGTTCGCCGCCATGGGCCACCACCCGCGCTATCATGTATTCGCAGCCCTTGAGGCGCAGGTCGCCGCCGGCCGGCTGGGCCGCAAATCCGGCCAAGGCTTCCTGCACCCCGCCCAGCCCGGCCCCGCCCCAGCCGACGCCGAGGTCATCGCGCTGCGCATCGAAGCCACCCTCATCAACGAGGCGCACTGGCTCCTGAGCGAAGGCGGCACCACGGCGACAGGCATCGACACCGCCATGAAGCTTGGCCTCAACTTCCCCCGCGGCCCCTTCGAGGCACTCGCCCATCACGGCCGTGCGGCTGTCGTGCAAACCCTTTCGGCCTTGCAGGCCGCCGCGCCAGAGGCGATGAAAGATCGCTACACCCCAGCCCCCGGATTGGCCTGATGCAAGACGCCTATTTCCTCTATCATTCCATCGGCATGTATCCGGGCAAAGACGCCGATATCGCCCGCGCCATGGCCGGGTTTGCCACCGTCTGGGGCCGTGCCGATGACAGCCAATGGGGCTATGTCCTGCCGCTGCGCGCCCGGTTCATCGACCGCTGGCGCGCCATCCTGAACGCCGCGCCGCAAACGGTCACCACCTTCGACAATGTCACCGCAGCGTTTCACAGCCTCATCCAATCGCTCCCCGTAGGTCATTTGCACGGACGTACGGTTCTTGTCGGCGCCGATTGCTTTCCCTCCAACCACTTCCTTTTGAACGGCATGGCCGAGGCCCATGGCTTCACCCTAAAAACTGTCGCCTTCCGCCAAGGAGCCGCCCATGTCGAGGATGAAGATTTCCTTGACGCCTGGACGCCAGACGTGGGCCTCGCGCTCCTCACCTGGGTCTCATCGACCACCTCGCACCGCATTGACGTGAACCGGATGGTGGCCCATGGCCGCCGCATAGGCAGCCTGATCGGGGTGGATGTCACCCAAGCCATCGGCCTTTTGCCCTTTGACGTCCAAGCGCCTGAGGTGGATTTTGTCGTTACCACCTCGCTCAAATGGATGTGCGGCACGCCGGGCGCGGGCATCCTTTACGTCAGCCCCCGCCTCATTCCCCACTTGCACCCCAGCTTGCGCGGATGGTTCAGTCAGGACAACCCGTTCAACTGGGACATCACCCGCTTTGCCTATGCCCCCGACATCCGCCGCTTTGACAACGGCACGCCGGGCTGCATGGCCGCGCTCGCCAGCCTGCCTGCGATGGACTGGCACGCCGCCCAAGACCACGGTGCCATTCTTGCCCATAACCGCCGCCTGACCGCACAGCTGATCGACATGGCAGACACCCTCGCCCTGCCCCTCGTCACCCCGCGCGAGGAGCGCAAACGCGGCGGCTCGGTCATGCTGCGTCTGCCCGACGATCTGCCCGCACCCCACATCGTCGCGGCCTTGCGCAACCAAAGCATCACCACCGACCACCGCAGCCAAACCCTGCGCCTGTCGCCCGGCATCGTCACCACCGAAACCGGTGTGACCAAACTTCATGCCGCGCTGGCCCAACTGACCAAAGCCTAAGCTTTTCATCTTGGCCCAAATACTCCCGCCGGAGGCCCCACCGCGGCCCCCCGCGCACGCCGTTACCCGCGCCGATGCGTCGCGGCCACCCGCGCCACCTCTTCATAGATCCCCGACAAGAGGTTCAACGTCCGGCTCGCCTCGGCCAGTCGCGCGGCAAAGCCCGGCACATCGGCAATCTCGGCCAACAGCAGCTTGCGCCGCAACACCGCATAGTCATCGGTCACCCGCAGCCCCGCCTCAGTGCAGGCATAGGTCACGCCTGACCGCCCTGCCCCCTGCCGCACAATCAGTGCCGCCCCCAAGAGCTTGCGCAAGCTGTACTGGATATTGGGCACGTCATCGCGGTTCATCAGCCGCGCGATTTCCTTCAACGACTTTGGCCGGTCATTCATCCGGATGATGTGCAGCATCGCATTCTCCGGCCCCGTCGCCGCCAGATCGCAGACCGAGGCAAGGCACTCCGACTGCCAGCGCCCGAATCCCTCGAACGCGCGCATCAGCGCGAATTCCAATTCGGTCGTGTCCACCTCCGAGCCCGACTTCGCCAGATGCCAGCGCCGGTCCAAAGCCGACTCTTCCGCATTTATTTGAGTTTGAAGGTTTTTCTTCGCCATCCCACCACCTTAGATCCAAACCCAACCTGCCTTGGGAAATCCGTTGACGCAAAGGTTTTTTAAGATAGACTTTCAAACATAAAATAACATCAAAACCTCAACAAACAGGATGGATCGCATGACACAAAACCGGATGCTCTCCGGCGGCTTCAAGCTGGGCACCTTTTCGACCAACTGCTCCTCGGGCATGACCCCCACACAAGCCAAGGAGCGTTGGGACAATTCCTGGGACAACAACCTTGCGCTGGCGAAACTGCTGGATGCGGCGGGCATCGACTTCATGCTGCCGATCGCGCGCTGGATCGGCTACGGCGGCCCGACCGATTTTCATGGCGGGGTGCTCGAAACCATGACCTGGGCCGCAGGGCTTTTGGCCGCGACCAAGGATATCTCGGTCTTTGCGACCATCCATGCTGCCGCCAACCACCCGGTTGTGGTCGCCAAACAGATCGCCACCATCGACCAGATCGGCCATGGCCGGGCGGGGCTGAACATCGTGGCGGGCTGGAACAAGCCAGAATATCAGGCTCTGGGCATGAGCCTGCCCGATGACCATGAAACCCGCTACGGCTATGCGCAAGAATGGTATGATCTGATCCGCAATATCTGGGGCTCGAAAGAGCATTTCGATTGGGACAAGACCTATTTCAAGAACATCAAAGGCTTGAAGGGCGACCCGGCCCCGATCCGCGGCTCGGTTCCGGTGATCAACGCCGCAGGCAGCCCGCAGGGCCGCGAGTTTGCCACCGACAACGCCAATTTCCTCTTCACCCCGGCCATTGATCTTGCCCGCTCGAAAGAGGAAATCACCGCGCTTCACGCCCAAGCCGCCGCGAAAAAGCGTCAGGTCGGCGTGCTGACCTTCTCCCACGTTGTCTGCCGCCCGACCGAGAAAGAGGCGCGCGACTATGTGCATTACATCGTCGATGAAAACGCCGACTGGGAGGCGACCGACAACCTGATCCGCTTGCAGCTTGCGCATGCGCTGTCCTTCCCGCATGATCTTTTGACGCAAATCCGCTACGGCTTTGCCTTGGGCCACGGGGGCTTTCCTCTGATCGGCACGCCCGATCAGGTGGCTGCCGGGATCATCGCTTTGCACGACGTGGGCTTTGCCGGAACCACGCTGTCTTTCGTGGATTATCTGCGCGAATTCCCCTACTTCGCCGAAGAAGTCTTGCCGCGCCTTTCGAAGGCGGGCATCCGTTAAGCGGTCGGCCGCGTATAACAACAAAGCCAAAAGTCGCGGCTAAAAGTCGCCAAGGAGCCGCCATGACCGATCAGCCCGATGCCAAAGCCTTCCGCGACGCGATGCGTGCCTTTGTCGGCAATTGCAGCGTGCTGACGGTGGGGGATGGAGATCAGGCGAACGGCTTGGTGATCACCTCGGGCATTTCGCTCTCGGCCGATCCGGCGCTGATCCTGGCTTGCGTCAACCGCTCATCTTCCAGCTGGCCCCTGTTTTCCCCGGGGGGAAGCTTCGGCTGGTCCTCGCTCGGCGCCGCCCATCAGGGCGTTGCCGAGCGCTTTTCGGGCTTTGGCGGGGTGAAGGGCCCCGCACGCTATGACGGGGCCGACTGGGAAACCACCCACGGCACGCGGCTGTTGATTGGTGCGCCCACCGCCTTTGCCTGCACCGTGGACGAGATGATCGACCGCGCCACCCATTCCATCATCATTGGACGCGTGCGCGACATCCGGACCAGCCCCGGCGCGGGGGCGTTGATCTATTGGGATGGCCAATATCGCACGCTCACCTGACCCGCCCGCGCTTGGCCCAAAAGAAAAGGGGCGTTCCGCCCCCTCGGTGCTGCCGGACCTCACCCCCTGAGATCATTTCAAAAGGCGCAAGACCTTTAAGGCTTAGTGTCACGGATTTGCGCCTTGCCAAATACTCTGCGGGGGTGAGCGCGGCACGCGCGAGGGGGCTGCACAGGCCCCCTTCCCCCTGTCAGGCAAAGCTGCGAATGGTGGCGATGGCACCGTCAAGCGCTTTGCCCTCTTCGTCCTTCAGCGCCGCTTCACGCAGGCGCGCGGCCCAAAGTGCGGCATCCTCGCGGTCCTTGACCAGCGCAATCGCCGCAAGCACCTGGTCAAACTTAGACAGGCCCCGCGCATGAGTGTCGGAGTAGCCCTTGACCAGACGACGGCAGCGAATGACTTCGACGGCCAGATCGTAGTTGTGTGGCAGATAGCCCATGGCGGTCGCCAGCCAGCGGTTCAGATGCGCGACCTCCTCGGCATGGCGCAGGGTGCGTGGCCGCCAGCCTCTTAGGCCCCCCATAGCGTGCAACATTAAAAAACCTCGCAGGCTGTCGGTGCGCAACCGGCGGCCCTTGTTGAACAGCCGGTCGATCAGCGCCATGCGTTTTGGGTTCGCCGCCCAAGCGGCCCCCATGCGGGCGGGCAAGAGTGACACCAGTTCCTCGGCACGCGGATGCAGGAATTCGGTGACCTGCATCACGTTCTTGGGCTTGGCCCCCATCTCGCGGCCAATGCGCGCCATGCGGCCCAGCTTGGTTTTCTGATCCGCCACGCGGATGATGTCATCATAGGCCATCGCGTTGGCGATGTATTTTGCCGCTTCGCGCGTCAGATCAAAGGGCGCACGATCCACGGCCAGCATGATTGCCACCCGGTCAAGATAGGCACGGCCATAGGCAATATCCTGAAACTCCACGACTTTGCGCAGCCCAGCGCGCGCCATGGCCGCCGCCCCTGGCGGCAATCGGTCCGCGCGGGCGACAAGCGCCTGCCACGCGGCCACAAGGCGCAAGGGGCCCTTGGGCACCGCGAGCATGGGCGCGGGGGCCGCCGTTTCAGGGGCATCACCCGCCCCGTCTTGCGCTGCCCGATAGCCGACGTCAAAGGCGCGCAAAGATGCCTCCACCCCCTTGCCGCCTGTGCGGATGGCCTCTTCAAAGGCTGCGCGGGGAAAGGGCAGCACCTCGGCGCCGGCCAAGGCCCCGAACAGGCTGGCGGAGATGACGGAGCCCGCCTTGACGGCCAACGTGTCAAAATCAGCGGCGATCAAGCGGCGCGCGGCCACTTCGGCGGCGGCCAGCACTTCCTCTGACGAGGCAATCCCATCGCCTGGCACCATCTTTTCACTGACCGCAAGGGCCCGGTGCGTCGAGGTGATGAGCACCGTGCGGTCCGGCGTCACAAATCCGCGCAGGATGGCGCGGCCCGCCTCCATCATCTCGGCGGTAATCATGATGTCGACATCGCCCGCCGCTGGCATCAACGAAAAGATCGGTGTGCCAGCGCCCGCAGGCGCCATCTCGACATAATAGACTGTAGCCCCGGTACGCTGCGCCACACCGGCGACGCTGGTGGCCTGCGCGGCATAGCCATTGGCCCGCGCCAGATCTTCGATCCAGCCAGTCAGCACGCCACCGCCTTGCCCCCCCACGGCCAAGAGCGCCAGTTTGATGATCCCGCCCATTTTCGGGTCTTGCGGGCGTGGATCCAAGGCCTCGTGCAGGGTCATTGGGCGGCTCCTTCGAAGGTCAGCCGCCGCGCGGCGCGGCGGGCTTGCAGCCAGCCGATCACCCGGGCGCGGAAGCCCGCCATGCGGGTTTCCCAAGGGGTGGGGTTATGCACCACATCGGCGCGGTAGAAGGACGGGCAGAGCACGGCCGCATCCGCCACCTCACCGCAATTGCCGCAGCCCACGCAGGATTGGTCGATCGAGGCGACCGGATCATCGCGCAAGGGATCATCCAGCTTTTTCAGCGACAAGGACGGGCAGCCTGACAGCCGAATACAGGCGTGATCGCCGGTGCAAACCGATTCATCAATGCCAAAGCGCGAGGCTTCCACCCGACGCCCCTCTTTGATCGCCACCTGCGCCAAGGGCTTTTCGCGCCGCTGCTTGTTCAGCATGCACTCGGATGAGGCGACAATGACCTTAGGTCCCTTCTCCGGCGTGGTCAGCGCCTCGCGGATGGTGTCGCGCATCTTGGCCACGTCATAGGTGCGGTCAATCTGGCGCACCCAGGTAATGCCAATGCCGTTCAGCGCCTTGGAGATTGGGTTCTTTGTGCCCTTGGTCGGGTTACTGGCGCGCGAGGACATCACATCTTGGCCGCCCGTCGCCGCCGAATAGTAATTGTCGACGATGATTGCCACACCGTCCGACTTGTTGAAGGCCATGTTGGTGAAGGACGAGCTCAGCCCATTATGCCAAAAACCGCCATCGCCGATGATCGCAATCGCGCGCTTGTCGCCACCGCCGTCAAAGGCGCCGTTGGCGGCAGGGCCAAGGCCGTATCCCATGGTTGCGCCACCGATTTCAAAGGGCGGCAGGCTGGCAAAGAGATGACAGCCGATGTCGGCGGCAATCTGGTGCTTGCCAAGCTCTTTTTCCACCAGCTTCATAGCGGCAAAGATCGGGCGCTCTGGGCAGCCGGTGCAGAACCCCGGCGGGCGGATCGGCACGGTTTTCGAAAGATCCGGGATCGCGGGTCGGTCCATATTCGGCGCGCGCACAGCGGCGGGCAGCATGGCGGGTGCTGCGGTGCGGATAAAGCTTTCCACCGCATCCAGCATGACCACGCCGGTGTATTCCCCGGCCATCGGGAAGAGGCCCTTGCCATGCAGCTTCACGCTGGAGCCTGCGCGGTAAAGATAGCTGCCCAACTGGGTTTCAATAAACTCAGGCTGACCCTCTTCCACCACCAAGACATGCTCTTTGCCGTCGCAGAACTGCAGGAACTGCGACGAGATCAAGGGATAGGTCACGTTCAGCACATAAAGCGGCACCTCGGTGTTGCCGTAGATATCGGCAAGGCCCAGCCGCTGCAGGGCGCGGATCACGCCATTGTACATGCCGCCCTGCACGACAATGCCGAAACTGCCGTCCCTGGGGCCCAAAAACTCGTTCAAGCCACGGTCAAGAATGAACTTTTCCGCCGCAGGCCAGCGGTTTTTCACCTTGTCCTGCTCATGCGCATAAGACATCGGTGGCAAAACCACGCGGGCGAAGTCACTTCGCGGGTTGGCAACCGCCTCGCGCACGGTCAGCTTGGGGCGCTGGTTGTCGCGGGTGGTGAATGATCCTGTCACATGGCAGGACCGGATGCGCACCATCAGCATCACGGGGGTATTGGACGCCTCAGACAGATCAAACCCGTCCGACACCATTTTAACGATCGAAGGCAGGTTCGGGCGCGGGTCCAAAAGCCACATCTGCGCCTTCATGGCAAAGGGGTGGCTGCGTTCCTGCATGATGGACGAGCCTTCGCCGTAATCCTCGCCCACAATCACCATGGCCCCGCCGGTGACGCCAGATGATGACAGGTTGGCCAAAGCGTCAGAGGCCACGTTAACGCCCACTGGCCCCTTGAAGGTGACAGCACCCCGAATGGGGTAATGCACCGAGGCCGCCAGCATCGCCGCCGCCGCCGCCTCGTTTGCATTGGCCTCAAACCGCACGCCCAACTCACCCAAAAGCTCTTCGGCATCGGCCAGCACGTCCATCAGATGGCTGATCGGCGCGCCCTGATAACCGCCGACATAGCCGACCCCGCTTTCCAAAAGCGCCTTGGTGATGGCCAAAATTCCCTCGCCGGTAAAGGTCTCACCCGCACCGAGGCGCAGGTGTTCGACTTCAGCTTTGAAACTGCGTTCTGCCATGGGTCAGATCTCATGCTTTCGGATATTGGCCAGCATCTTTTGCAAGGTGCCGACAAAGGCGAGGCGTTCATTGTCGGGAATTCCGCGGAACATGCGGGCCTGCGCCTCGGCCATGTGGGGCCACAGCGTTTCAAAAACGCCCCGCCCGGCCTCGGTGATAAAGACGCGGGTGGCGCGGCTGTCGGCAGGGTCGGCCTCGCGGCGGATCAGCCCATCGGCATCCAGCTGGTCCAGCGCGCGGCTGAGGGTGGATTGTTCGGTCACAGTGTAAACCGAAAGCTCGCGGATCAGCGGCCCTTCGATCACCGACAGCACCGACAGCGCCCGCGCCTTGGGCGTCGTCAGGCCCAGATCGGCCATCTCGTCACGCAGCCGCGCATTATAGCGCCCCATGATGCGGTTCATCAGGTAAGGCGAAAAGTTGGTCAGGCCCAGTTCGCCCAACCGGGCAAGCATTTTGGGCATGGTGGATTGATCGGTCATGCGCCCAACCCCTTGGCCGCATTAAAGCCCGATCCCCCGCCAAGCCCCGGACCGGGATGGGTTGAGGCACCAATCTGAATCACCCCGCGCACCGCACCCGTGCCATTGGTCGAATGGGCAAGGGGCCGCCAGATGAAGAACTGGTCAATGCCGCACTGGCCGCCATAGGGGTCGCCGCCAACAAGGTTGCAGTTCATCGCCTCCAGATCGGCCGGCGAATAGGCCCGGCGCACGATCTTGATCGCATCGAAATTACGGATATGGCGGCGCAGAATGTCTTCCAGCCGGTCGGCAAAGGCCTCACGCGCGAGAGCCCAATCGCGCGCCGTAATCTCGCCCGCCGCATCGCCCTTGATCACGCGTGGCGCATCGGGGATTTGCAGCCACAAGACCGCCTTGCCCTCGGGTGCGCGGGTGGGGTCCAGCCGGTGGGGCTGACCGACGCAGATGGTGGGGGTTTCGGGGAAGAGCCCCCGCTCCGCCTCATTGGCCGACTTCGACACCGCGTCAATTCCATCCGACAGATGGATCAGCGCCACATCCTGAAGCCCCGGCGCGATCCAGTCCGGCTGCGCCGACAGCGCGTAATGCAATTGGAAGTTTCCGCGACCGTGGCGGAAAACTTTGGCGGCCGCTCGGTCCTCGGGCAGGTTCACGCCGCGCAAAAGCCGGCCGTAAAGCTGATCTGGCGTGACCGAGGCCAGCACCGAAGGGGCTGCGATATCCTCGCCGCCTTTCAGGCGAACACCGGTGACGCGCCCATCACGTGTCATGATTTCATCGACATCGGCATTGCAGCGCATCTGGCCGCCAAAAGAGACAATCAGGCTTTCAAAGGCCCGCACGGCCGCGCCAGACCCACCCTTGATGATCGGCGCCCCGGCAGCCTCGACCGCAAAGGCAATCACCTTGCCCATCTGGCCCGAATAGGTGCTTTCTGGCGTCAGCCCGCAATGCAGCACCCAAGGCGCCCAAAGCGCCCGCACCAGCGGAGATTGATAAGTGGTCTCAAGCCAACCGCGCGCCGGGGTTAGAGCCGATCCCATCCAGGCCGCAAGACCGCGCAGACCGCGCTTCCGTATCTGACCGAACATCAGCTTGGCCGTCGGCCATGACCACAGATTGCCGCCCAAAAGCGCAAAGAGGAACGGCGCATCTGCCAGAACGCCCCCCACATCACGGGCATGGGCTGCGCCGTCACCGGGGGCCAGCGCCTCCCATGCGGCGATGTTGGCGGCCTGATCGGTGGTGCAGACCAAGGCCTCACCATTCGGGCGCAAAACAGCCGTTGGGTGCGGGCTATGGCAGTACTCCATCCCGTGCCCCGCCAGATCTGGCCCCAGCGCCGCCCCGGCGGGCGAGGTCATGAACAACACCCAAGTCGCCGCCATCACATCATGGGTAAAGCCGGGTGCCGTGGCCTGTTCGGTGCGCAAGGTGCCGCCAAAGCGGTTATTGCGCTCAAGCACAAGCACGCGCCGACCCTTTTTGGCCAGCATCGCCGCCGCGACCAGCCCGTTGATCCCGGACCCGATTATGATGTGGTCAAAGGCCATGCTGCCCCAAGAACATGAAGGATTTCGCAGGGTGGACGAGACCGCCCACCCTGCCCGTTCGCGTCACGCGCCGCGATCAGCCGCGCGGCACCAGCGCCAGCGCCCGAATGGGCGAACCGGTGCCGCTCTTGATCTTCAAGGGGGCGGCAATCAGGATCGCGCCCTTGGCAGGCAGCTTGTCCAGATTGGCCAACGATGCCAGACCATAGCAGTTATGCTTGTGCAAAAGGTTGTGCGCCGGGAAGGGCGGGGTCATGCCACCCGCTTGGCCCGCATCGGTGCCGATGCACTGGCTGCCCCAGCCGACAATGCCCTTGGACAAAAGATACTCGATCACCTCGGCGGTTGGGCCGGGGGTATGCGGGCCGGTTTCATTGGCATTGAGGAACAGATTTTCATCATGCGCCCGCTTGTCCCAGTCGGACCGCAAGACAACCCATTCGCCCGCCTTGATCGCGCCGTGCTTGGCCTCCCAGGCCTTCACATGGTCGATGGTCAGCAAGAAATCGGGGTTCTCGCCACAGTCCTTGGCGAAATCCAAGACGTTGACCGGGGCGACCAGACGCTGCACCGGCAGGGTGTCGGTGTAGCCATCGGCATAGTCCTTGCCGGTGATCCAATGGTGCGGCGCATCAAAATGCGTGCCCGAATGCTCGCCCAGTTCCAGCCAGTTCCACGCCCAGAACGGACCATCCTTGTCATATTCGGAAATGCGATGAATCTTGATCGGCGGGGTGTCCTTGGCAAAATCCGGCGGCAGTTTCAGCAATGGTGTCTCTGGCCCAAGAACGCCCGAGCAATCCACCACCTCAACCCCACCCGAAGCCAGCATGCCGGCAAGGCTGGCAAGCACATTTGCAGCAGTCATCGTCATCTCCCTATTGGTAGGGCGCATCTTCGCCCCTCACGATTCAGTCTAGACAGAATTGAATGCGTTTGCAAATATCCTTGTCATCACCCGGGGATCGGAACTCCATGGCGGACACCTTTGATGCTGTGCTGATCGGTGCAGGCCACAACACTTTGGCCTGCGCGCTGCAGCTTGCCCGCAAGGGCTGGCGCGTGGGCCTGTTTGAGGCAGCCGCAGTCGCGGGTGGCGCGGTGAAAACCGGGCAATACACCTTGCCAGGCTTTCGTCATGACTGGGCCGCGATGAACCTGTCGCTGTTCGCAGGCAGCACGTTTTTTAAGGAAAACGCGGAAGAACTGTCCCGCCATGGCGCGGAATTTGTGCCTGTTTCCAAGCCTTTTGCCTCGGCCTTCTCTGATGGGCGGTGGTGCGGTGTTTCCACCGATCTGGCGGAAACCACGGCCCAAATCGCTGCCTTTTCGCGGCGTGACGCGGGCACATGGGACCAGCTGCAGTCC
Source organism: Paracoccaceae bacterium (assembly GCA_044377735.1). Lineage (GTDB taxonomy): Bacteria > Pseudomonadota > Alphaproteobacteria > Rhodobacterales > Rhodobacteraceae > Tabrizicola_A. The sequence goes on along the minus strand of JBILYK010000045.1, from coordinate 10,503 downwards.
GAATTCGGACAGCAAGCACAGCATCTTTTTGGCCTTTTGGGCAGCCCGATGCAGTTTCGTGCGCTTGCATATTTCGTGTTCAAAACACTTCGCGCCAAGGGGCTGACGGGCACGCTCGACATGGCGCGCTTTTTGGCACAATCGCCGCGCGCTTGGCTGGACCAAACCTTCGAATCGGCGCAAGTTAAGGCGATGCTGGGGGCTTGGGGCATGCATCTCGATTTCGCACCTGACATCGCGGGCGGGGCGCTGTTTCCTTATCTTGAGGGAATGGCAGGCCAAGCCTTTGGGATGGCGCTTGGCAAGGGCGGGGCAGATACGATCATCCGCGCAATGGTCAGTGCGATTGAAGCGCGGGGCGGACAAGTGACCTGCAACGCGCCCGTCGCGCGCATTTTGCATGATGGCAAAAGCGCCCATGGGATCGAACTGGCCGATGGCCGCCAGATCACCGCAACGCGGGCCGTGATTGCCGGGGTTGCGCCCCGCGCCCTTCCCCGCCTGACCGGCGGCACGACGGCTGAGTTTGACCGCGCCATGACCGGCTTTGCCCATGCGCCCGGCACCATGATGATCCACCTTGCGATGGACAGCCTGCCCGATTGGGCAGCAGGGCCCGCCTTGCAATCCTTCGCATATGTGCATCTGGCCCCCAGCCTTGACCAGATGGCGCGCACCTATCAACAGGCCCGCGCGGGGCTTTTGCCCGATGAGCCGATCCTTGTGGTCGGCCAGCCCACAGTGTTCGATGCCAGCCGCGCGCCGGATGGCAAACATCTGCTTTGGGTGCAGGTCCGGATGGCCCCCGGCACCATCTTGGGCGATGCCAAGGGCGAGATTGCCGCGACAGATTGGTCGCAAGCCGCCGAACCTTTTGCAAAGCGCGCCTTGGATATCTTGGAACGCTACGCCCCCGGCACCCAGGCAAAGATCCTTGCCCAGCGCATCGTGACCCCGCATGATCTGGAGGGTGACAACCCCAACCTTGTCGGCGGTGATCAGGTCTGCGGCTCGCACCATCTGGCGCAGAACTTCCTGTTCCGCCCTGCGCGCGGCCATGCGGACGGATCGACGCCGCTGAAAAATCTGCACCTGACCGGCGCTGCCGTTTGGCCCGGCGCAGGCACCGGCGCGGGGGCAGGCACCATGCTGGCCACAAAGCTGGCAGGCAAGTAACGAATAACCAAGAAAAAACATGAAACTTAACCAACAGGAAGCACCATGAAACTCTCACGACGTTCCCTTCTGCAACTGTCAGCTGCCACCGTCGCGGTGGGGGCCTTTGGCCTGCCTGCCCGCGCCCAGGCGATTGAAGAACTGGTCATCGCATATAACGTCAACCTGCCCTCTTGGGACCCGACCGTCGGCCCATCGGCCGTGAACCCCACCATTCAGGGCATCTATCAGTCGGTCTTTGACCAATACATCTTGCAACAGCCCGACCTGAAGCCCGCCCCCGGCCTTCTGACCGAATGGGGCTGGAACGATGACAAAACCCAAGTCTGGATGACCGTCCGCGAGGGCGTCACCTGGCATGACGGCAGCCCCTTCACCGCCGAAGATGTGGCGTGGAGCCTCGCACGCGTTGCCAACCCCGAGACCGGCTCGCCCATTCAGTTCGTCTGGGGGACGCTGGCCAACCACCGGGTCGAGGGCAACAAGGTCATCGCCGATGTGACCCAGTTCGACCCCACGATCTTCAAGTGGATGTATTTCCTGACCGGCTATGTCCTGCCCAAGGCCTATTATGAAAAGGTCGGCGCAGAGGGTTTTGAGGCCGCCCCGATCGGCACCGGCCCCTATATGGTTGAAAAATTCGAACGCAACGCCTTCGTGCGGCTGAAGGCCAACGAAAACTATTGGGGTGGCGCGCCCGAGTTCAAGACCGTCACGATCAAGTTTGTCACCGATGCCACCGCCCGCGTGGCCGAAGTGGAATCGGGCAACTCGCATGTGACACTGGAAGTGCCTTACGAGGAATATGACCGCCTGAAAGCCACCATGACCGGCGTGGCGGCACCGATCTCGGACATCGGGATGATCTTTCTCAACGACATTGACGTGATGCTTGACCCGAATGTGCGCAAGGCTGCGGCCCATGCCATCGACAAGCAGGCGATCATTGATCGGCTTCTGGGCGGCTATGGCGTGAAGATCGATACGCTGCAGACCGCAGAATACGACGCATACGACGCGTCAATTTCCGTGGCATATGACGAGGCCAAGGCGATTGAACTCTTGGCCGCTTCGGGCTTTGGCCCGGACAATCCGGTGAAGTTCACGATCCAGACCACCAAGGGCTTCAAGCCCAAGGATTATGAGATGATCCAAGCCATCGTCGGGCTTTGGCGCAAGGTTGGGATCGAGGCCGAGATCGAGATCTACGAGATCGCGAAGCACTACGAGCTGCGCGGGGCTGACACGTTGGCACCGGCCGCCTTCTACAACTGGGGCAACTCTGTGGGCGACCCCACAACCTCGACCGGCTTTGCCATGTTCGGCCCCTCACCCCACTCGGTCTGGGATGGCGAGGATCTGATCGGCATGATCGGCCCCTTGTGGGGTGAGAAGGACGAGGCAAAGCGCATTGAGGGCTGGAAAGCGGTTGACCGCTTTGTCGCCGAAAACGCGCTGGTCATCCCTCTGCTGCAATATGTCCAGCCGGTCTTGGCCGCGCCGGGCGTGGTGGTGACCCCGCATGCCTCGGGCGCCTTGTTGCCGCATCTGATGAAGCGGGCATAAGCCCGGACCCGTCACTTTTGCGAAAAGGCCGGGGGGCTTTGCGCCCCCCGGACCCCCCGCAGGATATTTGGGCCGCATTGAAGGCCATGTCGGGGTTCGCCTTGGCAGGGTCTTTGTTCGGCAAATGCAGGCAAGTCACCATTTATGCAGCTGATCCGCGCCTTTCTTTTGCGCCTTGTGACCACGGCCATCACCCTGATCGGGGTGGCCGTGATTGTGTTTTTCGTCATTCGCATCGTGCCCGGCAATCCGATTGCCATGATGCTGCCGCCCGGCGCGACCGAAGAGGACATCGCGCGGCTGACCGAGCGCTATGGGTTGGACACCTCGATCCCCGAGCAGTTTCTGATCTGGTGTCAGGGTGTGCTGCAGGGCGATTTCGGCACTTCAATCACCACCAATCAGCCGGTGCTGAGCCTTGTCTTGGGACGGCTGCCGGCCACGCTGGAATTGTCGATCATGGCCTTGGTTATGGCCGTCATCATGGGCGGTGTCTTGGCACTGACCGGCACGCGCCAGCGCGGCACCAAGGTGGAGGCGGGGATTGACGTGGCCAATGGCATGGCGCTGTCGGTGCCGGATTTTCTGTGGGGTCTGGTTTTGATCCTGCTCTTTGGTGTGTTGTGGCCGGTCTTTCATATCTCGGGCCGGGTGACGCCCAGTCTTGAGTTGCCTTTCACCACCGATTTCTACCTGTTTGAAAGTCTTGTGCGCCTGCGCTTCGATCTGTGGGCCGATATTGTCAGCCACATGTTCTTGCCCGCCCTTGCGCTGGCCATTCCGCTGGCGGCGATCATCGGCCAGCTTCTCAAGCAAAGCCTGAAGGAAACCATGCATCTGGATTACGTAATGCTGGCGCGCACCAAGGGCTATGGCGAGACCCATGTCATTACGCGGGAGGCTTTGCCCAATGCCATCTTGCCGACCCTGACGCTGGTGGGTGTGCAGTTCACCTTTCTGATCGGCGGCACGGTGATTATCGAGCGGCTGTTTTCCTATGAGGGCTTGGGCAATATGGCGATTGATGCGGTCATCAACCGCGATCTGCCGTTGATCCAAGGGATCGTGATCTTGTTTGCCGTGATCTTTACGGCGGTGAACCTGATTGTCGATCTGTCCTATGCCCTGTTGAACCCGCGGCTGCGCCATGGTTGACGGGCGTTCGCAGGTCCAACGCAGCGCAGGTTTGCGCCTGTGGCTTTCGGCCACCTGGTTGGGCCTTTTGGCGCTGGGGGCTATTTTGGCACCGTGGATCGCGCCGCAAGACCCTTTGGCGCAGGACCTGTTCCTTGGCCGCTTGCCACCGGTCTGGGTGCTGGGCACCGAGCCGGGGTATTTTTTGGGCACCGACAGTCTGGGCCGCGATGTGCTGAGCCGCATCCTGCATGGCGCGCGCGTCGCGCTGATCGTGGCGCTGGTGGCGGGCACGTTGACCTGCCTCATCGGTGCGACCTTGGGTCTTTTGGCGGGGTTCCTGCGCGGCTGGGTCGATGTAGTGATCAGCCGCGCGATTGACATCTGGATGGCCTTTCCGCCCGTTCTGTTCTCGATCCTGTTGATCGCCGTCATGGGGCCCGGCCTGTGGTCGATCATCATCGCCATTGTCGTCATCGACTGGACACGCTTTGCCCGCGTGGTGCGGGCCGAGGCGATGGCACAGGGCGCGATGGATTATGTTGCCTCGGCCCAGGTGGCCGGGCGCAAGCGCCTGTCGACTATGGTGACCGAGATCCTGCCCAATGTGCTGCCGACCATCGTGGTGCTGCTCACGCTGGAAATGGGCATCGCGGTGATCGTTGAGGCAATCTTGTCCTTCGTGAACCTGTCGATCTCCACCGATGACCCAACCTGGGGCGGGATGATTGCCGAAGGACGCAGCTCGATCCATCAGGCGTGGTGGGTGTTGATCTTCCCGCTGGTCACGCTGTTTTTAACCGTACTGTCGTTTTCCCAACTTGGCGAAGGGTTGAAGGACCGTTTTGATCCGGTGCTGAGATGAGCTATCTGGTGATCAAGGGCCTGTCGGCCCGCCTGAAAGGCACCACCTTTCCCATTCTGCGCAATGTGTCCTTGACCGTGGGCGCCGGCGAAGTGCGTGGGCTTGTTGGTGAAAGTGGGGCGGGCAAGTCGATGATCGGCAAGGCGGTTCTGGGCATTTTGCCAAGCTCCATCGAAATCACCCAAGGCGCGATAGAGCTGGACGGCGTCGATCTTTTGTCGCTCCCCCCCGCCGAGCGCCGCCGCCGCATTGGGGCGACAGCCGCGCTGATCCCGCAAGACCCGCTGACCGCGCTCAACCCCTCGCGCCGGATCGGGCCGCAGATCACCAACCGTCTGGTCGATATCTTGGGCTGGTCGCGCGACCGGGCTGAGGCGCGGGCGCATGCATTGTTGGCCGAGGTGCAAATCCCCGACCCCGAGCGCGTGATGCGTGCCTATCCGCATGAACTGTCGGGCGGCATGCGCCAGCGCATCCTGATCGCCTCGGCCTTTGCCGCCGAACCCAAGCTGATCGTGGCGGATGAGCCGACCACCGCGCTGGATGTGACGGTCCAAAAGCAGATCCTGAAGCTGATCGCCGATCTGCAGGCCCGCCATGGCACCGCACTGCTGTTTGTCACCCATGATCTTGGCGTGGTCTCCAAGGTCTGCCAGTCGCTCTCGGTTCTTTATGGCGGGATGGTGGTGGAAAGCACCAAGGTGCGTGATTTCTTCCGCGAACCGGCGCATGCGTATTCCCGCGCGCTTCTCGCCGCCACGCCGAAATACACCGATCCGGACGCGAGCCTTACCCCCGTGCCCGAGGCGGTGATCGCCGCTGTGCAAGCCGAAGTGGCGGCCCATGACCGGAGCCACCGCCATGGCTGACCTGTATCAGATCGAAAACCTGCACTTGTCGCTGCCCGATATGACGCGCAAGCCCTTGTTGGGGCCCGCGCCCCGGCTGGAGATCCTGAAGGGGCTGAGCTTTGCCCTGCCCAAGGGCGAGATTTTGGGCATTGTCGGCGGCTCAGGTTCGGGCAAGTCGACACTTGGTCGCGCCATGGTGCGGCTGTTGGAGCCGACCGGCGGGCACGTGCGCTTTGATGGACAAGACATCACCCATCTCGATGAAGCGACCTTGCGCCCCCTGCGCCGCCGCTTTCAGATGATCTTTCAAGACCCGATGAGCAGCCTCAATCCGCGCCACCGCGTCAGCCAGATCATTGCCGCCCCCTTGTCGCTGCATGGCTTTGACGAGGTTGAGGCCAAAATGCTGGATGCGCTGGATCATGTCGGTCTGCCGCGCCATTTCGCGGCCCGATTCCCGCATGAGCTGTCGGGTGGCCAGCGCCAGCGCGTCGGCATTGCCCGCGCCATTGCGCTCAGGCCTGATTTCATTCTGGCCGATGAGATTGTCTCGGGTCTTGATGTGTCCTCGCAGGCGCAAGTGCTGAACCTGTTGGAAAATCTCGTCAAGGAACTGGGCCTGACGCTGGCCTTCATCAGCCATGATCTGAGCGTGATCCGTCGGCTGTGCAGCCGGGTCTTGGTGCTCTATCGCGGCGAGATCGTTGAAAACGCAGCCACGGCAGAGGTGTTCAACGCCCCCAAATCCGCCTACACGCGCGAGCTTTTGGACGCCATCCCGCTGCCCGACCCCGATCAGGTTTGGACCTAAAGCAGGCCGCCCCGGAACCCAGCGTCCGGCCGCCTCACTATGTCCTGGCGCTGTCGCCGCAGGCAACCCAGCGCCGCGCGCTCAGCCTGCGATAAAGGCCGACAACTCGTCCACTTTCAGCGCGACAAGTGCTGCATCGCCGCCAAGGTCGGCCCGCGCCTCGACGTTCAGCCGCAGCAAGGGCTCGGTGTTTGACGCGCGAAGGTTAAACCGCCACGCCCCCATGTCAAAGCTGCGGCCGTCCAGATGGTCCACATCCTCGGCCTGCGCGCCGTAGCTGTAGGCGATCTTGGCGGTGATCTTGGTGACATCAGCCACCTTAAAGTTTACCTCGCCCGAAGACGGAAAGGCCGCCCGCCGCGGGGCCAACAGCTGCGACAGGCTTTGCCCCGACCGCCCCATCAACTCGGCCACCAAAAGCCATGGGATCATGCCAGAATCGCAGCACATGAAATCGCGGAAATAGTGATGCGCCGACATCTCGCCGCCATAGACCGCGCCATGCCCGCGCATTGCAGCCTTCAGATAGGCATGTCCCGTCGGGGTCATCACCGCCCGCCCCCCAGCCCGCGCCACCACGTCTTGGGTGTTCCAAATCACTCGAGGGTCATGCACAATCGTGGCCCCCGGCTCTTTGGCCAGAAAGACCTCGGCCAAAAGGCCGACAACATATTCCCCCGCCACAAAGGCCCCGGTTTCATCAAAGATAAAACAGCGGTCGAAATCGCCGTCCCAAGCGACGCCCAAATCAGCCCCTTGGGCGCGTACGGCCTTAGCCGTCACCGGCTGGTTTTCGGGCAAAAGCGGGTTCGGGATGCCATTGGGGAAACGGCCATCCGGCACGTGGTGCAGCCGGATGAACTCCAAAGGCGCGCCCGCCGCCGTCAACGCGGCTGCCAGCGCGTCAAAGGTTGGCCCTGCCGCACCGTTGCCCGCATTGACCACCACCCGCAAGGGACGCAATGCCGCCGCGTCGACAAAGGACATCACCCGCGCCACATACTCCGCGCGTGTATCCACGGGGGTAAAACCGCCCTGCCCCGCGGAGCCGAACAGACCCGCCTCAGCCCGCGCCCGCACGGCCGCGAAAACCGGCGCGGGCAACGGCTTTGCCCCCGGTCCCACCAGCTTCATCCCATTGTAATCCATCGGATTGTGGCTGGCGGTCACCTCAATGCCCGCATCCGCGCCCAAATGATCGGTGGCAAAATACATCTCTTCCGTGCCGCACAGGCCCAAAAACAGCACCTCCGCCCCAGCCGCCCTCAGCCCATCTGCCACCGCCGCCGCCAATTCCTCGGACGAGGCGCGCGGATCATGGCCCAAGACCACCCGGCGCGCACCCAGTTCCTCGGCAAAAGCCCGTGCGATGGTCCGCGCGATATCGGGGTTCAACTCATCACCCAGCCGCCCACGTATGTCATAGGCCTTGAAACACTGCATCCCACATCCCCGACGCCCTGAACTCCGGGCCATCTAGTCGCGGGATCAAAGGCTTTGCAAGCCCGCCCCCGCAGCCTATAAGGCAGCCATCCGAGACGGAGAGCCCCATGCGCAAGGCCGAGATCACCCGCAAGACCCATGAAACCGCGATTGAGGTCGCGGTGAACCTCGATGGCACGGGCCAGTCCACCTGCCACACGGGCGTGGGCTTTTTCGACCATATGCTCGACCAACTCGCCCGCCACTCGCTGATCGACATCACGCTCAAGGCCAAGGGCGATCTGCACATTGATGACCACCACACGGTGGAAGATTGCGGCATTGCCCTGGGCCAAGCCTTGGCCCGCGCGCTGGGGGACAAAAAGGGTATCCGCCGCTATGGCCACTTTCGTCTGGCGATGGACGACACCCAAGTCGCCTGCGCGCTGGATCTGTCAGCGCGGCCCTTCCTTGTGTGGAACCTGCCATTCCCCAGCCCCAAGATCGGCACCTTCGACACCGAGCTTGTGCGCGAGTTCTTCCAAGCCCTCGCCACCCATGGCGGCATCACGCTCCATGTCGATCTGATCCACGGTTTCAACAGCCACCACATTGCCGAGGCCGCCTTCAAATCCGTCGCCCGCGCCCTGCGCGAAGCGGTAGAGCCTGATCCGCGCATGGCCGGCGTGCTGCCCTCGACCAAAGGCGCGCTCTAGCCTTTCATCTTGGCCCAAATACTCCCGCCGGAGGCATCCGACGGGACCACACGCATCAAGGGTTCAGATATGCTCACCGTCCTCGTCGATTATGACAGTGGCAACCTTCATTCCGCCGAAAAAGCCTTTCAGCGCATGGCGGTGGAAACCGGCGCAGGTGATATCCTTGTCTCCTCGCGCCCCGAGGATGTGGCCCGCGCCGACCGGATCGTGCTTCCCGGTGACGGCGCCTTTCCGGCCTGCCGCGCAGCACTTGGGTCTTATGGTGGGCTCTTTGAGGCGATCGAAGAGGCCATCACCACCCGCGCCCGTCCCTTCCTTGGCATCTGCGTCGGCATGCAGATGATGGCGACCTCGGGCCACGAATATCACGACACCCAAGGCTTTGACTGGATCCCTGGCGAGGTGGTTAAAATCACGCCCGCCGATCCGTCCTTGAAAGTGCCGCATATGGGCTGGAACGATCTGGTCATCGACCATGTCCACCCGGTGCTGAACGGCATCCAGACCGGTGATCACGCCTATTTCGTGCATTCCTACCATTTCAAGGTGACCAACCCGGCCCACCGGCTTGCCCATTGCGACTATAGCGGTGACATCACAGCCATCATCGGTCGTGACACCATGGTAGGCATGCAATTTCACCCCGAGAAATCACAAGCGCTCGGCCTGCGTCTGATTGGCAATTTCCTCACCTGGACACCATGATCGCGTTCTGAAAACGGGGGTTTGACACCCCTGTGCGGCCATATTTGGCTGCGCGAGACGGCGCGGGTGGTCCTGTAGCCAGATGGCAGCTTCTGTGCCCCCCACGACATTGAATCCTGGTCGCGGTTTTTTTGCACAGCCAGTCTCAGCGCTCCTCCCCGCCCCCGCAGCGCTTGCAGGCGCGAAAGCCGCAGGCCTCGGCCTCGTGAACCGTTCCAAACAGCCGAAGATTGACCCGGAAAGGCGTGCGGGCCGGGCAACCCGCGCGGCAATGAATGCCGGTCGAAGCAACGCCGTAAATCAGCCCCTCCCCGCCGGTCCGCGCGGCAAAGGCGGCCCATTCTGCCTCATCTGCTGCGCGGCCCCCGGCTAACCGCGCCATTTCGACAGCCTTCCGTCAATCGCCAACAGGCCCAGCAGAATGAGCGCCAGCCCGAACAGATGATGCAGCAAGATTGCTTCTTGCAAAACCAAGGCCCCCAACCCCAAAGCCGAGGCCGGAATAAGCAAGGTCACCAAAGACAGCATGGTCGCCCCGGCGCGCGCTAAAAGCCGGAAATACAAGACATAGGCCAGCGCCGTAGACAAAACCGCCAAAGCGGCCAGCGCCAAAACCGGGGCCAAGGCCGGGCTATCGGCCTGCCAGGGCCGGTCAATTCCCATCCAGAATGGAAAGACCAAAAGGCTTGACGATGTCAGCATCCCAAAAGCCACCTGCATCGGCGCAAGCCCCATGGCTTTGAACCGCCGCCCCCAGACCCCGGCAAACCCATAAGACACCGCCGCGACAAGACAGGCGAGAATGGCCCAGAAATGCCCGGCCCGGTCACCGCCTGCAATCACCGTCACCCCAACAAACCCCAACAGGAGCCCCGCGGCCTTGCTGGCGCTCAGCCGTTCATCGCGGGTGAATTGATGCGCGACAATCACCGTCCAAAGCGGGGTCGTGGCGTTCAGGATCGACGCAAGCCCCGCCGTGATCTGGCCTTGCGCCAGCACAAACAGGGTAAAGGGCAAGACGTTGTTCAAGATCCCCATGACCAGCAGCGCCGCCCAGACCTGTTGACCGCGTGGGAACCCCGGCCCGACCGCGGCCAACCACAGACCCAAGACCGCCGCCGCGCCTGCGACCCGCGCACAGACAATGGTCAGGACCGGAAACCCGGTCAAAGCCACTTCAATAAACAAAAACGATCCCCCCCATAAAATGGAAAGGATCGCCAAAGTTGTCCAGTTTTTCGCGGTCATGCCAGC
>JBILYK010000037.1:0-33503 GCA_044377735.1 Paracoccaceae bacterium | reverse complement strand
CGCCAAGGGCCAGCCGCCGCAGCCCGCAGCCCGCGACTTTCCATTCCATCCGGTTCCGCATCGGTTCTGTGTTCATCGCATGCATTCGTTCGCCATCCCTGACCGCACCGTCAGCCAACCCTTATGTCTTTTCGGCCCACCGTTCATTCCCGGCATTGCCGCGAGGGGCCCGGCTCGGTTGACCCGCCAAAGCCCAAAAGCTCCAGTGAAACCGAAAGATCCGTGACCGGCCTCACACTAGTCGAGGATGTGAACCGACGCGAGAGAGAAAGATCGACCGAGAGGCATTCGTTGCGAAACAAAAGCCCAAGGCCGGCGTTCGAGGCCCGCTTTGCTTCGAGATCATAGCGGTTGGACAGCTGGGCCTGCCAGCCCCCCTGGCCCAGTGCAACGCGGCCATCAAAGACCACTTCACGCGTGTCGAGTGTCCGCCCTTCGGCCTCATCCTCTTTGTGATACAAAAGCCCCGCCTCAAGCCCAAAGCGCGGCTGGTCATAGGCCAAGAGCATCTCGGCCTTGGTTAACCCGAACCCGTCATCCAGCAAAAGCCGGCTGGTCAACTGCGTCCCACCAGCATGGGTTACCTGCCACGCAGCCAGCCAGTTGGAATTGCGCCCGTCCAGCCCCGAGCCGGCGGTAAACTGCGTCAGATCCCGGGCGCGGAGCACCCGGCCCAGCGCGACGCCCAAGGTCCAGCCTGCGGGATCGCGCCGCAGATAGTTCAGCCCCAAATTGGCCCGCACCCCGCGTTCCACCGCGTCCGCCCCGGGAAAGCGGTTCAGGCTGAACAGATTACCTTGATCGAACTCGACCAGAACCGAATCCTCATTGGCCAGTCGCGCTGCCCGGTTCGGCGCGACCACAAGTTGAATGACCGGTTCCAACAGGTGGTTTACCCCACCTTTGCCTGCCTTCACCAAGGGCCAGCGCAGCTCGGCAGCAAAGGCGCCGTGGCTGCGGTTGTGGGTACCACCATAGTCTGAGTCGACATCGTCGATGCGATAAAGATCGGTCGTCACCTCGCCCAGTACGCCGAAAACCAGACCCTTGTCCGAAATCCAGTCGCGCCGCCAATCTGCCCGGATTCGCGCCCGAACCACATCGCGCCCGTTGGTCAAGCCGTCAGGATCGGCGTCGTCGGAATCGCCTGAAGATCTGCGATGGCCATGGGCGGCGAATTGCAATCCCCCCTGACCGCCCAGAGGGCCAAGGCTGAACCGCCGCTGCCATGTCAGATCTCCCAAACGTGCCGCGAGCGTGTCAGAAGGCTCGCCCGCCCTTAGCGTCCGGATCGAGATCAGGCGTGCCGCGATATGCTCGTTGCGCCGGGTCCGTGTTATGCCAATTGTGCTGTTCAGCCGGTCTGCATCCGAAAGACCGTAGTCCCACAGCAGCGCTCGGTCTGACACCACCTGCGCGTCAAAGCGCAGCTCAAAGCCATCGGGCAAGTCAAACCGCCCCTCGGCACGCGCATGGCCCCGTGTTTGCCCGGTCTGGAGCCGGTCGCGCGCGGCCATGCCTGTCACCGAAATCTCGCCAGTTCGAAAGGCCTGGCGATAGCGTAGTTCCACCGCGCTGACATTCTTGGTGGCCACAAAGGGCGTCACCGTCAGGTCGCGGCTGGGTCCAACTGTGATGAAATAGGGCCAGCGCAGCCCGGTGCCCAAGGTCGAAGATGATCGCAGCGCGGGAATCAAGAACCCGGTGCTGCGCTCCAGCGTCGGGTCTGGCATCCGCAGGCGCGGGATGTAAAACACCGGCACTCCGCCCAACCGCAGCGAGGCATTGTCGAAATAGATCTGCCGTTCGGTTTGGTCATGCACCACGCGCCGGGCGCGAATCTCCCACAATGGCGTGGCACTGCCAGCACACACCTTGCACGATGAGGCGACAACCTGCGTCATCGCGGTATAGCGCCCCCCGAGGCGCATCACCTCGGCGGCAGCCAGTTGCAACTGGTCATTCATCACCACCCGGGCCGAGCGCAGAATGCCTTCGGACATATCCGCCTTCAACTCGGCCTGACTGGCCAGCACTGTCACCCCGCTGCCATCGGTCAGCGTGATCGGACCTTCGATCGTCAGGCTGTCAGCCACCCGGTCATAGCTGAGCCGCGCGGCCGTTAACCGCCGCCCTTGGTAAAAGATCTCGACCGCGCCTTCGGCTACCAATCTCCGGTCACTCTCAATGCGCAAAACATCGGCCACCAGAGTGGCTTGATCCTGCGCGCGGGCCTCGGACCCCAACATTGCGGCCAAAACCACGACTGCCATCATAAAAAGAATGCGACGCATGTCAGCCATCCTCCAGATGCAACAAGAGGCTCAGCGCCAAGAGCGCGGCGGCAATAGGCGGGCTCCATGCTGCCACCAGAATCGGGATCTGGCCATTTTCGCCCAGCACTTGCGCAAAGCTGCGCAGGAAGAAAATCAAGAACCCACCGATCAAGGCATAAAGCACCATCTGCCCGGTTTGACCAAAGCGTGCATGGCGCATGGTAAAGCCCGCGGCCACCAGCACCATCGCCGCCATCAACAAGGGCAGCGCCAGCTCCATCTGGTAGCTCAAGCGATAGGCCGCGCCCGAAAATCCCGCCTGCTCCAGCGCTTGGGCTTGGGCGGTCAAATCCCAAAACGCCACCGCCGCGGGCGAGCCCAGCTTCTCCATCAACTCTTGCGGCGTCAGGTCGGTCGCAAGGGACAGGGGAACTGCTGAGGTCAGAGCCTGCGCTTCGGGATTGTCATTCGCGAAATCCCATCGCTTGGCTTCTTCCAAAATCCATTGTCCCGGCTCCAGCCGCGCCCGGTCGGCCACGATCCGGCCTGTGATCCGCCCCTCGGGCGAAAACAGATGAAAACTCACCCCGCCGAGGTCTGTCGCCCCCGGCGAAACGCTCGTGGCGTGGATCACGGTTTGCCCGCTCGCATCGCCTTGGCGCAACCACAGCCCCTCGGCCGACAAGGACAAGACCGAAGGCACACCGCTGTCACCGGCCGCCCGCGCGGCAGCACGCAGATCGTATTCTTTCGAGGTCGCCGCCACTAAGGGGTTCAACACCGTCACGGCGAAAATCCCAATCACCAATGCAGTCGCCACAGGAGGGACCAAAAACCGCAGCCCCGACCGCCCAGCCGCGCGCACCACCACCAGTTCAGACGACTTGGCCAGCCCCAAGAACAACGTGATCCCTGCCAGCACCATCACCAAAGGCAGGATCAAATACATGTTTTGCGGCACATTCAGCACGGCAAGCACCAGCGCCTCGACCAGCCCGATGCCGCTTTGCGAAAACTTGCGGATCTGTTCAATCACGTCGATCAAAGTCAAAACACCAAAGAACACGCCAAAGACCCGCAGAAAGCTGCCGATAAAGCGCCGCGCAATGTAAAGGTCCAGCGTCACGTGAAGGCCCTCCGCACTCGGCGTGGCCGCTCGGACCACCACAACATACCCACCCCCAGCGCCAACCCAAAGATCGGCGCGGCATAGGCCCAGATCCAGCCCTGATCTGATCGCAGCCCCAGTCCGATGGCTGCCGAGGACACCCCTTGCACCGCCACCAAAAGCACGATGGCTACCCCCACCTGCCGCCACAACCCAAACCGACTGAATGAGCCCATCAAGAGGGCGGAAAAGCCAATCAGTGCGGCCCCAACCGCCAAAAACGGTTGGGCAAAACGGTTGTGCCCGTCATACAAAAACTCTGCCCGCGTGGACCGTGTCTCGGCCAGATCCTCTGGGTTGGCGGCCATAAGCTCGGCCGTGCTCAGCGCATCGATGCTGCGCGCGCCGGGTGTCACTTGCGGGATCAGGCCCGCCAGATCATAGGTGAAATCGGCAAAACGCGTAAGCGACAGCCGCTGGGTCTGGCCATCAATCTGCTGCACCAGCCCATTGAACATCAACAACTTTGGCCCGCTGTCGGTGCGTGCAAAAAGCGCCTTTTGCGCGGTATAAGTCGTTGTTCGGTCGGGGCTTCGGGCATCGGTCAAAAACAGATCCAGCAACTCACCCGAGGGGGCCAATTCGCGCACATAGAGCGTCAGGCCCGGCGCAGGATGGGTGAACTGCCCGTCGGTCAAAAACCGTGCTGTGACGTTCTGCCGGATCTCGGCATAGCGCAGGACCAACGCCTCACGGCTTGCCGGAACAAGCACATGCGACAGCACCATAAGCCCCGCCGCCACAATCAACCCAAACATCAAAACCGGCCGCGCCAGCCGAAACGAGGAAAACCCTGTGGCCTGCATCACCACCATTTCGCTGTCCTGCGTCAACCGATTGGCCACAAAGACCGCCGCCGCAAAGGCCGCGATCGGCAAGACCACGCGGATCACATTGGGCAGGGTTAGAACTGATAACTCCAGAAACACAAGCGCCGTCTGACCATCCCCGATCAACTGGTCAAACAGGCCCACCGCCCGGTTCACCCAATAGACCAGCACCAACACCAGCGCAAAAAAGCCGAAGACGGCCAGAAGCTGAGTCAGCAGATATCGGTCGAATCTGGGCAAGAGACGCTAATCCTTGTGGCGTTTGCGCTTTTGACGCTATCAACATTCCCGGACAGGGAAAACTGCTATCTGGCCAAGCCCGGTCCCGTTCGCTAGCTTTGCGCAAAAAGCCGCGCGGATGATCGTGCGGAGCCATAAGGATTTTCGATGAACCAGCCCGTCGCCCTGACCTTCACCGCCACCGACCTTGACCGTCTGGCTGGCACCCCCGGCCTTGTGGCCCTTTTGGCCGAGGGCGATGCCCCCTCTAGCCCGGCCGCGCGCCGGTTGGATCGGCTGACGCGCGGCATGTTGACCCGCGCGCTCTCGAGCGCCGATTGGGCGCGGACCAAGACCGGGGAAAGCCTGACACTGGCCTATCCCGCCGGGCTTGCCGCCGAGGCGCTGATGCTGGTCAAGCTGCCGCGAAAAGCCACGTTGCTTGAGGCGCGCAAGGCCGGTGCCGCCATTGGCCGCGTCGTGGGCAAGGGTGGCGCCCATGTGCTGGCCGAGACGCACCCCCAGGCGGCGGAGCTTTCCTTTGGCCTTGCGCTGCGGGCCTATGATTTTAGCGCCCACAAGTCGGGCGAGAAAAAACAACTGGGCCCCGTTGCGCTCGCCTGCGCCCGCCCCGAAGCGGCGGCCGCCGCGGCTGCCCCCTTGGCCGCGCTTAGCGAAGGCGTGTTCTTCACCCGCGATCTGGTGAATGAACCGGCCAATGTGCTGACCACCGAGGATTTCGCCGCCCGTCTGGCGGCAATGCATGAGCTGGGCCTTGAGGTGGAAATCCTCGAAGAGGCTGACCTCAAAAAGCTTGGCATGCGCGCGCTGTTGGGCGTGGGGCAGGGGTCGGAGAGCCCTTCAAAGGTTGTGGTCATGCAATGGAAGGGCGGCAAGGCGGGTGAGGCCCCCTTGGCGCTGGTGGGTAAGGGTGTGGTCTTTGACACGGGCGGTATTTCCATCAAGCCCGCCGGTGGCATGGAAGAGATGACCATGGACATGGGCGGGGCAGCCGTCGTGGCCGGCGTCATGCGCAGCTTGGCTTTGCGCAAGGCGCGCGCCAATGTCGTGGGCCTGGTTGGGCTGGTTGAAAACATGCCCGACGGGAAGGCGCAGCGGCCCGGCGACGTGGTGCGATCCATGAAGGGCGATACGATCGAAGTCATCAACACCGACGCCGAGGGCCGCCTTGTCTTGGCTGATGTGCTTTGGTACACGCAAGAGCGTTTCAAACCCAAGGGCATGATCGACCTTGCCACCTTGACCGGCGCGATCATCGTGGCCTTGGGCCATGAAAACACTGGCGTCTTCTCAAACGACGATACCTTGTGCAATGCTTTCCTTGCCGCCGCCCAATCCGAAGGCGAGGGCGCTTGGCGGATGCCGATGGGCGATGGCTATGACGCCAAGCTGAAAAGCCGCGTGGCCGATATCGTCAATTCCTGCGGTCGCGACGGTGGGGCTATCACGGCGGCACATTTCCTGCGCCGTTTTGTCAAAGATGACATGCCGTGGATCCATCTCGACATCGCGGGCACAGCGCTTTTGAAATCTGACAGCACGCTCGCCCCAAAAGGTGCCACCGGCTGGGGGGTGCTGGCGCTTAATCGGCTCATCCGCGACCGCTTTGAAGGAAAGGCGTGACCTTGGCCTTTCATCGAGGCCCAAATACCCATGGCAGCGCCTGCCACCGCACATCGGTCGCCTGATGGGCACGGCCATGTTCTACCATCTGACGCGCTCAGGGCCCGAAGAGGTGCTCGCGCTTATCCTGCCCCGTGCGATGGCGGCGGGCTGGCGGGTCATGTTGCGCAGCCCCGATCCTGCGCGCCTGGAACGGATGGAAGCCCGGCTTTGGGTCGAGCCC
The DNA here is from genome assembly GCA_044377735.1 of Paracoccaceae bacterium. GTDB lineage: Bacteria > Pseudomonadota > Alphaproteobacteria > Rhodobacterales > Rhodobacteraceae > Tabrizicola_A. The sequence continues at coordinate 27,143 of JBILYK010000037.1, read as the reverse complement.
GATGACAGCTTCCTGCCACATGCCTGTGAGGGCGGCGACTGGGACGCTGACCAACCCGTCCTCTTGGGCGCAGGTGCCGCCGTGAACGGGGCGCAAGGCGTGGTGCTTATGGACGGGGCCGAGCCTTTGCCCGGCGAGGAGGCGCTAGAGCGGCTTTGGATCTTGTTTGACGGCAACAATGAGACCGCCGTGCAAACCGCACGCGGCCTGTGGTCCAGACTGACAAACCTTGACATGGCGGCGCAGTATTGGTCGGAAGAAAGCGGCCGCTGGGTGATGAAAACCGAACGAAAAAGTGGCGGCTAAGTCGCGTCTTTTGGGAAGATTCCGTTACCTATTTGACAGGGATTTTGCCAGATTCGCGCCAAGCGTCGCCCGCGTGCCTTCTCGCAACATAACGCGCAAAGTGGCCTGACATTAACATATCAAAACATGTTTTGGCCTGCCTTGCCGCGCTTGCCTGACACCCGCCTTGGTTGGCCCAATCTTGGGGGTCTCAAAGGAAAGAGCGGCATGACCGACACGCGTCCAATTCATCATAACGGCTATGAATTTAAGCCTAATCTGAACGATTAGACTAATGTTCCATAAAGATCTGGCGCAACTCACACCATGACTGGCAAGGCGCTTTGGGCGGGAAATGACCCGCATTATAGAAACGCGACATCTGGCATCTCGCAAATCTGCGCCTGTGTCGGAGGCGGGGGATGATCAGGTCTGGGGCGGCACTGGACATGACATGATCCGTGGCGGGCGTTGCAATGACCACCGCGTTTCCATCGTGGGCTGGGTTTGGTGGTGGACTTAAGCCAGGCTCACTATTGCCAGCGCAGTTTCGCCTGCACCTCGCGAACCGCCGCGATGCGTTGGATGCCGATGATCGGTCTATCTTCAACAACGTCACCCATCGCCTGTGGTTCGACGCGGATGGCATGGGCGCGGCAGGGCCGGTTCTGATTGCCCCCTTGCAAGACGGTGCAACCGCCCTCCCCTCAGCCGATATCATTTTGTTTTAAAACGCCTTTTTCGCCAAGAACAAAGCCGCCTCCTTGCGGGGCGGCTTTGCGGGTTTTCAGGCAAGGCAGGCAGGCTCAGCCGACCAGTTCAAGACCCGAGAAGAAGAAGCTGATTTCGCGCGCAGCGGCTGCAGGCGAATCTGACCCGTGGGCCGAGTTTTCGCCCTTGGACAGCGCAAACTCCTTGCGGATCGTGCCGGGGGCGGCCTGAGCCGGGTCCGTGGCGCCCATGACTTCGCGGTTCTTGGCAATGGCGTCTTGGCCTTCCAGAACCTGCACAACAACCGGTTCGGAAGCCATGAAATCGCACAGCTCACCGTAGAACCCGCGCTCGGCATGTTCTGCGTAGAACTGGCCAGCCTGAGCCTTGGTCAGATGGATGCGCTTGGAGGCGACGACCCGCAGGCCGGCGTCTTCGAATTTGGCGACGATCTTGCCGGTCAGATTGCGCTTGGTGGCGTCGGGCTTGATGATCGACAAGGTGCGTTCGATGGCCATTTGGCTCTCCATGGATGGGGGCCGATATTGGCCCGATGTGATGGCGCGGCGCATAGCATGGGAAGATGACAATGAAAAGAAGGCGGGCAAAGAAGGGCGGCAAAGAAGGGGGCTTCGCGCCCCCGTCGCAGCCTTGCTGCGACTCCCCCGCGAGATATTTGCGCCGCATTGAAGGCATCTGTTGACCTTTCCCATGGGCTGAGGCAAGGCCGCAGCATGCTGAAGATTGAAGACATCACCTATAGTGTTGAAGGCCGCCCGCTGTTCGAGGGCGCCTCGGCGACGATTCCCACAGGCCACAAGGTGGGCCTGGTCGGGCGCAACGGGGCGGGCAAGACCACGCTCTTTCGCCTGATCCGGGGCGAGTTGGCGCTGGAGGGGGGGGCGATCTCGATTCCCACCCGTGCGCGCATTGGCGGGGTGGCGCAGGAGGTGCCGTCCTCCTCGACGTCACTTCTTGAGACGGTGTTGCAAGCCGACACCGAGCGGGCGGCGCTGTTGGCTGAATCGGACACCGCACATGACCCGCACCGGATTGCCGAAATTCAGGCGCGGCTGGCGGATATCGACGCATGGTCTGCCGAGGGGCGGGCGTCGTCCATTCTGAAGGGACTGGGCTTTGACGCCGAGGCGCAGTTGCGCCCCTGTTCGGATTTCTCGGGCGGCTGGCGGATGCGGGTGGCTTTGGCCGGTGTCTTGTTTGCCCAGCCTGATTACCTGCTATTGGACGAACCGACCAACTATCTCGATCTGGAAGGCGCTTTGTGGCTGGAAAGCTATCTGGCGAAATATCCCCATACCGTGCTGATCATCAGCCATGATCGCGGCCTTTTGAACCGCGCCGTGCAGGGGATTTTGCATCTGGACAACCGTCAACTGACCTATTGGCAGGGCGGCTATGACCAGTTTGCCCGCCAGATGGCTGAACGCCGCGCCGTCTTGCAGGCGGAAGCGAAAAAGCAAGAGGCCCGCCGCGCCCATCTGCAATCGTTCGTGGATCGATTCAAGGCCAAGGCGTCGAAAGCTGTGCAGGCGCAATCGCGCGTCAAGATGCTGGAAAAGATGACGCCGATCACTGCGCCCGAAGATGCCAAGAAGGTGGTCTTCACCTTCCCCGCGCCCGAGGAGCTGTCGCCGCCGATCATCAACATCGAAGGCGGCGCGGTGGGCTATGGCGGTCCGCCGGTCTTGCGCAAGCTGAGCCTGCGCATCGATCAGGACGACCGTATCGCGCTTTTGGGCCGCAACGGCGAGGGCAAATCGACGCTGTCGAAGCTTTTGGCCGGGAAGCTTGCCCCGTGCGAGGGCAAGATGACCAAATCCTCCAAGCTGCGCATCGGCTATTTCGCGCAGCATCAGGTGGATGAGTTGCACATCGACGAGACCCCTTTGCAGCATGTCATGCGGCTGCGGCCTGCCGAGGGCCAGCCCAAGCTGCGCGCGCGTTTGGCCAGCTTTGGCCTTATGGCTGAACAGGCAGAGACCGTGGTGGGGCGGCTGTCGGGGGGACAAAAGGCGCGGCTGTCGCTGCTGTTGGCCACGCTGGATGCACCGCATCTGTTGATCCTTGACGAACCGACCAACCACCTTGACATCGAGAGCCGCGAGGCGCTGGTCGAGGCGTTGACCGAGTATTCGGGCGCAGTCATTCTGGTGTCGCATGACATGCACCTTTTGTCCTTGGTCGCCGACCGGCTTTGGCTGGTGAAGGGCGGGGCGGTGACGCCTTATACCGAGGATCTTGAGGCGTATCGGCGGCAATTGCTGGCGGGGGATGAGGCCGAAAAGCCTGCACCCAAACTGGTTGAGAAACCGAAAAAAGCCAGCCGTGACGAAATCTTGGCGCTGAAATCTGACGTGCGTAAATGCGAGGAGCGGTTGGCCAAGCTGAATGAAATGCGCGACCGTCTGGCCACCAAGCTGGCCGATCCCGCGCTGTATGAAGATGGCCGCAAGGGCGAGTTGGAGACCTGGAACAAGAAATACGCCGAGGTGATGGACGGTCTGGATCGTGCCGAAGCCATGTGGCTGAGCGCGCAGGAAAAGCTGGACGCAGCGGGTTAAGCCCCAGCCCTTTTTCAAAGGGCAGCCCCTGAAAGGAGACCCCATGTCCAGCTTGATGCCCCATCTGCCTGCCGATCTGATCCTTGCGCAACTGTCGCGCAGCCCCGGCAACGAGGTGAAATCCGGCAAGTTTGACAGCGCTGAGAGCTCATCGGCTTTGGTGGCCAATGGCTTTGGCCGTTTTCTGGAAAATCCCGGCGACTTGCCCGCCTTGCCAGGTGTGCCGATGGGGCAGGTGGACAGCGTCGAGCTTCAGGCCGAGATGCGCTTTCCATGGTCGGGTGCTCGCCACCCTTGGCTGGATGTTTCGATTACCACGCCAACCACCCTGATCGGGGTCTGCTCCAAACGCTATGAGCCGTTCCGCCCGGCCAAGGCCACAGGGTTCTCCGAGGTCCATGATCGCCCTGTCTGGGGGCCCAACATGGGCCGCTATACCCGGCTGATGCATGATCTGGTGGCGGGCACGGTGGTGTTTCAGTCCCTGGATGCGGTGCAGCTTGTCAAGCATGCGCTTGGTCTGCGCACGCGGGCGGAAAAGCGCGGCTTGGGGGCGGTGTTGGTTTATCTTTATGCCGCGCCTTCCCATTGGGCAGGGTCGGGCAAGCCCGTGGATAAGGCCCGCTTGGCGTTGCATCTGCGCGAGGTGGCGCAGTTTGCCGGTTTGGTGCGCGGCGATCAGGTGGCCTTTGCGCCGCTGAAATGGGCGGATCTGGTGGCGCAATGGGCCAAAACCCCGGTGCTTGCGCCGCATGCCGCTGCTCTGACCGACCGCTTTGGCGCGCTTGGCTAGGGCTTTGCCTTGCTGACGCCTTCGCTGCGCAAGACATAGATCCCGGCAGCGATGATGACGCCAATCCCGGCCCAACCCATAGCGTCCGGCAGATCGCCCCAGAAGAGCCAGCCCCACAGGATGCCCCAGAAGGCAAAGGTAAACTCAAAGGGGGCCACGACCGAGGACTGCGCCACGCGGTAAGCTTGGGTCAAGAGCGTCAGCCCGACGGCGGCAATGAACCCGCACGACATCATCAGGAACATGTCCAAAGGGGTGGGCCAAACCCAGCCACGGGTGAGGAAGGCCAGTGAGGGATGTACGCCTTCCCCGCTGCCACCCCAGCCGAAGACCAAGGCAAGGCCCCCAGCACAGGCCAGAAATGCCAGATTGCCCCAAAAGGCCATGGCGGCTGCGGTGTCGCGCGTGCCCATCACCCGCGCCATGATCATCGAACCAGCATAGGCCGCGGAACACAGGATCGGCAGTACGGCGGCCCAATCGAACAGATCGCCGCCGGGCCGCACCATCAAGATCACCCCGGCGAATCCCATCGCCACCGCAATCCAGCGCGGGGCAGAGACGCGTTCGCCCAAGATGAACACCGACATCACGACAATCATCAGGGGGGCGGTGAAGTAAAGCGCCACCGTGGTGGCCATCGGCAAGGCGGCAAGGGCAAGGTAATAGAGTGTATAGGCGAAGAAATTCAGCAGACCCCGCATCAGCATGGCAGGCCATGTCGGGCTGATCAGCGTGCGCAGCGTGCCATCGAAATAGCGGGTTATCAGCAACAAGAATGGAATCGCCGTCAGGCTGCGCAACAGCATCGCCTGATGCAGCGGGTAATCACCAGAGATCAGTTTCAGGATAAGGTCCTGAACCGAAAAGATCGCAATGCCGGCAACAAGCGCGAGAATGCCCTTCAGGGCGGGGGACTGGGTTGTCATGGCCCCAAACTTAGGCGCTTTGCTCGGTGCCGCTGCTTCATCCGCGACATGTGCGGCATACGCCCGGCATATGCAAAAGGCCGCAAGGTTTCCCTTGCGGCCTGATGCGTAGATAAGGGGCTGCGATCAGCGCGACAGATCTTCGTCGCCAGCAGCTGCGCCCATTTCGTCGAAGAGCTCGGCGATTTCGAAATCGGCGGCAGCTTCGGCTTCGGCAGCCAGCTCCTGGATCGACTTGCCCGAGGCTTGCAGTTCGGCTTCTTCCACCGAACGGGCCACGTTCAGCTGGATCTTCACCACCACTTCGGGGTGCAGCGTCACGGTAACCGAGTGCAGACCAAGGTCCTTGATCGGCTTGTCCAGCACGACCTGACCGCGGTTGACGGTAAAGCCGCCCGAGGTGGCGGCATCGGCCGCATCGCGTGCGGTGACCGAGCCGTAAAGCGCGCCGGCATCCGAGGCCGAGCGGATCACGACAAAGCGCTGACCGTCCAGCTTGGCACCAACGGCATCAGCTTCTTTCTTGGTCTCAAGGTTATTGGCCTCAAGCTGGGCTTTCTTGACTTCAAACGACTTGATGTTTGCATCCGACGCGCGCAACGCCTTGCCCTGCGGCAAGAGGTAGTTGCGGCCATAGCCGTCCTTGACGTTTACCACGTCGCCCATCTGGCCAAGTTTGGCCACACGTTGAAGAAGGATCACTTGCATGTCATGTGCTCCTTATTTCACAGCATAGGGCAGCAGGGCGAGGAAGCGGGCACGCTTGATGGCCTGAGCCAGTTCGCGCTGCTTCTTGGCCGAGACGGCGGTGATGCGGGACGGAACAATCTTGCCGCGCTCAGAAACATAGCGCTGGAGAAGACGGGTGTCCTTGTAGTCGATCGCCGGAGCATTGTCGCCCGAGAAGGGGCAAACCTTGCGGCGGCGGAAAAATGGTTTGTTCGCCATTGGAATGGTCCTTTCTCAGATCAACGACGCGGAGCGCGGTCAGAGCGCTCGGGGCGATCGCCACGGGGGGCGAAACCACGGTCACCGCGGTCGCCACGATCTCCAAAGCCACCTTCACGGTCGCCACGCTCGCGGTCGTCACGCTTTTGCATCTGCACAGACGGGCCTTCGCCATGCGCATCGACCTTGATGGTCAGAACGCGCATCACGTCATCATGCAAGCGCATCAGGCGTTCCATTTCCTGCACGGCGGCCGAAGGGGCATCCGATTTCAGCAGGGCATAGTGGCCTTTGCGATTTTTGTTGATTTTGTAGGCCATGGTCTTCACGCCCCAGTACTCGCTTTCAACGACTTTGCCGCCGTTGTCTGCGAGGACGGTCGAGAAGTGTTCCACAAGGCCTTCAGCTTGCGCGTTGGACAGGTCCTGACGCGAGATGAAAACATGCTCATAAAGCGGCATGTGCACTCCAGTTCTATCTCAGGCGCACTTCATAGGTCGGGCATCTCTTTCCGCCGCCCGTCCACGAGAGGCTGCGCCGGTTCGGTGGATATTGCGGAAAGATGGGGCCTTATACAGATATCCCGGCGCGCTGCAAGCCTTTCGGGCGGGTTTTCACTGTGGCGCTTTAGGTCAAAATGGCATGAGCGATGAGCAACAGATGGCTCAAAAGTCCGCACAAGACGGCCAGCGAGCCAAGGTCCTTGGCGTCACGGGCAAATCCTGCCCAATCGCGTGTCAAATGATCCACGATGCATTCAAGCGCGGTGTTCAGGGCCTCAAGTGCGACGACAAGAAGCGCAAGACCTGCAAAGATAAGGTAATGCAGCACGGTTGCCTCAAAGATCCACAGCACAACCGGCACACCAACAAGCCCCAGCATCTCTTGCCTGAATGCGGATTCCTGCGACAACCGCCGCAGCCCGCCTGCCGAATAGCCGGCAGCGGCGAAGAAATGCGCAAGGCCAGTCTTGCGGGTGGGCTTCTTGCGGGCCGGTTTTTGTGCGCTAGCCATGGCAACCTGTGGTGAGATCAAGATCGGGATTGTGTAGGCTGGTGGTCACATCCGCAAGGCCGAGCAGTGTATGGAAAAAGCTGTCATGCGTAACCTGCCCGGCAAGGCTGGCCGAGCGTGCCTTGACGCAGCCTTGATCCAGCCCCATCGCCGCGCGGTAGCTGGGCGAGGTCCACAGCACCATAGGCACTTGGGTTTGCAGGTCAGGGGCCATGAAATAGGGCGCGGCGTGCAGGTAGAGCCCGTTCTCGCCCAAGGATTCCCCATGGTCCGAGACAAACAGCATAGAGGCGGCCAATCGGTCCTGTGCCGCAAGCCGGTCTATCAGGGTGGCGAGAAATTGGTCGGTATAAGCAACGGTGTTGTCATAGGCGTTGACGATCTGATCCGGCGTGCATTTGCCGAAATCGGCGCTGCGGCAATCGTCGGGGAAGGGCCGAAAGCTTTCGGGGTAACGCAGGTAATAGGCCGGGCCGTGGCTGCCGATCTGGTGGTAAACGATAACCGTGTCTTTGATGATCTCGGCCAAAGCCTTGTCAAGCGTGGGCAAGAACACCGCATCCGTGCATTCACCGCTGGCACAGGCCTCGGGGTCATCAGAGGCTGCAAAGCGGGTTTCCGCCACCCGCGCAGCCGTGCCAAGGCTGCCGGTGTTGTTGTCATACCATTTCACGTCGACTCCAGTTTGTGCCAAGATATCCAGAAGGTTCTGGTTTGATCTTGCTGCCGTCTCCGAATGGTTTTCCATCCCGTAATGCGCAAACATGCAGGGCATGGACACGGCAGTTGAGGTGCCACAACTGTGGACCTTGTCCAGATAGACGATGTCGCGGCGGGCCAGTTCGGGGTTGGTTGGGCGGTCGTAGGTGCCAAGGCTCCAATTCGCTGCGCGCGAGGTCTCGCCCACCACGATCAGCGTCAGCACGGGCTTGCCCGCCGCCGCGATGCGCGGGCCCTTGGCCGCATCCTGCCCGATTGGGGCGGCCACCAGCTGGTTGGTGATGAGTTTGAGCTTGGCAAGACGCACGCCCGCCACAATGGGCGTCGCCGGGATCACCGCCGAGGAAATGTCGCGCCGCTCACGAAACATCGAGGCGAAGGTCCGGCTGTCCACCATGAGCGCGCCAAAAAACAGCGCCATGGCAAGGACGATCGTCAAGGGATAGTGCAAAAGCCGCACCCACCAACGCATCGGTTTGACCTTGGTCCAAAGCACCAGGCCCGCAGGCACCAGGCCGAACATTAGCAAATGCAGCACGAAATCCGTTGTGAACAAATGGCGGGATTCATTGCCCGTGGTGTTCAGCGCGTTTTGCAGCATCTCACGGTCGATCACCACGCCCAGACGGTCTTGAAAATGCGACGCCACGGCGCCCAGCACCAGTGACAGGGCAAGCACAGGTCGCACCAGCCAGGGCAGGGTAAAGACTGCGATGCAGAACAGAATCGCGGCAAAGGCCATCACACCCGCCAAGGGGATCAGCGCGGGGCTTGCCGCGAGATGCGTTGAGACACGGGCAAAGAAGGCGGCATTGGCCGTCGCCAGCAAAAAGGCAGTGACCAAAACTGTCAACGTAAGCTGCGACAATAGTGGACGTTTGTTCCCGAAGGCGGCGAAGCGGCTACCGCCTGCTTGGCGGGCCGTGTCGGTATCAGTATGTCTGGGGGGCATTTGGACGAAAGGACCTGAGATCACTGTGCTGGGCCGTCACATGCACCGGCACGCAGGCCTGCGCAATCTTTTCCTCGTAAGCACGCGCTTACTTGGACGGCGGACGCTGCGCGCTTGGACGCGCAGTTTGATCCCGCACAGCGCTGCGATTGTGCGCCGATGCGTAGGGCCTGTTTGAAAGCAGCGACTTGAGCGGCGCAACCGTCGCGGGCATCAAGTCGACGTGCCGGGCTCATCCGGGGATGTTTCCGCAAGAGTTTCCACGACCCGTTTCGCCCCTTTGGCCCTGATTGCCACCCTTGCCGCTGCCCCCGCCTTTGCCGAGGCCGAAAAATACACGCTGGATGCCAGCCACAGCCAGATTTTGTTCACCTATATCCATCTGGGCTTTTCCAACAGCTACGGCATGTTTTCGGGCTTCAATGGCGAGATCATGTTCGATCAGGCTAATCCTGCGGCCTCGTCGGTCACGGTGTCTTTTCCGGTCAAGACCATGCTGACTGGCTGGCAAGAGCGGTTTGACCATTGCATGAGCGCCGAATTCTTTGACGCGACTGACAATGAGATGGTGATCTTCACCTCGACGGCCAGAGAAGTGACTGGCGAAAAGACCGCCAAGATCACCGGCGATCTGTCGCTGAACGGTGTGACCAAATCGGTGGTTCTGGATGCGGTGATGAATCAGGTGGGCGAGCATCCGATGGCCAAGACGCCTTGGGCGGGCTTTTCGGCAACCACCACAGTGATCCGGTCGGACTATAACCTTGGCCAGTTCGCGCCCTATGTGTCCGACGAGGTGCAGGTGCAGATCTCGATCGAGGCGCGGAAGGCGGCTGAGTAATCTGGTTCCTGACGCAGGATCCAAAGGAAAGGCCGCGCGGGATTGCCCTGCGCGGCCTTTTCCTTTGGGCGCATGCCTTAGTTGCGTGTGGCGGTCAGCTTTACGATGATCTCAACGGCAAAGCCCACCGTTGCCTCATCGCTGTAGCCCGCACCCTTGCCGAAGTCGCGCCGGTCAAGCGTCAGCCGACCGGTCATCTCGGCGCTGTTACCTGTGATCTGCAGCGTGAAGGGCAGGGTGGCCGGCTGTTCGGCACCGCGCAGTTGCAGGCTGCCCGTGGCAACGGGGCCGGAGGGGGCCGCGATCAGATCGGCGCTGAAGCGCGCGGTGGGGTGGGTGGCGACGTCGAAGAACTCAGCGCCCTTGACCTGTTTGGTGACCGAGCCAAAGCTGACCTAGGCCATATCCACCACGACCTCTATGCTGCCCGCCGGGCCATCGATGATGCTGTCATCAAAGGTGATCTCGGCCGTCCAGCCCGCAAAGCTGCCTTCAACCGGCGCGCCCATCTGGGTGACGCCAAAGCCAAGGCTGCCCGTCTGCACCTGCCAGTTTCCGGGGTTGGGCACCGGGGCTTGCAGGGGGGGCCATGTTGGGGGCGCCGGGGTGGTGGTCATGGTGACCGCAACCGCCGCCCCCGCGCTGTAGATCCCCAGTGCCAGCACCAGCAGGGCAAGCCGGGTGCGGTGTGGTGCGGCGACCTCCAGGGCCGAAACCCCACGCGCCATGCGCCGCATGGTGGCATCGCGGTCGATCAGATGATGTTTCACCGCGCCCAACACATGCAGAAGGATCGCGGCGGCAAGAATCGTGGTGAAGAGCCAATGCGCCATCCCGGCCATGCTGGCCACGGTTTCGGACTTTGGCACAAAGGGCAGGCCCTGACCAAAGGGCCATAGGATGGGCGCAAAGCCGTCAACGGCGGCATGATGAACCCAGCCTGACAGTGGCACGATCACCAAAGACGGATACAAAAGCCAATGGGCCGACTCGGCCATGAATGTCTCCTGCCGCCGCTCTGGGTGCAGGGGCACCGGGCGGGGTTGGCCAAAGGCCCACAAAATGCGCGCCGCGCCAAGGAAGAAGGCGACAATCCCCAGCGTCTTGTGCGACGAGAAAAGCTGCGCCTTAAGCGCGATGCTTTCTGGCCCGGCCGACAGGCCGTTGGCAATCAAGCCAAGGGGAATGGCGGTCAGGATGACGACTGCAGTCAGCCAGTGAAAGACGCGGGCCACGGTGCCAAAACTGGTGGCGCTGTTCCGCATGGGCATTGTGCAGGCTCCGGTTGTATCGGGGGCGATCTTAACAGCCTCGATCATGCACAACATCTCATCTCTTCGCACATCGGCTGTGCAGATGATTGCGCCCGTGCGCCTGTCGGGGTAATCGAAAGGCAGATCAAGGGAGGATGGCGATGAGCCGTGCATTCGTGTTTCCGGGGCAAGGTGCCCAGACCATTGGCATGGGCCGCGCCTTGGCCGAAACCTATCCGGCGGCCAAAGCGGTGTTTGATGAGGTGGATGCCGCCTTGGGCGAGAACCTGTCGGCACTGATCTGGGAAGGCGATATTGCCGAGTTGACCCTGACGCAGAATGCCCAACCCGCGCTGATGGCGACCTCGATTGCTGCGCTGCGGGCGTTGGAGGCCGAAGGGCTGGGGCTGGATCAGGCACAGTTCGTGGCGGGCCACAGCCTTGGGGAATATTCGGCACTTTGCGCGGCGGGCGCGCTGGATCTGTCGGACACAGCACGTCTGTTGCGCGTGCGTGGGCGCGCCATGCAAGAGGCCGTGCCCGTTGGTGTGGGCGCGATGGCGGTCCTGTTGGGAATGGGGTTTGAGACCGCGATGGAGGTGGCCGCCGAGGCTGCCCAAGGCGAGGTCTGCCAAGCCGCCAATGACAATGACCCTGCCCAGGTGGTCGTGTCGGGCCACAAGGCCGCGGTGGAACGCGCGGTCGAGATTGCCAAGGCGCGCGGTGCCAAGCGGGCGATGTTGTTGCCGGTCTCAGCCCCCTTCCATTGCGCGCTGATGCAGCCTGCCGCCGCGGTCATGGCCGAGGCTTTGGCCGGTGTCGCCATTTCGGCCCCCAAAGTGCCGGTGGTGGTCAATGTGCGGGCCGAGGCGGTGACCGAGCCTGACCGCATCCGCGCGCTTTTGGTAGCGCAGGTCACCGGATCGGTGCGCTGGCGCGAGAGTGTGATGTGGATGGAAGGCGCGGGCGTCACCGAGTTTTGGGAGATTGGTGCCGGCAAGGCCCTGTCGGGCATGATCAAGCGCATCTGCACCGGCGAGGTGGTGACCCGCGCGGTTGGCGCACCCGAGGATGTGCTGGCCGCAAAGGGCTGATGTTGCGTTTGGGGCCAGCCCCGGGGGCGCGTCGCCCCCCGGACCCCCCGAGAGTATTTCAAAAGGCGCAAGACCCAAGGGTGGCGCGGAAGAAACAGGAGGTTTGCCATGTTTGACTTGACCGGTAAGAACGCGCTTGTGACCGGGGCTTCGGGCGGTATCGGCGCGGCGGTGGCGCGCGCGCTGCATGCGGCGGGCGCAACTGTAGGTCTGTCGGGCACGCGGGTGGAACCTTTGCAGGCGCTGGCGGCCGAGTTGGGCAGCCGGGCGCATGTCTTGCCCTGTGATCTGTCCAACGCGGCGGCGGTGGAAGATCTGGTGAAACAGGCGGTCGAGGCGATGGGGTCGGTCGATATTCTGGTGAACAATGCCGGGATCACCCGCGACGCATTGGCGATGCGGATGTCGGATGAGGATTGGCTGAGTGTGATTGAGGTGAACCTGACTTCGACCTTCCGGTTGTGCCGGGCAGCCATTCGCCCGATGATGAAGGCGCGCTGGGGCCGGATCATCAATGTGACCTCGGTGGTCGCACAAGCGGGCAATCCGGGGCAGGTGAACTATTCGGCCGCCAAGGCCGGGGTGGCGGGCCTGAGCCGGTCTTTGGCGCAGGAAGTGGCCAGCCGGGGCATTACAGTGAACTGCGTGGCGCCTGGGCTGGTGGAAACCGCGATGACCGACAAGCTGAACGACGAGCAGCGGGCCAAGATTTTGACCGGGGTGCCGGTTGGCCGGATCGGCAAGCCCGAGGAGATTGCGGCGGGGGTTGTGTTTCTCGCGTCGGTTGAGGCAGGCTACGTGACGGGCGCGACACTGGACATCAACGGCGGTGGCGATATGCTGTGATCCGCGGTTTCAGGAAATCATTGCCATGCGCCTTGGCCCTTGCTATAGGCGCGCGGGACCAACCCCTCCGGATACGGCGGGATCATGTGACAGCCGGGAACCCTCCCGCAATGTGAAAGAGGAATTAACATGAGCGACATCGCCGATCGCGTGAAGAAGATCGTGGTGGAACATCTTGGCGTTGACGCCGAGAAGGTGACCGAGTCTGCCTCGTTCATCGACGATCTGGGCGCAGACAGCCTCGACAATGTCGAGCTGGTTATGGCCTTTGAAGAAGAGTTCGGCATCGAGATTCCCGATGACGCTGCTGAAACCATCCAGACCTTCGGCGATGCGGTGAAGTTCATCTCGTCTGCCGCCTGATCTTTTGGATCAAGGTTACGGAACGGGCACCCTTCGGGGTGCCTTTTTCGTTTCGGGAATTTGCTTTCTGGGTCTTGCGGTGGCGGCGGCGGCAGGCATGATCGGCTGAAAGGGAGGCCGGATATGGCAATAGGCGGCACGACACTGGGGGCGATGTTCGGGGCGGGCGAGGTGGCGGGGTTCATTGGCCTGCCGCAGGTGTCGCTTGCCGATCTGGGCGGTGCTCGGGTGGTCGTGCGGGGCGCGCCGGTCTGCATGCCCTATCCTTCGGTCGGCGATTGCTGCGCGGGCAGGTCCGCGGCCATTCGGGCGAGGGGCGCGGCCTATGCGGCGAATCTGGCACATGTGAACTTTGATCTGGGTGGCCCGGTCTTGCCCGAAGGGGGCCGTGCGATGGACGCGGGCGATCCGGCGATGACGGCGGCGGATGGGGCGGCGCACCGCGACCGGTTGCGCGGCGCTGTTGGGCAGGCACTGGCTGCGGGGGCCGTGCCTGTGCTGATCGGCGGAGATGATTGCCTACCGAGCCCCATGCTGCAAGCTTTGCAGGGCCACGGCCCGCTGACGATTGTGCAGATCGACGCGCATATCCATCGGCGCGATGAGGTGGGCAGTGAGCGCTGGGGCCTGTCATCGACCCTGCGCCGCGTCTCTGAGATGGCGCATGTGGCGCAGATCATTCAGGTCGGTCAGCGCGGTATTGGCTCGGCGTGTCCGGGAGATCATCAGCCGGCTTTGGCCGCAGGGGTGACTTTTGTTCCGGCGCGCGAGGTGGCCACAGCGGGCATTGACCGTGCGCTGTTGATGATCGCGCCGGGCGCGCGGGTGGTCATCTGTCTGAATGTCCATGCGCCGGACCCTGCCGTCATGCCTGCGGTGATGGGTCGGACGGCAGGCGGGCTGTCTTATTGGCAGGTGTTCGAACTGATCGCCGGGGTGGCGGCCATGGCGCGGATTGTCGCCTTTGACATGGTGGAGTTCATGCCCGAGCGTGACATCGACGGGCAGGGCGCCTTGGTGGCGGCCCAGCTTTTGGCCGGGACTATTGGAAATTTGGCACGGCAGGAGGCCGCAGAATGAGCACGTTCAATCAACCCTTGGGTGGCAATGATATGGCCCGCTTTGGCGGCCCGGCGACCATGATGCGCCTGCCCACGCAGGTGGGGGCCAAGGGGCTGGATGTGGCCTTCATCGGCATTCCGATGGATCATGGCACCTCGAACCGGTCGGGCACGCGGATGGGTCCGCGCCAGATCCGGGACGAGAGCCGGATGCTGCGGCCCTATAACATGGCGACCGGGGCGGCCCCCTTTGAACATCTGCAGGTGGCCGATATCGGCGATGTGCCGATCAACACCTTTGATCTGAAAAAGACCGTTGATATCATTACCGATTACTACGATGGCATCTTGGCGGATGGGGCCATTCCGCTGACGCTGGGGGGCGATCACACGCTGACTTGGCCCATCCTGCGGGCGATGAAGAAAAAACATGGGCCGGTGGCCTTGATCCATGTCGACGCCCATGCTGATATCAATGACACCATGTTCGGCGAGAAGGTGGCCCATGGCTGCCCGTTCCGCCGTGCGTGGGAGGATGGCTGCCTGCAAAATGACAAGGTGTTCCAGATCGGGCTGCGTGGCACCGGCTATTCCCCTGACGATTTTGACTGGGGGCGCAAGAACGGCTGGACGGTGGTTCAGGCCGAGGCGTGCTGGCACAAATCTCTGACGCCGCTGATGGCAGAGATTCGCGCCAAGATCGGTGATGCGCCGTGCTATCTGAGCTATGACATCGACAGCCTTGATCCGGCCTTTGCCCCGGGCACTGGGACGGTGGAGCCGGGTGGGCTGACCATCTGGCAGGGGTTGGAGATTGTGCGCGGGGCGGCTGGGTTGAACCTTGTCGGGGGCGACCTGGTGGAGGTGTCACCGCCCTATGACCCTTCGGGCAACACCGCGCTGATCGGGGCGAATCTGCTCTATGAAATGCTATGTGTGCTGCCCGGTGTCCCGCAGGGGGCGCCGCGATAAAGTGCGTTACTCATCCTCGCTGTTCAAGACCAGTTCGCCAGCGGCCTCAAGCTGGCGGACGGCGGTGATGACGGCGGACATCGCGGCTTCGCCTTCTTTGTCCTTGACCTTACCGCGCGCAGCCATGTCTTCGCGCAGGGTCTGGGCCATGCGTTGGGACATATTGGCCAACAAAAACTCAGCCGCGGCAGCCTGTTCGCCGTTTGACTGCGCAGCGGTCAGTGCGGTGACCAGAACGGGTTGATCCACAAGACGGATGATCTTGGGCACATCGCGGCCCACCACGCGGGTCGGCAGATGCACGAAGGTGAAGATCGCCTTTCTGACTTGGGCGGCGAAACTGGCATCTTCGGCCTCAAGCCCGGCAAGCACCTCATCACGGGTCTGCGCACCCGAGACATTCAGAATGGCACCCACCCGTTCCACGGGACCATTGTCAAAAGCCCGCAGTGGCTGTGCGTCAAGCTGTGCGACCAAAGATGTCCCAATCCGGCGCACTGTTTCAGGATCGATATTGCCGGTCAAGGAGACGGCATAGGCGACCCGCCGCGCCTTTTCCCCCGGGAGTTTGCCCAAAAGCTCGGCCGAGCGGGCAACAGGAAGCTTGGACAGCATCACCGCCGCCACCTCAATGCTTTCATCCTCCAAGACCGGGATCAGCCGATCCGGCGGCAGGGCGGTCAACCTATCCCAAGGGTCGGCCTTGGCGCTGGCCCCTGCCATACGGCGCAGACGGCTGGCAGCATTGGCCGAGATATGGCCATCCATCACCTGCAACGCGCCTTCAATCCCGCCGGGGAAGGCCAATCCCACTTGCTCCAACTCGTTCAGGAACTCCTCGACCACCTGCGCCAACGTCGCGCGGTCGACAAGCCGCATCTGGCCGATCTGTTCGGTCAGGGCGGCTTGCATATGGTCGGGCAGCTTTGCCAAGGGCAGAACCGCACCTTCAGCCAGAAGAAACCGCACAATCACGGCGGCCTTTTCACGAGGCGAGAGGGCGCGCGGTGGGGCCGGCCGCGACACAGCGGCATGCAACGCCGCTCCCTGAGAGGGCGCCAAAGCTGCACCCCGGCCCTGTAGGCCGAGTGGTGCCATTTGATTCCCTGTCATTCAAACCCCCTTGCGGCATCACAGCATAGGGGCAGACTGGCAGGTTATGATTAATACGAGGTTGCGAAAATTCGCCTTAGGGTCAGGACCCATTGATTGGCTTGATGCCGCCGCCCCTGCGTGATTCAAGGCCCCGCGCTGACGGGGGGCACGATGAGCAATCTTTTCTGGCTGACAGACGAGCAGATGGAGCGGCTGCGGCCGTTCTTTCCGAAGAGCCACGGCAAGCCGCGGGTCGATGATCGGCGCGTGTTGAGCGGGATAGTATTCATCAATCTTAACGGCTTGCGATGGTGCGATGCGCCGAGGGAATATGGTCCGGCGAAGACGCTGTTCAACCGATAGAAGCGGTGGGGCGACATGGGGGTCTTTGCCAGGATGATGGAGGGGCTGGCCTCCGAAGGCGGCGAAGAGAAGGTCGTGATGATCGACGCGACCTACCTGAAAGCGCATCGCACGGCCTCAAGCCTGCGGGCGAAAAAGGGGGGCCTGCCGATCAACGCGGGCGTCTGATCGGACGGACGAAGGGTGGGTTGAACACCAAGCTGCACGCGGTCACCGATGCAAAGGGCCGCCCGATCCGCTTCTTCATGACAGCGGGCCAGGTCAGCGACTACATCGGTGCCGCCGCCCTGCTGAGCAGCCTGCCCGCTGCTGAATGGCTGATCGCGGATCGCGGCTATGATGCCGACTGGTTCAGGGAGGCGTTGAAAGACAAGGGGATACGCCCCTGCATCCCGGGCCGGAAGTCACGCGGCAAGGCCATTCGCTATGACAAGCGTCGATACAAGAGACGCAACCGCATCGAGATCATGTTCGGTCGGCTGAAAGACTGGCGCCGCATCGCCACACGCTATGACGGGTGCGCAAAGACCTTCCTATCTGACGTCGCACTCGCCGCTACCGTCATGTTCTGGCTTTGAGGATCAATGAGTCTGGGGCCTGGAACCAGCGTCGGCGCGCCGTCCCGAGGTCGGGCGCGGCCCTGTGGTGCGATTGGTGCGCAATGAATGCGCTCCCTACTGTTTGCTTCCTTTTTTGCCCGGAATCAAGGCGCGCATGAGCCGCCGGGCCGCGCCCCATTGCCCGGCAGGCGATTGCCCTTCGCGATCGCCGAGAGGGGACCTCCCCCCGGGAGGGCGCGTTGCGACCGTGGCCAGCAGAAATTCGGGGGGAGGGGTTGAGAGATAAAGCGCCTAGAACCAGCCTTGGCGCGCCGTCCCGAGGTCGGGCGCTGCCCTGTGGTGCGATTGGTGCGGCATAAGGCTTGCTTCGGCAAAGCCGGCAGAACACGTTGTTCAAACGGCAACATCCTTTATGGCTAACGCACTACAATGCGCAAAGGTTCTTGCAAGGGTACCATTTCTGGTTGAGTGCTGGTTTTTGGAGGCGCCAATGTTACTTGCTGATATCGTCAAAGCAGAAAAGCATGATTTGCAAATTGGCGCATGGCAGTCCGGGCCTGTCCCAAACGCCAGCTTTCCCTTAAGGGGAACAGGAAAACTGTCGCTTGGTACTGGCTACGAGTGGCGGGTAGTCAAATTCAACGCGTTGGGTTCGGAATTTGTCTTGCTGCTAAAGCTCAGCCGAGAAAAAGAAACGTATGCCGCAATCCTAGGATTGCGTGACGAAAAGAAGCTTAAGGTGATCTGCCACCATGAGCTTCATACTAGTCATCGTGGATGGCATTGTCACATGGTTAGTGGTAATGTTCTTGATACGTTCACCGGAGTGTTGCGCGATAAGAATGCGATGAAGGTTAGAATTGGCTTGGCAGAAAGTGCAACATCAAGTGGATTCGACGTCACAAAGGATAACGCCCTGTCAATTGCTGCTGCGCGTTTTCGTTTTGCGTACAAAGGCTCGATGATATGAATATGCAGGCTCAAATCTGTGAAGCAGTATGCAAGGGCTTTCGTGTTCGAGAGGTTCCAATCGGCTACGCTATCGCTGCGCCAGTGGAATGGATTAACGGGGATAAGATTAGATTTTTCGCCCGCATTGAAGGTGAGCGAGGCCGACTAGAGGATGACGGCTCGACGGTTTTCGAACTCGAAGGAAGCGGAATCGAAGTGTTATCTGGCAACAGGAGAGTACTCCTAGGCCAACTTCTCGACGAGCATTCTGTCGAGTTTGATGAGGAGGAAAGTCTGTTCAGGACCCCTTGGGTCGCTGCGAGCGAGGTGGCAAAACTAGTGCCGCAATTCTCAGCTTTCATGACACGTGTTCAAGACCTTTCTTTCCTATCACGGGATAGAGTTGAAAGTACTTTCAAAGAAGACCTTGCCAGCGCTCTTCGCGCCAGTGCGGGGAGGGGCGTTGAAGTTCTTTTGAATGTTCCACCGGTTCCTTCGCTCCCCGTCTATCTGGCGGATATCGTGATCAAGAGTCAGTCTGGAAAGACGGTGGCAATTTTCCCTGTAACTTCAGACGTTAGCGTGCTTCGCGCGGTGCTGTTTTCGAAGGAGGTTGAACTGAACCACGTCCCAGACGTCGTTTCATTTCTTGTTTATGAGACGGTCGATAGAGGAAGAATTTCCTCCCAGAACCAAGCGATTGCAGCAAACTCTGAACTCATTCCTGCGGTTTGGCAGGCTAGCAAGTCTGAGGTGGTCGAAAAGGTTCTTAGGCGGGTAAGCTAACCCCCCCCTTGACACCCCGCCCCCCCACCTGCCACCTTGGCCTCGGCCTTTGTGATCCGCGGCGTCTCCGGGGCCTTGTGGAATGACGACGCGATGAATTCCGAGACATATCATGGCAATGGAAGACGCCAAGGCAGAGGTGGATACTGCCTTTACCCGCAAGGGCTTGCGGGGACTTTCTTATGAAAACGCATTCGGGGGGGCGACGAGTTTCCTGCGCCGCACCTATACCAAGGACCTGACGGGCGTTGATCTCGCGATCACCGGCGTGCCCTTCGATCAGGCTGTGACGCACCGGACCGGCACGCGCTTTGGCCCCCGCGCGATCCGCGAGGCGAGCGCTTTGCAGCCCTTTGATCCGCCCTATGGTTGGCCGACCAATCCCTTGGAGGAGATGAACATCATCGACTATGGCGATGTGGCGTTTGATTATGCCCATACGCCCAGTTTCCCCGGCTATGTCACGGATCACATTCGAAAAATCCTGACTGCGGGGGCAGGGACCATCACGCTGGGGGGCGATCATTTCATCACCTTGCCGATCCTGCGGGCCTATGCCGAGAAATACGGGCCGATGTCGGTGATCCATTTTGACGCCCATTCGGACCTGTGGGCGGATGATGATATGGACCGCATCGACCACGGGACGTTCTTTTACAAGGCGGTCAAGACTGGGCTGATTGACCCCAAGACCAGCGTGCAGATCGGCATTCGCACGGTGTGCGATGATTATCTGGGGGTGGAGTATATCGATGCGCGCACCGTCCATGAAAAAGGCTGCGCCTATGTCGTGGCGCGGGCGAAAGAGATTGTCGGTCAGCGACCCACCTATGTGACCTTTGACATTGACTGCCTGGACCCCTCGGCGGCGCCGGGCACCGGCACTCCGGTCTGGGGGGGCTTGCAGTCATGGCAGGCGGCGGCGTGTTTGCGTGACCTTGCGGGGATCAACATGGTGGGGGGGGACATTGTGGAAGTGTCGCCGCCCTATGACACCACGGGGGCCACCGCGATTGCCGGGGCGCATGTGGCGCATGAGTTGATCTGTCTGTACCATTGGGCCAAGACACAAATGTGAGGGCGTGCAGCATGATCTTTTGGGTGCTTTTGGTCTGCTGCATGGGCCTGGCCGCCTATGTGCGGCTGGCCCCCGATGTGGTGGCGCGGTGGCACCACCCGCTGGAGGGGATGCCGACGGCCGTGGGGATCGTGACCGATCCGGGCGCGGCGCGGGCGTTTGTGCCGATGGCGGATGGCCGTGCAGGGCTTGCGCAGTTTGCGAAGGTGGCGGCGGCCAGCCCGAGGGTTCAGCTTTTGGCGGGCAGCGTCCAAGAGGGGCGCATGACATGGGTTGTGCGCTCGGCTCTTTGGGGTTTTCCCGATTACGTGACGGCCGAGGCAGGGCCTCAGGGGCTGGCGGTCTGGTCGCGTCTGCGGTTTGGGCGGTCCGATCTGGGGGTGAACCGGGCGCGGCTTGAGGACTGGCTTGCCCGGCTTTAGCTTTCGCGCACCAGCCGGATATCGGCGGTAGTGAGCGTGGTGGCCCCTGTGACATGCGCCAAGATGTCGCCGTTGAACTGGATTATCGCATAAGCGTTGTTCGGGCCCATGGTCACCGAAAGAGTTGGCGGCACCTCAACATCATTGGTGCCAAAAACTGGGGTGTAACGGATCTCGATCCGGTCAGTCCCGCGCTGGTAGTCGCCAAGCGTGGCGAAAGTGGTGGCGTCTGCATTGGAACTGCCGTCCAGCCAGAAGAGATCGGCCCCCGTGCCACCGGTGCCGAAATCGCCTTTGCCCAAGATCAACGTATCGGCACCATCGCCGCCAAAGAGCCGATCTGCGCCGTCGATGGTAGACGCAGTACCACCCGCGCCGTCGGGGCCGTGACCCGATAGCGTGTCATCGCCCGCGCCGCCAAACAGCCAGTCAGCGCCGTCACCACCGGCAAGGGCGTCCTGACCAAGCTCGCCGCGCAAGAGGTCATCGCCCGCCCCGCCCGACAGCGCATCATTGCCTTGGCCGCCGGACAGGGTGTCATTGCCGGTCTCTCCCAACAAGGTGTCGGCCCCGTCCTCGCCCAGCAGCGAATCGTTGCCCGCCCCGGCGGTGACACTGTCATTGCCCGCGCCAAAGCGGCCGTAGTCGTCTCCTGCGGTGCCGGCTGTGCTGTCGCCCTCGGGCGTGCCGGGCAGAGTGGTGTCAAAGTTCTCGGCACGGTAGCTGGAATCGACACTGGGATCGGCTTGCAGCGTGATCGCGGCGGGGTCCAGATTTGGCACGCCTTCGACAATGGCCACAAGGCTGCCGTTCAACAGGATCTGGCTGGACAGCCCGTCGGGCGTGATTTGCACGGTCAATGTCGGCTGCAGGGGCAGCGATGTGTCGGGGTCAAAGGTTTGGGCGTGCTGCAAGATCAGGCTGTCTTCGCCCATGCGGAAGTCTGAGATAACCATCGCGCCAGTCCCATCGCGCCAGCGTGCGTCCATCTCAAACCGGTCATCCCCCGAGCCGCCGGTGGCTGTGTCGCCGCGTCCCAGGATCAGCCGGTCGTCGCCCGCCCCACCAAACAGCTGATCTGCCCCGTCGGGCGCCCCCATTCGGGCGGCGGCCCCGCCTTGGGTGGAAAAGCCGGAGATCAGATCATCGCCCAAGCCGCCTGACAGGATGTCAGCACCACTTCCGCCAGCAAGCTGGTCATTGCCTGCATCGCCGTCAAGGCTGTCATCGCCCAGATCGCCGAAGATGTTGTCATCGCCATCCTCGCCCCGCATGGTATCATTTCCATTGTCCCCGTGCAGCGTGTCGCTGCCTGCCCCGGCCAAGACGATGTCATTGCCAGCCCCCATGCTGGCCTGATCATCGCCTGCGCCCAGATCGGCGTAATCGGCGGTGGAAGAGCCTGTCAGACTGTCATCGCCGCCTTCCATGAACCACGCAAGGTTGTCAGTGTCGGCTGTGACAAAGTCATCCCCGTTGCCCAGTCGGTCGGTGCGGCTGTAATCATCGCTGTCGTAAAGGCGATCATTCTCGTCGCTGGCGCTGCTGGTGTCATCGCCTGCGGCCAGGCTGGCGCCAAAGGCCCCGACGAAGAGGAGAAGGTTGACGAGGGTGGCGATATCCATTCTGGAACCTGTGAAGAACCGTGATCAATCCCAAGTGTCGCGTGCGATTGTGGCCCAAGCTTGGCATAATCACGGTCTTTGCCCGGCCGCTGAGGGGTCTTGGGGGCATTTTGCAGCGCGGCTTTCGCCGCGCAGATTTGGGCCGATGCGGGCGCGAGGGCTTGGCGCGCGGGCGCAAGCCCTGTAAGACAAACCAAAGAGTTGACCCATGGGTTGATTTAGGTCCGAAAAAGGCCGCGGGCAGATGCCCGAGCGGCCGCCAAGGAGAGGCGCTAAGGTGAGCAATCCCGACAGTTTCATCAATGAGGTGACCGACGAGGTTCGCCGGGACCGTCTGTTTGCGATGTTCCGCAAATATGGCTGGATCGGCGGACTTTTGGTCGCCGCGATCGTGGGCGGCGCGGCCTATAGCGAATGGACCAAGGCGCAAGCCTTGGCCCGGGCTGAGGGCTTTGGTGATGCGATGCTGGATGCGCTGGACATCGGGGGCGCGGATGACCGGCGCGCGGCGATGGCGGCGGTGCCAGCGGATGGTCCGCAGGTTGCGTTGCGGGCGCTGATGATGGCTTCGGACCCTGCAGAGAACAAGGCCGAAGCCTTGGCGGCCTTGGACGTGTTGATCGCTGATGCCAGTCAGCCCGAGATTTACCGTGACATGGCGCAGTTGCGCCGGGTGATGGTGGCAGGGGCCGATCTGCCCTTGGCCGACCGCCGCGCAGCACTTGAAGGCCTTGCCGTTCCTGGTCGGGCCTTTCGGGTGATGGCGGCCGAGCAATTGGCCTATCTGCTGATCGAAGAGGGCAACACCGAGGCGGCGATCGCGGCGTTGGGTGTGCTGATGCAGGATCAAGAGGCAACGCAAGGGCTGCGGGCACGTGCGGCACAGATGATCACCGCGCTGGGGGGCAGCTTGCCCGAAACGGCTGAGACGGCGCCCGATCAGGGCTGAAGCACGGCAAGCCTTGGGCCTTTGGGCCGGGGCGATGAGGATTGAGGCGGCAATGACGGTTCGGCAGGTGGAGAGACGGGCGATGGCAGGGGTTTTGCGGCCAATCCTGGGGATGACGCTTTTGGCGACCGCACTTGCGGGCTGCGAACGCGATGTTGTGCTGGAAGGCGAGCGGTTTGATCTGCGCACGCCCTTGGAAGCCTCGATCCCGGTAGAGGGGCAGCCTGCGCCGACCGCAGAGGCCCTTGTGCTGCAAAACGAGGCGCGGCCGATTGCGCTGCCGGGGGCGGTGGCCAATGCCGATTGGACCCATCGCGGCGGATCGGCGCGCCATGCCGGGCCACATGGTGCCCTGTCGGCCGCTCCTGTGCGGGTTTGGAGCGTTGAGATTGGCGCAGGCAATTCCAAGCGCAACCGGCTGACAGCCGCGCCTGTGGTGGCGGGTAGCCGGGTGTTTGCGATGGATTCGCGTGCGCTTGTCACGGGCCTTTCGACCTCTGGTGCGGTGTTGTGGCAGGCCGATCTGCGCGCCGAGTTTGACAAGAACGCATCCGAAGTCTCAGGCGGCGGCTTGGCAGCGACGGGCGGGCAGGTGTTTGTCACCACGGCCTTTGGGGAATTGGTGGCGCTGGATGCCGCAACCGGCACCGTGCAGTGGCGCCAGCGCTTTGACGCGCCGGTGATTGGCGCGCCGGCGGTGGACGACGGCACGGTCTATGCCGTGGCGCGCGATGGCACCGCTGTGGCGGTGGATGCGACAAGCGGCAAGCAGCGTTGGAACGTCAGCGGCACGCGCGCGGCCTCGGGCATGGTGGGCAGCGGCTCTCCGGGTGTCGGGGAGGGCCTGGTGGTCCTGCCCTTCGCCGGGGGCGAGGTGGCGGCGATCAAGCCCGAAGATGGCACGCGCAGCTGGGGCGCCGCGGTGGCAGGCCAACGGCTTGGCCGGGCCTATGCCGCAAGCGTCTCCGATCTGACGGGCGATCCGGTGATTTCGGGCGGTGCGGTCTATGTCGGCTCGGCCGCCGGACGGACTTCGGCATTTGATGCACAAACCGGCCAGCGGCTTTGGACGGCCAATGAAGGCGCGATGAACCCGGCACTTGTGGTGGGTGGATCGGTCTTTGTGGTCAATGACGAGGCAAAGCTGGTGCGGCTTGACGCGCGAACTGGGGCGGTAATCTGGGCGGTGCAGATGCCCTATTACAAGGCCGAAAAGCCCAAGCGCTGGAAGGAAATCACCGCGCATTACGGGCCGGTTCTGGCTGGGGGGCGGGTTGCGATTGTTTCCTCGGATGGCGGGTTGCGGCTGTTCAATCCCGTGGATGGGACGATGGTTGGGTCGTCCGAAATCCCCGGTGGTGCTGCTTCGCCTGCAGCTCTGGCGGCGGGGATGCTCTTTGTGGTTGGCACCAATGGGCAACTTCACGCTTTCCGTTAGGGCCAAAGCCCTGTAAGGGGGGCGGCTTGAGAGAAACGGACGCATCATGAGCTTTACGCTGGCCATCGTGGGCCGCCCCAATGTGGGCAAATCGACCCTGTTCAACCGGCTGGTGGGCCGCAAGCTGGCGCTGGTGGATGACCAGCCCGGCGTCACGCGCGACTTGCGTGAGGGGGATGCCAAGCTGTTTGACCTGCGCTTTACGGTGATTGACACGGCGGGGCTGGAAGAGGTCACCGACGACAGCCTGCAGGGCCGGATGCGGCGGCTGACCGAACGCGCGGTGGATATGGCCGATGTTTGTCTCTTCCTGATTGACGGTCGGGTCGGCGTGACGCCCTCGGATGAGGTTTTTGCCGAGATCCTGCGCAAGAAATCGGCGCGGGTGATCTTGGGCGTCAACAAGGCCGAGGGCAAGGCGGGCGACGCGGGCGCGTTGGAGGCCTACTCCCTGGGTCTGGGTGAGCCTGTGCGGTTGTCAGCCGAACATGGCGAGGGGATGGATGATCTGTACCACATGCTCAAACCGCTTGAGGGCGAGTTTGCCGAGCGCGAGGCGGAAAACGCCCCGGTGGTGGATGTCGACATCTCGGAAGATGAGGCCGAGCTTGAGGCCGATGAATTCGCCCATTATCCAACTGCAAAAAAGCCCCTGCAGATCGCCGTCATTGGCCGCCCGAATGCGGGCAAATCGACGCTGATCAATAAGATTTTGGGCTATGACCGCCTCTTGACCGGCCCCGAGGCCGGGATCACCCGCGACGCGATTTCGGTCAGGGCCGAGTGGCAGGGCACGCCCATTCGGATTTTCGACACGGCGGGCATGCGCAAAAAGGCCAAGGTCATCGAAAAGCTGGAAAAGCTGTCGGTGTCGGACGGTCTGCGCGCCGTGCGTTTTGCCGAGGTGGTGGTGGTCCTGTTGGACGTCGAAATTCCGTTTGAGGTGCAGGATCTGC
Organism: Paracoccaceae bacterium; assembly: GCA_044377735.1. GTDB lineage: Bacteria > Pseudomonadota > Alphaproteobacteria > Rhodobacterales > Rhodobacteraceae > Tabrizicola_A. The sequence goes on along the minus strand of JBILYK010000037.1, from coordinate 1,556 downwards.
GCATCGCCGACTTTGCCGAGAGCGAAGGTCGCGCTGTGGTGGTGGCGATCAACAAGTGGGATCTCGAGGACGACAAGCAAGAAAAGCTGGCTGAGCTGAAAGAGATGTTTGAGCGTCTCTTGCCACAGTTGCGTGGCGCGCCTTTGGTTACGGTGTCGGCCAAGACGGGCCGGGGGCTTGACCGGCTGCACGACGCCATCCGCAAGGCGCATGACGTCTGGAACCGCCGCGTGCCGACCGCACGGCTGAACACCTGGCTTGGCGCCATGACCGAAGCACACCCGCCACCGGCACCCGGCGGCCACCGCATCAAACTGCGCTACATGACTCAAGCCAAGACCCGCCCGCCGGGTTTTGTGGTGAAATGCTCGCGCCCGGATGAATTGCCCGAAAGCTATAAACGCTATCTGGTCAACGGGTTGCGCGAACATTTTGATATGCCAGGCACGCCCATTCGGCTTTATTTCCGCAGCCAAGGCAATGAAAACCCGTGGAAGGAACGCAAGTTCCATACGCCAAGCCGGTTGCGTAAGCATAAGGAAAAGAACACCGGGCAGTAGCCCCATGAAGGCCCCGGATGGGGCCTTTTGCTTACGCGCGGCGCAGGGTGATCAGCGTCCAGAGGGTTGTGAGCACCGCTCCGGCGGCTGCAGTCAGGGCAACTGTCTGATTGTCGGTCCAATTGGCCAGCACAACCCCAATTGCCGCCCAGACCACCGTGGCCCCATAAACCGGCATCGTGGGGCGGCGGGTCTGCACGAAAAGCGCAACGCCGATCACCACGGCCAGCAGCAAAAGTGCCGAGCCAGTGTTCGACAGCACCCCGTAGCCGGCCAAGATCACGCCGACTGACACGCCACAGGCAGCGGTCAGCCAGCCAGCATAGATCGCCAAAGGTGCAGCCAAAAGCCAGCGGTCTTGGGTCTGATCAGCGCGCATATAGGCAAGCATCGCCAGCCCGCCCATCACAAGGATCACAAGAGTGGCCAGCAGGGGCGCGCTGGATGCAATCGCCAGCCAAACGCTGCCCAAAAGCCCCGAGACCAAGAGCGGCAGGGCAGGGCGCAGAAAGGCCGGGTCATTGCGGCGTTTGACAAGGCCAAAGGCGGCATGCGCCAGAAGCCAGAGGTAAATCAGTCCCCAGATGGAAAATGCATAGCCTGCGGGCTGGATCGCCGGGCGGTCGATGCGCACGGGGAAGGTGCCGGGATCATAACCGGTGAAAGATGGGGTCAGGGCGGGGGCTGCGACCATCGCGATGATGGCCAGAAAGAGGGCGGGTTGGATGAGGCGTGCCATATATGCAATACGTTCGGTGCGAAGGTTTGGATCAGGTTGGCACCCGGCTTTGTGAACTTGGGTGCCTCCTCGGGCGTCTTCGACTTCTCGTCGGGGGGGGGCAACACGATGACCGCCTGCGACGACGAAGAGTACAAGGCACCGAACACTTGAGGAAAATCTGAAAAACCTGCCGCCTTCGGTGTGATGTGGTAGGCTGTGGGCATCGAGCGAAGGAGACCGTGCTCATGCCCAAACAGCCCGCCATCCCCGGACTT
>JBILYK010000036.1:0-33675 GCA_044377735.1 Paracoccaceae bacterium | reverse complement strand
CTTTGTAATGCAGCACCAGTTGCGGGAAGGCGACCACCACACAGATCATCAATACCTGAAGCCCAATGAACGGAATTGCCCCTTTGTAGATTTCAGATGTCTTGATCTCGGCAATGTTGCGCCCGGTGATGCGGTCCAGATAGGGCACTTTGGCCGCGACCGACCGCAGATAGAACAGCGCAAAGCCAAAGGGCGGGGTCAGGAACGAGGTTTGCAGGTTCATCCCGATGATGACCCCCAGCCAGATCAGGTCGATCCCCATCTTGTCAGCCACCGGGGCAATCAGCGGGATCAGGATGAAGGCGATCTCGAAGAAGTCGATGAAGAAGCCAAGGATAAAGACGATGAGGTTGACGACCAGCAAGAATCCGTATTGCCCGCCCGGTACCCCGGTCAACAGATGCTCCACCCAGATATGGCCATTGACGCCGTAGAAGGTCAGCGAAAATACCCGCGCGCCGATCAAGACGAACATCACGAAAGACGACAGCCGCAGCGTTGACACCAAGGCCTGATTGAGAAGCGGCATCTGGAACCGACCCTTTGCCATAGCCATTGCCATAGCCCCCACGGCCCCCATTGCGCCGCCTTCGGTCGGGGTGGCAAGGCCGATAAAGATCGTGCCCAAGACCAAGAACACCAAGGCAAGCGGCGGGATCAGCACCATGATCACCTGGCTGGCCAGCCGCGACAACAGGTTCAGCTTCAAGAACCTGTCGGCCAGCGCAAAGGCATAGATCGCCACAATCCCCAAGGTGGCACCCAGAACATCGGCATTGGCGCCCCAAGCCTCATAGAACCAATAGTGCGACAGATAGCCAATCGCCGTCGCCGCTGCGAGCGCCACCAAAAGCGAGGTCACCCCGCCGCCCAGCGTGCGCGCCTCGAGCGGCAAGGCAGGCACCAGATGCGGGCGAAAGATGGCGATCATCGCCACATAACCCATATAGACCCCTGCCAGGATCAGTGCCGGGTACAGCGCGCCGCGATACATGTCACCGACTGACCGGCCCAATTGGTCGGCCAGCACGATCAGCACCAGCGAAGGCGGAATGATCTGCGCCAAGGTCCCCGAGGCCGTAATCACCCCGGTCGCCAGTTTTCGGTCATAGCCATAGCGCAGCATGATCGGCAATGAAATCAACCCCATCGCAATCACGCTGGCCGCCACCACGCCGGTCGTGGCAGCCAGCAACGCCCCGACCAGAACAACTGCGAAGGCCAGGCCACCGCGGATGGGGCCAAAAAGCTGGCCCACGGTATCTAAAAGATCCTCGGCCATGCCAGACCGTTCCAACACGATTCCCATGAAGGTAAAGAAGGGAATGGCCAACAGCGTCTCGTTTGACATCACCCCCCACAATCGTTGGGGCATGGAAAAAAGCAAAGGCCAGTCCAGCGTGATCGTGCCTGCGGAATAGGGGGCAAGCCAAACGCCGATGGCAAAAAAGATCAACCCGTTGGCCGCCAACGAAAACGCCACCGGATAGCCCAGCAAAAGAAAGATCACCAAGCTGGTGAAGATGATCGGCGCCATGTTCTGTGCGATAAGTTCCATCATTTCCGCACCTCTGCGCTGCCAGTCATCTCTTGTACCGCTTGGGCGGCTTGTTCAGCCGGGCTGATGAAGGGGTTCGTGTCAGGAATAAGGTCGCGCATGATCGCGATCTTCTTGATGATCTCGGAAACCGCCTGCAAAGTCAGCAGCGCAAAGCCCGCAAACAAGATTGCCCGCGCGGGCCAGATCAACAGGCCGCCCGCATTGGTGGACACTTGCCCCGACTGATAGGCATCAATCCAGTAGGGCCAAAGCATCCACGCCGTCAGCGTCACAAAGGGCAGCAAGAACACCACGTGGCCAAACAGGTCGATCCAGTGCTGCACACGCCGCGACCGGCTGCCATAAAAGATGTCGATGCGGATATGCTCGTTTTCCTTCAACGTATAGGCGGCGCCCAACATGAAGGCCGCGCCGAACAGATACCATTGCGCTTCAAGCCAAGAGTTTGACGACAACGACCACAGCTTGCGCGTGACCGCATTGATGGCGCTGATCAAGATCGCGGCAAAGATCAGCCAGATCACGGATTTCCCGATCGCTGTCGTGATCCCGTCGATCAGGCGGGATAGCCCGAGGGCTGCTTGCATGTGGTGGTTCTCCCTTGTCGGTGTCCCTTTGGGGATCTTGTGCAGGATGTAATCTGGTAAGAAAATTTGTCCGATCATGGCAGGCTCGCCGCCGTCGTCAACAATAGAGATTCATCTTGGCTTGGCGCTCGAGGTTTTGCACGGCAGGGTCACGCGCGAGGTTCAATCAGGTCCCATCGGTTGCCCCAAGGATCTCGCCAGACCGCGACGCGCCCATAGGGTTCGTCGCGTGGGATCTCCTCAAAGACGGCACCCGCCGCGACAAGCCGCGCTTGATCTGCCGCAAAGTCATCGGTGTGCAAGAAAAGCCAGACCCGCCCACCGCCCTGCGCGCCGATGGCGTTGCTTTGCGCCAGATCTGCTGGCTGTGCCAACACCAGGCAACATCCACCTCCGCGAGGCTGCACCATGACCCAGCGTTTGTGGCCTTGGGGAAAATCCTCGCACAGCGCCCAGCCCAGCCCTTTGCAGAAAAAGCCGATGGCGTCATCATAGTCTGGAACAATCAAGGAGATCGCGGCAAGCCGAGACGTTGCCGTCCCCTGCACCGGGGCGAGGTCAGTCACGGGCCAACTGCACGTCGGGCAGGGAGATGCGCGCGACCTGCTCGGCAATCGGATCCACCGACAAGGGGTGCAATTCGGCCCGGTGCTCAGTAGGGTCCCCCAAGGGTTGCCATGCCCCGCCCTTAAAAATCTCTAACGCGCTGAAGGTGGCCTTATACCCCATCTTGGGGCTGCCCGGCACCCAATATCCCAAATAGACATAAGGCAGGCCTGCCTCCTGGGCGATAGCGATATGGTCCAGAATTGCAAAGGTCCCAAGACTCAGATCCATCAGATCGGGATCAAAAAAGCTGTAGACCATGCTCAACCCGTCGTCGAAGACATCGGTCAGCGAAACCGCCACCAGGTCTTTGCCGCGCGGCTCTTCGCTGGATTTGCGGGTGTATTCGATCACCCGCGTCTTGATCGGGGTTTCCTCGATCATAGCGGCGAATTCGAACACATCCATATCCGCCATCCCGCCATCAGCGTGGCGCGCATCCAGATAGCGGCGAAACAGCGCAAACTGCGCCTCGGTCGCCCAAGGGCTGGTGGCGTTGCGCCGCAGATGCTGCGTGGCTTTCAAGATCCGCCGCTGCGTGCGGTTGGGCACAAAATCGGCCACCCGGATGCGGGCTGACATGCAGCCGGTGCATTCCGCGCAGGACGGGCGATAAAGCACGTTCTGGCTGCGGCGAAACCCTTGCTTGGACAAGGCGTCATTCAACCGCTGCGCCTGATCACCTTGCAGGGCAGCGAATAGCTTTCGCTCCATCCGGCCCTCAAGATAAGGGCAAGGCTGGGGGGCCGTCACATAGAACTGCGGCGCGATGGGGAGACTATGACGCATTAAGAGCACTAACCTGTTGCGCCGCAAGGTTACCAAGCTGAGCGTGACGCGCCAAGGAAAAGTTTTCCAGGCAAAAACGCCCGCAAATCCAACGAAAACCCCCGCCCAATCTGGGCGGGGACCGTTGAGTTTTTGGCCTTTACCGAAAGGGGTCAGTATTCGCCGCTGCGCGGGGCAGGGCTTGCCTTGACTTCGGCCGCCTCGGCGCTTTGCGTTTCGCGGATGCGGGCCTCTTTGGCGCGATCTGCCATAAAGACGTCAAACTCCGACTTGTCCTTGGCCTCGCGAAGGCGCTGCAAGAAGGCCTCAAAGGCGGTCTGCTCATCCTCAAGCCGGCGCAGCATCTCGGCCTTGTAGCTGTCAAAGGCGGCGTTGCCCGAAGGCTGGGCCGCCCGGTAGACGTGATAGGCGGCTTCGGACCGGTCATGACGGTCACGACGCGCGGCGCATCCGTGCATTTTGTTTGAACTCCAGCGGTTGGTGTAGGTGATATAGCCCACAAGAAGCAGGCCGATTGGCCAGAAGATGACAAAGCCCAGCACCATGGCCGCGATCCAGGCCATGCGGCCCTTGCGGTCCAGCCAGGCCTCGGCCCGGCGCAGGATGTTAGGGCGATCGCCATACGGGGCGGTCGGGGCGGCGGAGGGGGTAAAGGTGGTCATAGGCGGTGCCTTTTCGGGTTAAGGTTACATGTAAATACAGTTCACATTGCAAAGATGTGCCCGGCATCCCGCACAATCAAGAGGGTATGTAAATGAAATTTACATACCTGAGGGCCGCAAATCGCAACCCTCTGTTCGCACGAAAGAAGTTTTTAGGTGTTTGGCGTGGGTACCTGCGTGAACGGGGCCAATTCCGCCCCGGCCAGCCGCTGCAAGGCGCTGGGGGCGATTGCGAAAATGTGGCGCGGGGTGCCAGCGGCGGCCCAGACCGTGTCAAACCCCATCAGGGCCGGGTCCATCCACACCGGCGAGGGCGTCAGATGGCCCAACGGGGCCACACCGCCAATGGCAAAGCCTGTGACCTCGCGCACCGTCCCTGCATCGGCGCGCCCCAGCGGCTCGCCCGCCAAGAGGCTGGCCCGCGCCGCATCAACCTGTTGGCCGCCTGGGGTGAGAAACAGGTAAAGCCGCCCACTGGCGCCCTGAAACAAGATCGACTTCACGATCTGATTCAACGCACAGCCTGCAGCCATTGCGGCCTGCTCGGCGGTGCGGGTGTCGCCCGGCATCTCAAGTGGGGCCGCGTTGTGGCCCCCTGCGCGCAGGGCCTCAACAACACGGGCAAGGGATTTTGACATGGCGCCTCCTGAGACGCCGATCTTGCCGATCCGGGCGGCCCGTGCAAGCCCAGCGACATTGCAGGCTGTTGCTGAGGGCTTTCGGTTGACCGCGCCCGCGTGTCAGGCAAGATGCCCCCATGCACAGCCCCTTCGCCGCCCGCCTCATCCGCCAACCCATCGCTTTCGATCCCGGCCCCGCCGCCGAGATTGCGGCGCAGTTCGCCGATCTTCCCCCTGACCTTAGGGGACTGCTGTCCGCCACGGCCGGCTGCAGCCCCTATCTGCAAGACCTGATGCGTGCCGAGGCCGATTGGCTGCGCCCCGCGCTGCATGAGGCCCCTGAAACCGCCTTCGCGGCCCTGATGGACGGGCTGTCCCACGTGCCAATCGACGCTCTGGGACGCGCCCTGCGGCAAGCCAAACGCCGCGCGGCGCTTTTGACAGGGCTTGCCGATCTTGGCGGTGTCTGGATGACGCTTCAGGTCACCGCCGCGCTGACCACGCTGGCAGATCAGGCTGTTGCATTGTGCCTGAAGGGGCTCGTGGCCGAGGAAATCCGTCGCGGCAAGCTGCCCGGTTCCAGCCCCGACGATGCCGAGACGGCAGGTGGCATGTTCGCGCTGGCCATGGGCAAGATGGGGGCAGGAGAGCTGAACTACTCCTCTGACATCGATCTGATCTGCCTTTTTGACCAAGACCGATATGGCGCCGACTGGCAAGAGGCCCGCGCCGCCTTCATCCGCGTGACCCGCAAGATGACGGCACTTCTGAGTGACACGATGGCGGGTGGCTATGTCTTTCGCACCGATCTGCGGCTGCGCCCCGATGCCTCTGTCACCCCTGTCTGCCTATCGATGGCCGCGGCATACAACTATTACGAGGCTGAAGGCCGCACATGGGAGCGCGCCGCTTATATCAAGGCGCGCCCCTGCGGCGGTGATCTGGCCGCAGGCGAGCGCTTCCTTAAATCGCTCATCCCCTTCGTGTGGCGCAAGCACCTGGATTTTGCTGCGATCCAAGACGCCCATGACATGCGCCTGCGCATCCGCGAGCACCGTGGCCTGAACGGGCGGCTGACGGTCGAGGGGCATAACATGAAACTCGGCCAAGGCGGCATCCGCGAGATCGAGTTTTTTACCCAAACCCGCCAACTTATTGCCGGCGGGCGCGATCCCAGCTTGCGCGACCGCACCACGCTCGGCGGCTTGCAGGCGCTGGCCGCGAAAGATTGGGTGCCCCAACCTGTGGTCGATGAGCTGACCCAGTTGTACCTGTCCCACCGCGAGGTGGAACATCGCCTGCAGATGGTGCGCGATGAACAGACCCACACCATGCCCGCGACCCCCCAGGGTGTCGCCCGCATCGCCGCTTTCTGCGGCCAGTCCGAGGCCGAGTTCCGCGCGGGCCTGCTGGAGCGCCTGCAGGCCACCGACCGGCTGACCGAAGGCTTTTTCGCCCCGACCGAGGTGGAGGACGGCCCCGACCTGTCCGACCACGCCCGCAGCATTGTCGATGGCTGGTCCAGCTATCCCTGCCTGCGCTCGGACCGCGCACAAGCCATCTTCCGCCGCCTTCGCCCGGTGCTCTTGAAACGCCTCAACCGCGCGGCCAATCCTGATGAGGCGCTGGTGGCGCTGGATGGGTTTCTCTCGGGCCTGCCCTCGGGGGTGCAGATCTTTTCGCTGTTTGAGGCGAACCCCTCGCTGGTGGACCTTATCATCGACATCGCAGGCACGGCCCCCGAACTCGCCCGCTATCTGGCGCGCAATGCGCGCGTGCTGGATGGGGTGATTGGCGGGTCGTTCTTTGCCCCTTGGCCGGGCATGGCCAGCCTGAGGGCCGATCTTTCCGCCAAGCTTGCCGACACGCCGGATTATGAACGCAAACTCGATGCCGCCCGCGCGTGGATGAAGGAATGGCACTTCCGTGTTGGCGTTCACCACCTGCGCGGGCTGATTGATGCCTTCGAGGCCGGCAAAAGCTATGCCGATCTGGCTGAGGCGGTGATTGCCGCGCTTTGGCCCGTGGTCACGGCGGAGTTTGCCCTGAAACATGGGGAGATGCCGGGGCGCGGCGCGGTGGTTTTGGGCATGGGCAGCCTTGGGGCCGGGCGGCTGAATTCCGGCTCGGACCTTGATCTGATCCTGATCTACGATGCCGCCGGGGTCGAAACCTCTGGCGGTCCACGCCCCTTGGCCGCACGGCCCTATTACGCGCGCCTGACACAAGCGATGGTCACCGCCCTTTCGGCCCAAACCGCCGAAGGTCGGCTTTACGAGGTGGACGTGCGGCTGCGCCCCTCGGGCCGCCAAGGGCCGGTGGCGACGGCGATAGACTCCTTCCGCACCTATCAGGAGACCGAGGCCTGGACCTGGGAGCACCTCGCGTTGACCCGTGCGCGGGTGCTGGCGGGCGATCCCGGCCTTGCTACCGAAGTCGAGGAGTTCCGCCGTCATCTGCTTAGCACCAAAGGGCCGGGGGCCAGCGTGCTGGCCGATGTCGCCGACATGCGCCGCCGTTTGGCCGAGGCAAAACCGGGGCAGGGCGGCTGGGACGCCAAATTTGGCCCCGGACGACTGATGGACATCGAACTTTTGGCCCAAACCCTCGCCCTGCAGGCTGCGATTCCCGCGCGGCAGGTGGAGCGCCAGATCGCTCTTGGCGCAAAATCGTCAAAACTGTCGCATTCCGATCAGGAGGCGCTGCTGGACGCCTATAGGCTATGCTGGCGGCTGCACTGTGCGGCCCGGCTTTTGACCGACCGTGCCATTTCGCCCGAAAGCTTGGGCGAAGGGGGGCGGGCTTTCCTTTTGCGGGACTGCGGGGTTGAAACCGGCGAGGCGCTGAGCGCCCGCGTGACAACCGCAACGGCCCTTGCTGCAAGGGTCATCGACGCCCACTTGCAGGGGTAGGCCATGGGGAGGCGCGTAATGGAGTTGTCAAAGGCCGATCCGAAAGGGCTGGTGCGCGAAAGCTACGCCATCGACGGGATCACATTGGGTGAGTGCCGGTCGATCTTTATCGACTGGGCGCTGTCGGTGCCGGTGGGTGTGGACACGGACGAGGCGCTGCGCAGCGTTCTGGCGCATTACATGCCCGGTAATGAAGACCACCCGATGACCTCGGTCCTGACCGAAGCGCTGGTGGCGCCCGCTGCCCCACGCCGCAAAGGTGGTCGCATGGGGCGCGTCGGAGCCTAAGCACGCGGTGGGCTGGAACCCTGCCCTAGGGGCGCAGAGCGGCCGCCTCACGGGCCAAGGCCTCAATCCCCGCCCAATCGCCTGCAGCCATCTTGTCCTTGGGGCAAACCCAAGACCCCCCGACGCATAGAATGTTCGCCAGGCCGAGATAATCGCGGGCATTCTTCAGGCTGATGCCGCCGGTCGGGCAGAATTTGACCTGTGGGATCGGCGACCCGATGGATTTCAGATACCCCGCCCCTCCCGCCTGCTCGGCGGGAAAGAACTTTTGCACCGTGTAGCCGCGCTCCAAAAGCGCCATGATCTCGCTGGCGGTCGCCGCCCCGGGCAACAAAGGCAGATCATGTTCGGCACAGGCGTCCAAAAGTCGTTCCGTGGCCCCGGGTGAGACCCCAAACATTGCCCCCGCCGCCTTGGCCGCCTTCACATCGGCAGGCGTCAACAGCGTGCCCGCCCCGACAACGCCCTGCGGCACTTCTGCCATAGCGCGAATGGCATCAAGCGCGCAGGCCGTGCGCAATGTCACCTCAAGCACCGGCAAACCCCCTGCCACCAAAACGCGGGCCAATGGCACAGCATGGGCCAGATCTTCCACGACGATCACCGGCACCACAGGGGCAAGGCGGCAATACTCGGCGGCTTTCAGCGACTGTTGAGCGGGGGTCATGAGATCCTCAAAAAGCTGGGAAGGCGGACAGGTCAGGAGCGCTCCGCGCAGGGAGTATTTAAGACCAAGATGAAATGAGCGGCGGTTTCATCTTGGTCCAAATACTCCCGCCGGAGGCGAAGTGCGGGCAGGGGCGCTGCGGTGGGTCAGGCTCACACCACCACCGAGGCGCCGGTTTCGGCGGTGCCGACGGTTCGGCGGAAGGGTTCGAACAGTTCACGACCGATTCCGAAAGCATTGGCCGACAAGTCTGGCGCAGCGGGCGTGCGGGCGGCGAGGTCAACCTTGACCTCGAGCGTGCCTGCCACCGCATCCAGCCGGATGACGTCGCCATCTTGCAGCCGTGCCAAGGGGCCACCACAGGCCGCCTCGGGCGAGACGTGAATGGCGGCAGGCACTTTGCCCGAAGCTCCCGACATCCGCCCATCGGTGACCAGCGCCATCTTCAGTCCGCGGCCTTGCAGAACGGTCAAAAGCGGCGTCAGCGCGTGCAACTCGGGCATGCCGTTGGCCTGCGGGCCCTGAAAACGCACAACAATCACGGTGTCACTGGTGAATTCCCCTGCCTTGAAGGCTGCCTTAACCGAGTCTTGGTCGTGAAAAATCCGCGCGGGGGCTTCGATCACATGGCGCTCCGGCGCGACCGCCGAGACCTTGATCACGCCGCGCCCCAGATTGCCTGACAGCTGCCGCAAGCCACCAGTGGGCTGGAACGGATCGGCGGCCGGGCGAAGAATTTTGGCGTTCAGGCTGGTGCGCGGCCCTGCCGTCCAGACCAGACGGCCCGCGTCCAGCTTTGGTTCTTGGCGGTAGGCCTCAGGCCCGTCGCCGACCACGGTCTTGGCGTCGGGGTGCAAGAGCCCCGCATCCAGAAGCTCTCCGATCAGGAACTGCAACCCGCCGGCGGCGTGGAAATGATTCACGTCGGCCAGGCCATTGGGATAAACCTTGGCCATCAAGGGCACCGCCGCCGACAGATCATCGAAATCGGCAAGGTCCAAAAGCACGCCCGCCGCGCGGGCCATCGCGGGCAGGTGCAACACAAGGTTGGTCGACCCGCCCGTCGCCATCAGCCCAACGATGCCGTTGACAAAAGCGCGCTCGTCCAAGATCTCACCCGCCGGGCGATAGTCATTCCCAAGCGCGCTGATCTCGGCCGCACGGCGGACCGCTTGCACCGTCAGCGCCTCACGCAGGGGGGTGCCGGGGTTGACAAACGAAGCACCCGGCAGGTGCAGGCCCATCACCTCCATCAGCATCTGGTTGGTGTTTGCGGTGCCGTAAAAGGTGCAGGTGCCCGGCCCATGATAACTGGCCATTTCGGCGGCCATCAGCTCTTCACGCGTCGCCTTGCCCTCGGCGTAAAGGTTGCGCACGCGCGCCTTTTCGTCGTTGGGCAAGCCAGACATCATCGGCCCCGCCGGCACAAAGATCGCCGGGATATGGCCAAAGGTCGCCGCCGCCATCACAAGGCCCGGTACAATCTTGTCACAGACGCCCAGATAAAGGCTGGAATCAAAGGTGTTGTGGCTCATCGCCACGCCTGCCGCCAAGGCGATCACATCGCGCGAAAAGAGCGACAACTCCATCCCCGGCTGGCCTTGGGTCACCCCGTCGCACATCGCCGGAACCCCGCCCGCCACCTGCGCTGTGGCCCCCACCTTGCGCGCGGCGGCACGGATCAGCTTGGGGTAATCTTCAAACGGCTGATGGGCAGAAAGCATGTCGTTATATGCGGTGACGATGCCGATGTTTGGCGCACGCCCGGCAGCGAGATCGGCCTTTTGCGCCCCCATGGCGGCATAGGCATGGGCCTGATTGCCGCAAGCCAGATGCCCACGCGCAGGTCCTGCGCGCCCCGCGGTTGCGATCCGCGCAAGGTAAGCGCTGCGTGTCGCCTCGGATCGGGCACGAATACGGTCTGTGACCCGGGCAATGGTTGGATGAAGCGTCATGGCTCCTCGCTGAATTTGGCGGGCCCGCGCGGGTGCCGGGCCGGTTTGGGCCGTTGCTTAGCACGCTATGTTAGCGCTAACAAGTGATTGGCCCAAATGGGTCGAACCATGTCTGACCTTAGGCTTGGGGCAGCATGGCAAAGCGCAGCACGCCCCGCAAGGGGCGGGTTGACCCGCCTGTCTTAAACTGATGCGACCTGGCCTACAACTTTCTTGGACCTTGACCGGCAGCGGGCGCAAAGCGCACATCTTTATCCGCTATTCACCAAGATAACCCTTCGGGGTTGATCTTGTGAGGATAGGTCCATGATCGCGTTGCGCTTCTTTGGTGTCCTTTGTGCCCTCTGTCGCTTTCGGCTTGTGTGCCGACCACTGCGCCAGCCAGCCGCGCGGCGATGGCTGGGGGTGGTGACCTTGCCGCCGCCAACTCGCAATCCGCCGGCCAGATTGAGCCCTGATCGACAGCGCGATCGCCGCGCTCGTTGTGTGTGAGCAGGTGGCATCCCATGACATCGAGGCGATTCGCATCCTTGTGCCGCGCAGGCTGAGCGGGTCTGACGCCAACACCATCAAACCGCGCGCCGATATCATTTGGCGTGGGATGTGTTGGGCGACCGGCATGCCCAAGTGACAGCGATCTTTCAAAGGGCGATGACCTTGGGCACCGTGCCACTGCAAACCGGCCTCAGGGCTGATCTTGGTGTCGAGAGAACCCGCTTTCATGTGTTGACCGAAAGGACCCGCAACAGCTTTGCCTGCATGCACGTGATGCGCTTTGTCCTGACCTTGCGCGACAGCGCCGCCGGTCAGGTTCTGGATGGCCCTCGCGAAGTCGTGGCGGATATCAAGGCTTCGGGTGGCGCGGGCGGTCTTGGTGGCGACGGTTGAACGGCTGGTGCAGGTGATCCGCCAAGAACTTGCGGCCCTGCAGCGCAATGAGATGATTATCTCGCGCCTGCAAACCGCCCCGGCCCCCTTGACCGACTAAGCGGCTTTGCGCAGCGCTGGAAACAGGTTAAGGGGGGGGCATGATGACCCCTCCTTTTCCCCATGATGACCCCGCCCCGAAGGGCCGCGCTGTGGTTCGGCTGAAACCCAAGGCCGAAGCCCGCGCCATCCGCCACGGCTTTCCTTGGATCTATGCGGATGAGCTGGTGACCGACCGGCGCACCCAAAGCCTTGCCCCCGGCGCGCTGGCGGTGCTGGAAGATGGCGAGCGGCGGCCCCTGGGCCTTGTCACTGTCAACACCAAGTCCAAGATCATCGCCCGCATGCTTGACCGCGATCCCGAGGCCGAGATTGACCAGCCTTGGTTTGAAACCCGTCTTGTGCGCGCGTTGTCGCTGCGCGCGCGGCTGTTCGATGCGCCCTTCTACCGGCTGATCCATGCCGAGGCTGATGGGCTGCCCGGCGTGGTGATCGACCGCTTTGGCGACACCGCGGTGATCCAGCCCAATGCGGCTTGGGCCGAGGCGCATCTTTCGGCGCTTGTGGCCGCGCTGCAAACGGTGACGGGTGTCACCCGCGTGGTCAAGAACGGCACAGGCCGGTCGCGCGGCTTGGAAGGTTTGGCGGAGGAGACGGCGCTTCTTGTGGGCCAGATCGATGCGCCCATCCCGGTGCCAATGAACGGGGCCACCTATATGGCCGATGTTATGGGTGGACAGAAAACTGGTCTCTTTTACGACCAGCGCCCCAACCATGCCTTTGCCGCGCGCCTTGCTCGTGACGCGGCGGTTCTGGATGTGTTTTCCCATGTCGGTGGCTTTGCTTTGGCTGCCCTTGCTGGCGGTGCGGCCAGTGCGCTGGCCGTCGATGCCTCGGCCGCCGCCTTGGCGCTGGCGGGGCAGGGGGCGAAAGCCTCGGGCTTTGATGATCGCTTTGCCACCCGCCAGGGCGATGCCTTTGAGGTGCTCGAAGCTTTGGGTGCCGAGAGTGCGCGCTTTGATCTGGTGATCTGCGACCCGCCCGCCTTTGCGCCCGCAAAACCCGCGCTGGAGGCGGGTCTGCGTGCCTATGAACGCCTTGCGCGGCTTGCAGCGCCGCTGGTGGCGCCGGGCGGCTATCTGGTCTTGTGCTCGTGCAGCCATGCGGCTGATCTGGCCGCGTTCCGCAACGCCTCTGCCCGTGGCGTTGGCCGTGGTGGGCGGCGGGGGCAGATTATCCACACCGGCTTTGCTGGTCCTGATCACCCGATCTTGCCGCAACTGGCCGAAAGCGGCTATCTAAAATCGCTGGTCTTCCATCTGGATGGCTGATCCGCGCCGCCTCATCCGCCTGCGTCGTCTCCTTGGCAGCCCCGACGAGACGCGTCAGCGCCCGAGGAGGGAGATGTGAAGGCCGTTCTCGATGCCTGTGTGCTGTTTCCCACGGTCTTGCGGGAAATCCTGCTTGGCGTCGCGGCGCGCGGTCTGTACCAGCCCATCTGGTCAGACCGCATCTTGCAAGAATGGACCCGCGCCACCGCCACGCTGGGCCCCGAGGCCGCGATAGCGGCCGAGGCGCAGGCCACGCTGGCCCGTCTTGCCTTTCCTGCCGCGATGCAGCGCGAACAGCCCAATATCGAGGCCCGGCTTTACCTGCCCGACCCCAATGATGTGCATGTGCTGGCCGTGGCAATTTCAGCCCATGCCGATGCCATCATCACCTTCAATGCGGCCGATTTTCCAAGGCCGGTTCTGGCTGACGAAGGGTTGGTTCGGCTCGATCCTGACCAGCTGTTGTGCCAGATTCACGCTCACCATCCCGGCGAGGTGGCCCACGTGGTCGCAACCGTCCACGCCACGGCCGAGCGGATGTTGGGCGATGTGATCCCCCTGAAATCCTTGATGAAACGCGCCCAGTTGCGCCGGTTGGGCAAGGCTTTGGATCTCGCACAGGGCGCCTAGGCGCTTGCTTTACCCCGAAACCTACCCCCAGCGCGCCTCGTTCGCTTCAATCGCGGCGATCCGTTCGGGCGCATGGGGGTGGCTGCGCAACCAAACTGGAATCCCCGCCCCCCGCCCCCCGGTCAGCGCTTCAAGCTTCACGAAGAGCGACTTTTGCGGCGCCGTTCCGATCCCGGCCTTGACCAAAAGTGCGCTGGCATAGGCATCGGCCTCAAACTCGTCGCGCCGTGACAGCCGGGCCATCAGGGCGGTGGAGATCAGATTGGCCAGCCAAATGCCGACAAACGGCAAGAACCGGTTCAAAAACGCCGACAGGATCACGAAGACCGCATTCTGCCCGGTGAAATCAATCATCCGCCGTCGGATATGGCCCAGGGCCACATGGCCCATTTCATGGGCGATCACCGAGGCCAACTCTTCGCCGGTCACTTCCCCCCGCGACCGCGCGGCCAGAAACCCCCGCGTCAGGAAAATGCGCCCATCGGGTGCGGCCAGCCCGTTTACGGCGTCCATCTCGAAGACATAGACCTTGATCGCCTCAAGATCCAAAGCCCGCGCCAGCCGCCCCGCTAGCGCAGTGATCTCGGCGTCCACCAAGGGTTTGGATTGGGCATCCAGCATGCGCTTGGTCTGCCAGACCGAAAAGCGCAGCATAAGCAAGGCATAGCCGATGGCCAAAAGGAAAGGGGCGAGTTTCAACAACATGACGGGGAATATGGGGCGCTTGATGCGCCAATTCCAGCGCCTATCGCAACTCTTTGATGCCGCGGGCAATGCCCTCCAGCGTCATTGGCACCATACGGCCTTGAAAGATCTCACCAATCAGCCGGATCGACGGGGTATAGGCCCAGTGCTGCTCGGGCACCGGGTTGATCCAAAGATGGTTCGGCCATTGTGCGCAGGCCCGGTTCAGCCAAACCTGACCGGCCTCGGGGTTCCAATGCTCATTGGCACCACCGGGGTGGAGGATTTCGTAAGGGCTCATGCTGGCATCGCCGACAAAGATACATTTGTAATCAGCCCCATAGGTACGCAGCACCTCGGCGGTGGGGGTCTGGGCGTTCCAGCGCCGAGCGTTGTCGCGCCAGACCCCTTCATAAAGGCAGTTGTGGAAATAGAAGGGAACCAGATGCTTGAACTCTGATCGCGCCGCGCTGAAAAGTTCCTCCAGCACCTTGATATAGGGGTCCATGCTGCCGCCGACATCAAGAAACAACAGCACCTTCACCGCATTGCGCCGCTCGGGGCGGGTTTGCACATTCAACCAGCCATGCTCGGCCGTGGCGCGGATGGTGCCGTCCAGATCAAACTCGTCTGCCGCGCCATCGCGCGCCCATTTGCGCAACCGACGCAGGGCCACCTTGATGTTGCGGGTGCCAAGTTCGACCGAGTCATCGAGATTGCGAAACTCGCGCTTGTCCCAGACCTTCACGGCCCGCTGGTGGCGGCTTTGGTCTTGGCCGATCCGCACGCCTTCGGGATTGTAGCCATAGGCGCCAAAGGGGCTGGTACCGGCGGTGCCGATCCATTTGCTGCCGCCCTGGTGGCGGCCCTGCTGCTCGGCCAGCCGCTGTTTCAGCGTTTCCATCAGCGCCTCGAAGCCGCCCAAAGCCGCAATCTGCGCCTTTTCCTCGGCTGTCAGGTGTTTTTCGGCCAGCTTTTCCAGCCAGTCGCCGGGCAGGTCAATCGCCTCCAGCACCTCGGCGTCTGAGATTGCCTCCAACCCTTTGAAAGCCTTGGAAAAGGCGCGGTCATAGCGGTCTAGATGGCGCTCGTCCTTCACCATGGCGGTGCGGCCCAGGTAATAGAACCCCTCAGGCTGATAGGTCACAAGCCCGGCCTGCAAACCTTCCAGAAAGGCCAGATATTCGCGCAACGACACCGGCACCCCTTCATCGCGCAAGGCAAGGAAGAAGGGCAGGAACATCGCCTACTGCCCGGCGCGGTCGAGGTAGATGGTGACGAAGAGCGCCAAAAGCATCAGCGGAATCGCATGGGCGGCGGCATATTGCGCCATGTCCAACCCTTTGCCGCCGCGCCGTTTGGCGCGCCAGGCCCCAAGACCCGCGCCCAGAACCAACGCCAGCAGCACAAAGACAGGAATATACACCGCTTCAACCCCTTTTTCTTGCGGGGCCGCCGGGGTGTTGTCAGCCCCTTAGCCCCCGCGCCGACCGCGCGCGCCAAGGGCCGCAACCTCGGCCATCCGCGCGCGCACCTGCGCTTCAGACCCAAAGCCATAGCGCGCCCATCCCAGACTGTCGAGACGCATGCCGCGGGCTTCGGCCACCTTGCCTTGCGCCTCAAGCGCTTGGGCCTTCAGAAGCATCAGTGTCGCCAGAACGGCGGCATTTTGCGACTGCCGGACCACGGGAATCGCCCGGTCTGCGAATTGCACCGCTTGGCCAGGCTGGCCGTTCGACAGTGCTACGGCGGCCAGTTGCATATCCACATGCGCCCGGTGTACCTCGCCACCGGGCAGGGTGCGATAGATCTCCGCCGCGCGGGTAAAGGCACGCACGGCGGCCTCAGGGTTTGAAGTAACTTGTGCACGACCCAAGGCGTAATGCGAAAACGCCATACGCCCATCGCTCCAGCCTTGGGCGTTGGCGATCGAAACCATCTGTTCCGCCGCCGATTTTGCGCCGCCACCGCGCGAGCCAAACGCCTGCTCAACCGCCTGTACCCATGAGCGCGGTGCCACGGTCTTCATCTGGCCGCTGCGCCCTTGGCCGCCGGGGTTCAGCCGCGCCAGCACCTCTGGCAGTCGCCGCGCCACTTCGGCCTCGTTCATCCCCGACTGCAGTTCGGGCGCATAGAACGCCCGCAGCATCAGCATGTCGAACCCGGTCAAGACGGTGTGGAAATTGTCGTCGTTAAAGACAGAATCGGGCAGGTGATAGAGGTCGTTCAACGGTCCAATGGCCTGTGCCAGTTCTTCGTGCAGACAGTCTCGCACCTCTTGGGTGCTGGTGTCGGACGGAATGACAATCACCACCCGTTCGCGTCTGGTGAGCTGCGTCCAGTCCACCTGCGCGGTGCCGCGCGCGCTTTTGTAATCTGCAAACGAACTGACACCCGGCGCCACGAAACAAGCCGCCTTCGGAACCGCCCTGCGCATCTGGGCGCGTGGCACGAAATCGATGGTGATGGCGGCAGGCTGACCCGCGCCAACGGTGTGGATATCCAGCCCCGCCTCGTTGCGCAGACGAGCCAAGAGATTGGACAACTCGGCCCCCGCAAGGGCTGGCATGTCGCCCCGCACCCCAACGGTGATTGGACCGGCAAAGCGGCTCATCACCCCGATGGCGCGACCGCTTTCCATGCGAAAAGCCAGATCCAGAAAGTCGCGTGCCATTTCGGCGTTTGATCGTTCTGCCCCGATGGGCGAGGCGGCACTAAACGGCGTTGAGGGCCCGCTGGCGGCCAAGTTGCGGCTCTCAAGGCCGAAACTCTTGGTGACTTCGGCGCCTGGCAGGGGCGCGCAGGCTGTGATCATGCACAGGGCAAAGGCTGAAATACGACGCATGGCTTGGCAGCTTAACCACTAATAAGGCGGGGTTTCCCCCGGATGAAAAGGCAAGGCATAGCGCCATCCCGCACCCTGCCGGTTCAGCGCCCTTGGGTTGGATGCCCCCGCATCCGCCCCAAGGGCTGGTCTGATCCGGGCAAGGCCCGTTCCGTCGCCACACCCCGAAAGTCCGGTGCAAAATGACACCAAAGCTTCTTAGGGACCGAAGGCCGGACGCAATCCCCACCGCGACCTGCCTCATTCAATGCCGTTCGTGTTCCGGTCTGGTCTAAGCCCGCGTCGAGCAGTGCCGCGTGCAGAACCCTTTACCGCGCTGACATCCACCGGTGCGAACCACCGGGATGCCGGCCCCCCACCGCAGGCGGAGGGGTGGCAAAAGGCTGAAAACCGTTTCCGAAACCTAAACGTCACATGAGACAAGACAACATGCTAGCAGTGTCGTTAAAGGGGCAGGTTCATGTCAATCTTGCGGATTTTTCGCCCAATGGGCGCGTCTACCCATGGACAGGCGAATGGGCGGAAACGCCAGATATACCCCGCAATGATCGCGAAATATTTCATAATGTTTCAAATAATTCGAATACGTGATTTAATTGTGTCAAGACCATGGCCAAATACTGGCGGAATCGCCTGATTCGTGGAAATCGCCGCAACAAACCCGAGAAGTCACGGCGATCAGCCGAGGGGACGGCAATAAATGCCAAGGCCGCAATCGGCCCAAGATGGCCGCAATTGGGGGCACATGAAGGGCTTTTGTCCCGCCTGCCCTGTAACCGGCGAAGGGTTAGCCGCGCCCTGATCGTGACAGGAACGCCACACGTTCGAACAGCTGCACATCCTGCTCGTTCTTCAACAGTGCCCCATGCAGCCGTGGCAGGCTGTGCTTGCCTTCGCGCCGCAAATCTTCGGGCCCAAGATCTTCGGCCAAGAGCAGTTTCAGCCAGTCCAACACTTCAGAGGTTGAAGGTTTTTTCTTCAGCCCCGGCGTTTCGCGCAGATCAAAGAACTGGGTAAGCGCAGTGGTCAACAGCGCCTCTTTGATGGACGGAAAGTGCAGCCGCACGATCTGGGCCAGCACTTGGGGTTCGGGAAAGCGGATGTAGTGAAAGAAACATCGGCGCAAGAACGCGTCCGGCAGTTCCTTTTCATTGTTCGAGGTGATGATGACGACGGGCCGGTTCACAGCGCGCACCGTCTCACCCGTCTCGTAGACGTGAAACTCCATGCGGTCGAGTTCCTGCAGAAGGTCATTCGGAAACTCGATATCGGCCTTGTCGATCTCATCAATCAAAAGGACCACGCGGGCGGGTGCGTCAAACGCCTGCCAGAGTTTTCCCTTCTTGATATAATTGCGCACCTCATGCACCCGCGCCTCGCCCAATTGGCTGTCGCGCAGGCGACTGACCGCGTCATATTCGTAAAGACCTTGTTGCGCTTTGGTCGTGGATTTTATGTGCCACTCGATCAAGGGCATATTCAGTGACGCCGCCACTTGACGCGCCAGCTCGGTTTTTCCGGTGCCCGGCTCGCCCTTCACCAAGAGCGGGCGCTGCAGGGTAACGGCAGCATTGACGGCGACCGCAAGGTCATCGGCGGCGACATAGGACGAGGTTGAGGAAAATTTCATTTTCAGATCAAGGCCCTGCGTTTGTGTTTGGTCACAAGCTAGCTGCACTGGGATTTTGTAGCAACCGCTAGTGACAAGGCCCCTGCTTTGGGCTATTGCACCGCCCAATCCGCCCTTTGCTGTGGGTTTGACGTTCTGACACCCCATCCCGCCGCGAGGTTCGCAAGATTGGAGAGTGCTGCCATGAAAGCCGAAGTGTTTTTGCCAGATGATTATCGACCGGCCGAGGACGAGCCTTTCATGAATGATCGGCAGCTTGAGTATTTCCGCCGCAAGCTTTTGGTGTGGAAGCATGAGCTTCTTGAGCAGTCCAACGAGACGATCGAAAATCTGCAAGAAAGTGGCCGATCCGTGCCCGACATTGCCGACCGCGCCTCAGAAGAAACCGACCGCGCGCTGGAACTGCGGACCCGCGACCGTCAACGCAAACTGGTGTCCAAGATCGACGCCGCCCTGCGCCGGATTGACGAGGGCGAATTCGGCTATTGCGAAATGACGGGTGAGCCGATCAGCCTGAAACGGCTGGATGCCCGCCCCATCGCCACCATGACACTAGAGGCGCAGGAAAAGCATGAGCGGCGCGAAAAGGTGCACCGCGACGATTGATCGCCCAAGCAATGGCCCAAGACGGGGCTTGTGCCGGGTTGGATGTGAGAGGATGCTGAAGCCGGGCCCAAGAGGTCCGGCTTTGTTGTTCAGGGGCATCGGATGCAGGCGCGTGAGGTCACGGTTCTGGGGGCAGGGGTGGCGGGTCTCACCGCTGCTCTGGCGCTGGCCAAGCGGGGCTTTGGCGTTACCGTTTTGGAAAAAGCCGATGCGATCCGCGAAGTTGGGGCGGGGCTGCAGATCAGCCCCAATGCCGCCGTTGTGCTGCAAGATTTGGGTCTTGGCCCGGCACTTGAGGCGGTCGAGGGCCGCGCCCGCGCGGTGCAGCTGTGCGACGGGCTGACGGGCGAGACGGTTTTGCACATGGATTTGGCGCGCTTGCGCCCCGAGCACAGCTATCATTTCGCCCACCGCGCCGATCTCATTGACATGCTGGCCACGGCGGTCCGGGCGGCGGGGGTGCAGATCCGGCTGTTGCAACAGATTGACATGGTCGATCTGACTGGTCCGCGGCCCCGTCTGGTGACGGCCCAAGGGAGCGAAATCGAGACCGATTTTTTCGTCGGGGCCGATGGCTTGCACTCTAAGACCCGCATGGCGCTGAACGGCGCCGCGCAGCCCTTTTTCACTCATCAGGTCGCATGGCGTGCTTTAGTGCCGGAAGCCTCCGGGGCAGACCCTGTGGCTGAGGTGCATATGGGCCCGGGCCGCCATCTGGTCAGCTATCCGCTGCGCGGCGGTCGGTTGCGCAACATCGTGGCGGTGGAAGAGCGCAAGGCTTGGGTCGAAGAGGGCTGGGCGCTGCGCGATGATCCCATTGAAATGCAGCTTGCCTTTGAACGCTTCAGCCCCCGGGTGCGTGGCTGGCTTGACCAGATTGAGGATGTACATCTTTGGGGCCTTTTTCGCCATCCGGTCGCCGAAACCTGGGCCCGTGTCATGCCGCAAGGGGCGGCCGTGATCTTGGGCGATGCGGCGCATCCGACGCTGCCCTTTTTGGCGCAAGGCGCGGCGATGGGAATCGAGGACGGCTGGACACTGGCCGATCATCTGGCGCGTTTGCCACTGGATCAGGCCTTGCCGCGCTGGCAGGCGCTGCGCCGCCCGCGCTGTGCGCGGATCGTGGCGGCTGCCAATGGCAATGCGCGGGCCTATCACCTGTCCGCGCCGATCCGTGGGCTGGCGCATCTGGGGCTGAGGTTGGGGGGCTGGGTGCAGCCGGGCTTTGCGCTGTCGCGGTTTGATTGGCTTTACGGCCATGACGTGACCCGCCAGCCATGAAAACCCCGGCCACTGGGGCCGGGTTCAGGGCTGTCATCTGGTTTAGAAACCTTTGGCGCAGCCGGTCACCGGGCATTTTGAATTCCAAAGGCAGTTCGCCCTCCAGCGTCAGCTTCGGGCACCAATGACGTGCCTGCTTCAGAGAAAATCTCTTGCGCCCAAATTTGTGACTGAATCTAACAAGATTGGGGTTCGCGCCTGCGCTTTTTGCGGTCATTTGACGCCGGGCGGCTGTCGCGATGTTGCGCAAGGCGAAGAGACAGGCTTTTTGCTCTCGCATCCCGCCGCGTGGCTTGCTAAAAGCACGGCGGTTCGGGGCTTGCCCCGGGCGCACCGGGCCAGTCAGGCCGCCTGCAGGGCAGGGGGCCGGTCACCGGGACATAGCGGGTGTGGCGAAATTGGCAGACGCACTGGATTTAGGTTCCAGCGCCGCAAGGCGTGGGGGTTCAAGTCCCTCCACCCGCACCATGTCCTGACCACAAAGCCAGCCTGACGCGCCGCTGCGCGCGATCTGCGGATCATGCGCGATTCAGGGTTGATCCCTATCCCCGGCGGCTCTAGACAGGCGCCAACGAATTTGGCCGCCCTTGGGGCGGCCTCTCAGCTTGTGCGAGGACATGGAATGCAAGTCACCGAGACCCTGAAAGACGGCCTGAAGCGCGGCTACACCATCACGGTGACGGCGGCCGAACTGGACGCCCAAGTGCAAAAGAAACTGATCGAGGCCCAACCAGAGGTCGAGATCAAGGGCTTCCGCAAGGGCAAGGTGCCGCTGGCGATCCTGAAAAAGCAGTTCGGTCAGCGCATGATTGGCGACGCGATGCAGGACGCTATCGATGGTGCGATGAAGGACCATTTCGACAAGACCGGTGACCGTCCGGCGCTGCAGCCCGAAGTCAAAATGGTGGGCGGCGATGCTTGGAAAGAAGGCCAGGATGTCGTGGTCGACATGACCTATGAATGCCTGCCGCCGATTCCGGACGTGGATGCCACCAAGATCAAGCTGGACCGTCTGTCGGTGAAGGCTGACGACGCGGCCATTGATGAGGCTCTGAAGAATCTGGCCGGGTCGGCCCAGTCTTTTGAGGCCAAGAAGAAAGCATCGAAGGCCAAGAAGGGTGATCAGGTTGTAATCGACTTCAAAGGCTCGGTCGATGGTGACTATTTCGAAGGCGGCGCCGGCGAAGATTACCCGCTGGTTCTTGGCTCCAACTCGTTCATTCCGGGGTTTGAAGACCAGTTGATCGGCACCAAGGCGGGCGAAGCATTGAAGGTCGAAGTGTCTTTCCCCGAATCCTATGGCGCAGCCCATCTGGCGGGCAAGGCGGCCGTGTTCGAATGCACCGTCAAGGAAGTGCGTGAGCCGAAGGAAGCCGAGATTGACGACGAGCTGGCCAAGAAGTTTGGCGCTGAAGATCTGGCTGCCCTGAAGGGTCAGATCGCCGAGCGTCTGGAGTCTGAATACAAGGGCGCTGCCCGCGCGGTGATGAAGCGCAGCCTGTTGGATCAGCTGGATGTTCAGGTGAAGTTCGATCTGCCGGCCGCTTTGGTGGATGCCGAGGCCGCGCAGATCGCCCATCAGCTGTGGCACGAAGAGCATCCCGAGGTGCACGACCACAACCACGGCAGCGTCGAGCCGACCGATGAGCATAAGAAACTGGCCGAGCGTCGCGTTCGCCTGGGTCTGGTGCTGGCTGAAGTTGGCCGCAAGGCCGAGATTACTGTCACAGATGCCGAGATGACCCAAGCTGTATTGGCGGCTGCCCGCCAGTATCCGGGCCAAGAGCGTGCCTTCTTCGAATTCGTGCAAAAGAACGCCCAGATGCAGCAGCAGCTGCGCGCTCCGGTCTTCGAGGACAAGGTTGTCGATCACATCGTCGCAGGTGCCAAGGTGACCGATAAGGACATCTCGAAGGACGCGCTGCAAAAGCTAGTCGAAGCGCTGGACGATATGTAAGCGCCGCGCGGTTGCGCAAATTTCGGGGTCGCGCCGTCTGGTGCGGCCCTTTTTTTTTTGGCAGGTCCTCGGAGATGGGCCATTGAGGGGGCGTCATGCGCAAGGACAAGCTGGACAGCGTGGGTCTGAGCGCGCTTTTGGCAGTGGCGCTGTTGCTTGCGTTCAACCAGATCATCGTGAAAGAGGTCAATCAGGGCCTGCAGCCGGTGTTCTTTGCGGGGCTGCGCTCGGCTTTGGCGGTGGCCTTTGTCTGGGCCTTTTTGAAATGGCGTGGCCTGACCGAGCGGCTTCGCTGGTCTGATCTGCGGCCCGGTCTTTTGATGGGCACGGTCTTTGCGGCAGAATTCCTGTGCCTTTTCATGGCGCTGGACCTCACTCTTGTCAGTCGCGCCTCGGTGATTTTCTATTCCATGCCGGTTTGGATGGGCCTTTTGGGTCATTTCTTCCTGCCCGGAGAGCGGCTTAACGGCGTCCGCGCCTTTGGGCTTTTTTTGGCTTTTCTGGGCACGGCTTGGGCGATCTTTTCACGACCCGAAGGGGCGGGAGCCGCCAGCCTTTGGGGGGATCTCTTTGCCCTTGGCGGGGCCTGGGGCTGGGCCGGTACGGCCTTTTTGGCGCGCAAGACCTCGTTGCGCGACGCTGGACCCGAGGCGCAGCTCTTTTGGATGGTCGCCGTCTCGGCCCCGATTCTCTTGGCGGTCTCGCCACTTTTCGGCCCTTTGATCCGTGATATTCAACCTGAACATTGGCTGTGGCTGATCTTCCAATCCTCGGTTGTGGTCGCAGGTGGTTTTGTCGCATGGCTTTGGCTGTTGTCGGTCTATCCCACGGCCACTGTCGCCAGCTTTTCGTTCCTGACCCCGCTCTTTGCGATTCTTTTGGGCTATATCTTGTATGGTGAGCCGCTGACCTTGGCCTTGGCTGTGGCCTTTTTGCTGGTGGCTTCGGGAATCATCCTTATCAACCGGCGGAGCTAGCGCATCGGCGCTGTAACCTTCGAATTAAAGGGCAAGGCCGCCGAATTCCACCGTTTTTCGCGCCTCTTCAGAACCGGTGTGAAGATGGCTTTGGACAGTCTCATGGCTTGCGCGCCTTGTGCATCACGCCACCCGTAGCTTGGCGCGCCAAGGTCAAGCACAAAATCTTGTGGTTGACCCTAATTTTCCGTTTGCCGCGTCCTCGCATTTACGACATTTTGACAAAGCCGCCGACTGGACCACCACCCATAGTGGTCCGCGGCGTCAGGTCACCACAGTCACATTGCGCCAATCGGCGCGCAGTCCAATGCAGGCCAAGATGCAGCGGATGGGTGAGTGTGGGGCGGGCGCAGGGCGTTAAAGGATCACAACTGGCAGGGGGAAAATCCCCGCCACACAGGCACGGAGACGGGGCATGAAGATCGAGCGGAAGTTTACCACGGCTGAGGCTGGGGCATACGGGCAAATGGCGTTCCAACTGACCACATCGGAGATCCGCAATCCCGATGGAAAAATCGTGTTCCGAAACGAGGCTGTCGAAGTGCCCGTTGGATGGAGCCAGGTTGCGTCGGACGTTCTGGCCCAGAAGTATTTCCGCAAGGCTGGCATCCCGGCCGCCTTGAAGCGCGTGAAGGAAAAGGGCGTGCCCGAATTCCTGTGGCGTTCGGTTGCGGATGACGCGGCGCTGGCCAAGCTACCTTCGGAAGACCGGATCGTGGGCGAAACGAGCGCAAAGCAGGTATTTGACCGTTTGGCGGGTGCCTGGGCCTATTGGGGTTGGAAGGGCGGCTATTTCTCGACCGAGTCCGATGCCAAATCCTATTATGACGAAATGCGCTTCATGCTGGCGCGCCAGATGGCCGCGCCGAACTCGCCCCAGTGGTTCAACACGGGTCTGCATTGGGCTTACGGGATCGATGGCCCGTCGCAGGGTCACTACTACGTTGACTACGAGACTGGCGTTCTGACCAAATCCTCCAGCGCCTATGAACACCCCCAGCCGCACGCCTGCTTTATCCAGTCGGTCAAGGATGATCTGGTGGGTGATGGCGGCATCATGGACCTGTGGGTGCGTGAGGCACGTCTGTTCAAGTATGGCTCTGGCACCGGCACGAACTTTTCCTCTTTGCGCGGTGAGGGCGAAAAGCTGTCGGGCGGCGGCAAATCGTCGGGCTTGATGGGGTTCTTGAAAATCGGTGACCGTGCAGCGGGCGCGATCAAGTCGGGCGGCACCACGCGCCGTGCGGCCAAGATGGTGATCTGCGATATGGATCACCCTGATGTTGAGGCTTTCGTGAACTGGAAGGTGATCGAAGAGCAGAAGGTGGCAAGCCTTGTGGCAGGCTCCAAAGCGCATGAACTGCGTCTGAACGAGATTTTCACCGCCATTCGCCAATGGGATGGCTCGGCCGAGGATTCGGTTGATCCGGCCAAGAACCCCGGCCTGAAAGCGGCGATCAAGTCGGCGAAAAAGGCTATGATCCCCGACACCTATACCAACCGCATCCTGCAATACGCAAAGCAGGGCTACACATCCATCGAATTCCCCACCTATGACGTGGATTGGGATTCGGAAGCCTATATCACCGTCTCGGGTCAGAACTCGAACAACTCGGTCCGCGTGACCGACGCCTTCCTGAAGGCGGTCAAGGATGATGCCGATTGGGCGCTTATTCGCCGCACCGATGGCAAGGTCGCCAAGACCATCAAGGCGCGCGATCTGTGGGATCAGGTCGGCCACGCCGCCTGGGCCTGTGCTGACCCGGGCATCCAGTTCCACGATTCGGTGAACGCTTGGCACACCTGCCCGGAAGATGGGGCGATCCGTGGATCCAACCCCTGTTCGGAATATATGTTCCTTGACGACACGGCCTGCAACCTTGCGTCGATGAACCTCTTGACCTTCTTTGCGAACGGCAAGTTCGACGCTGAAGCCTATATCCACGCCTCGCGTCTGTGGACCGTGACCTTGGAAATCTCGGTGATGATGGCGCAGTTCCCGTCCAAGGAAATCGCGCAGCGTTCTTACGACTTCCGCACCCTCGGCCTTGGCTACGCCAACATCGGCGGCCTGTTGATGAACATGGGCCTTGGCTATGACAGCGACGAGGGCCGTGCCCTCTGCGGTGCCCTGACCGCGATCATGACCGGTGTGGCCTATGCCACCTCGGCCGAGATGGCGGCCGAACTTGGCGCGTTTTCGGGCTATGAGCGCAACAAGAACCACATGCTGCGCGTGATCCGCAACCACCGCGCCGCGGCCTGGAGCAAGGCGAGCTATGAATCGGTGAACGTCAATCCGGTGGCGCTGGATGGTGCCAATTGCCCGGATCAGACCCTTGTGACGCTGGCCCGTTCGGCTTGGGATGAGGCGCTGACCTTGGGTGAAAAGTACGGCTTCCGCAACGCCCAGACCACCGTGATTGCGCCCACCGGCACCATCGGTCTGGTGATGGATTGCGACACCACCGGGATCGAGCCTGACTTTGCACTGGTCAAGTTCAAGAAACTGGCCGGGGGTGGTTATTTCAAGATCATCAACCAGTCGGTTCCGGCGGCTTTGGAAAAGCTGGGCTACTCCACCTCTCAGGCGGCCGAGATCGTGGCCTATGCGGTCGGCCACGGCTCCATCGGCAACTGTGCGGGCATCAACCCGACCGCGCTGATCGGCCACGGCTTTGGCCCGCGCGAATTGGAAAAGATCGAATCCGCACTGCCCTCGGCCTTTGACATCCGCTTTGTGTTCAACCAGTGGACGCTGGGCGAAGAGTTCTGCACCCAAACGCTGGGCATACCCACAGAAAAGCTGAACGACCCGACCTTTGACCTTCTGCGCCACCTTGGCTTTACCAAAGCCCAGATCGACGCTGCCAATGACCACGTTTGTGGCACCATGACGCTGGAAGGTGCGCCGTTCCTGAAGGCTGAACATTACTCGGTGTTCGATTGCGCCAATCCCTGCGGCAAGAAGGGCACCCGCTATCTGTCGGTCAACGCCCATATCTACATGATGGCGGCGGCGCAGTCCTTCATCTCGGGCGCGATTTCCAAGACGATCAACATGCCGAACTCGGCGTCGATCGAAGAAACGCTTGCAGCCTATGAACTGTCCCACTCGCTTGGGATCAAGGCCAACGCGCTTTATCGCGACGGCTCGAAACTGTCGCAGCCGCTTGCGGCCGCGCTGATCGAAGATGATGAAGAGGCCGAAGAAATCCTCGCCTCCGGCTCGATGCAGGAAAAGGCCGCCGTTCTGGCCGAAAAGATCGTCGAGAAGATCATCATCAAAGAGATCATCCGCACCAACCGCGAAAAGCTGCCCGAGCGTCGCAAAGGGTATACCCAAAAGGCCATCGTTGGCGGCCACAAGGTGTACCTGCGCACCGGCGAATACGGCGACGGGCGCTTGGGCGAGATCTTCATCGACATGCACAAGGAAGGTGCGGGCTTCCGCGCCATGATGAACAACTTTGCCATCGCGATTTCCGTTGGTCTGCAATATGGCGTGCCGTTGGAAGAGTTTGTTGAGGCCTTCACTTTCACCCGCTTTGAACCCGCGGGCATGGTGCAGGGCAATGACAGCATCAAGAACGCCACCTCGATCCTTGACTACATCTTCCGCGAATTGGCGATCAGCTATCTGGACCGCACCGATCTGGCGCATGTCAAACCCACCGGGGCCGCTTTCGACGATCTGGGTCGCGGCGATGGCGAGGGCAAGCGCAACTTTGGTGAGGTGACGGATGGGGCGGCGTCGAAGTCGGTGGAACTTCTGAAGTCGATCTCCTCGACTGGCTATCTGCGCAAACGTCTGCCGCAAGAGTTGATGGTGTTCCAAGGCGGCATCAACTCGGTCGGCACCACGGCGCTGGCGGCGGGTGATACGGTCACCGCGCTGAACATGCTGGTGCCGGAAACGGCGCTTGGTTCGGCAAGCATGGCGACGGCGACGGCGATCTCATCGGGCACCGTCTCGATGGACGCCCGCACCAAGGCCAAGATGCAAGGCTATGAGGGCGACCCTTGCGGCGAATGTGGAAACTACACGCTGGTGCGCAACGGCACCTGCATGAAGTGCAACACTTGTGGTGGCACGAGCGGGTGCAGCTAAGCATCAGCTGACATCACTTCCAACCGGGGCCCCATAGCGGGCCCCGGTTTCGTTTTGTCCTTGCGCCTGCGCGCGGATGGGTCAGGCTACCCCATAGGAGGCCAGCCATGTCTGACGACGCGAGCCCGACCCAAGACATCCGCGACAGTTTTCTTGTGCCCGCCATGGTCTTGGTGGGCATGGCCGTGGGGCTTGTGGCCCATTTTTCCGGACAAGGGGACATTGCCCTTTGGGGCTATGGTCTGGTCTATGTGGCCGGCGGGGTGCCCGCAGGCTGGCAGGCGCTGCAAAGCCTTTTCCGTGACCGGATCCTAGATATCGATCTTCTCATGGTGCTGGCCGCGCTGGCGGCGGCCACGGTGGGCGCGCCGATGGAAGGGGCGATCCTTCTGACGCTGTTTGCCATCTCTCAAACGCTGGAACGCCGCGCCATGGGGCGGGCGCGCCGCGCGGTCGAGGCGCTGATGGCGCTGCGGCCTGACACCGCCTTGGTGCGGCGCGATGGTGTCGTGGCCGAAGTGCCCGCTGAAAGCCTGATCCCGGGCGATGTGGTAGTCTTGCGCCCCGGCGCGCGCGTGCCGGTGGATGGGGTGATCGTGGCGGGCGAGGGGCTGTTGGACGAGGCCACGCTGACTGGAGAATCCGAACCACAGCACAAGGGGCCGGGGGCCGCGCTGCACGAGGCGACGGTGAACCTTAACGGCGTGCTCGACATGGAGGTGACGCGGGGGCTGGCCGACAGCACCGTCGCCCGGATGATCCGTCTGGTGACCGAGGCGCAGGCCGCCCGCGCCCCGTCGGAACGGTTTTCGGAATGGTTCGGGCAGCGCTACACTGTTGCGGTGCTGGTCGGGTCCGTCGCGGCCTATCTTGGGCTGATCTGGTGGGGCCTGCCGCACCAAGATGCGCTGTACCGCGCTGCCACGCTGATGGTCGCCGCCAGCCCCTGCGCCATTGTGATTTCTGTCCCGGCAGCCATCCTGTCGGCCCTGTCGGCGGCGGCGCGGGGCGGGGTTTTGTTCAAGGGCGGTGCCGCCTTGGAAACCTTGGCCGAGGTGAAGTCCTTTGCCTTCGACAAGACCGGCACCCTGACCACGGGCCGTGCCGAGGTGGCGCGGATCGTCTCGCCAGATCTGTCCGAGGATGCCTTTCTGCAGCTTTTGGCCGGGCTTGAGGCGCAGTCCGAACATCCGATAGCCGCCGCCATCCTGCGCGAGGCGGAGCGGCGCGGGCTTGCGGTTGAGGAGCGGGCAGACATCCAATCCCGCCCCTCCGAAGGGCTTGTCAGCGGGCAGGGAGAGACCGCGTTCTGGGCCGGAAATCCCCGTCTTGCCAAGACGATGGGGGCTGATCCTGATCTGGATTGGCTGGCCGAAATCCGCGCCGAAGATCGCACTGTCATCTATCTTGGCCAAGGCCCAGATGTGATCGGCGCGATATCTGTCGCCGATCAACCACGCCTGACCTCTGCCGCAGCAATTGCCGCCTTGCGCGAAGGCGGGGTGCAGACCATCGCCATGATGACAGGCGATCGCCGCCCTGTGGCCCTGCGCATCGGGGCCGAGTTGGGCATCCGGCCCGATGAAATCCACGCCGACCTTTTGCCCGCCGACAAGGTGGATCTGGTTGCCCGACTCGCCGCAGACGGCAAGTTGGCCTTTGTCGGTGACGGGGTCAATGATGCCGCCGCCCTAGCGCGGGCGGATGTGGGCATCGCGATGGGTGTGGCAGGCAGCGAGGTGGCCTTGCAGGCGGCCGATGTGGCCTTTCTCGCCGAAGATATGGGGCGGCTGGCCGACGCCCATCGCCTGGCCCGGCGCACTGCGCGCATCATCCGGCAGAACCTGATCTTCGCCATGACCGCGATGGCCGTGCTGGTCGTGGGTGCACTTGCGTTTGAATTGCCCCTGCCGCTGGCGGTGATCGGGCATGAAGGTGGCACGCTTTTGGTGGTTCTGAATGGCCTTCGACTCCTTAACGATCCCATCCGCGGGGGAAGAAAACCCGCTTGACGGAGTTTGCACGTCTGTTCAGGTTGGCCAAAACAAGAGGCACTCATGGATTTCACCCATTTCCTGTCCAGCCACATGCTGGACCCAAGCGTGGGCGGCAAACGGCTGTATCAGACCGTGGTCGAACAGGCCATTCACGCCGAGGCTTGTGGCTATGACGGTGTGGGCATTCCAGAGCACCACTTGGTCAATATCCTGCTCATCCCGTCGCCCCTGCAAATGGCGGTCAAGATCGCGGCCCATACCAAACGGGTCAAACTGGTGACCTCGATCTGCCAATTGCCAATCCGCGACATGCGGGTGTTTGCGGGCGAAGTGGTGCAGGCGCAGGCCCTGTGCGATGGGCGGCTGATGCTGGGGGTCGGCAAGGGGGCCTTCGGGTTTGAGACCGCCCGGCTGGATGTGCCAATCGAAGCGACGAAAGAACATTTTGACGAGGCTCTGCAGGTGCTTGAGGCGCTCTTGACCAAGGAGGAGGTCAGCTGGCAGGGCAAGCATTACAATTTCGCCCCCCTGACCATCATGCCGCGCCCCGAAGACCCGATCCCCATGATGCTGGGTGTCATGGCACCCCCCGCGATCGAGGCGGCTGCGGCCAAGGGGTATCATGTGCAAACCACACCCTTGTCCGCGACGCATGGTGTGTTGGAGGGGCAGGTCGCCGCCTTTTTCCGCGGCCGCGCGCAAAACCCTGCGGCCACCAACCGGCTTTACCTGCAGCGCGGTGTGTTCCTTGTCCATTCGCAGACCGAGCGCCAGCGCATGGTGGAAACCGCGCATCGCTATTACGCCAGTTTCGACAATGTCTTTGGCGGCCCCGGCATCGTGGACAAGGGCATCATCCGCCCGCTGCCCCGCGCCCAGACGGTCGAAGAGTTGGGCCAGAACATGCTGATCTGCGAGCGACAGGAGATGATCGACAGGCTGTCCCATTATGCCGAGTTGGGGATTGATGAGGTCATCGTGACCTCGGTCTTTGGACAAGACCAACAGGCCACTTTGGACACGATGTCGGCCCTGTCGGCCGAGGTCATGCCCCATCTCAGAACCACACAGCGAAAGGTTTAAGCCATGCCGATGATCCGTATTGAAATGTTCGAAGGCCGCAGCGAAGAGCAAAAGCGCGCCTGCGCCGAGGCGGTGACAAAGGCTTGGGTTGAAACCTGCACCGGCAAGCCGGAGTCGGTGCACATCGTCTTTGTCGATGTGGCAAGAAGCGATTGGGCCACCGGGGGGCGGCTGATGTCGGATGGGCTGAAGTGAGCCTGCAAACCGCCTATTCGGTCGCCGGAGACGGTCCGCCCCTGATCATGATTCACGGGATCGGCGCGCGGCGGGCAACTTTTGATGGCATGGTCGCGGGTCTGAAAGACCGCTTCACCTGCATCACCTACGACCTGCGCGGCCATGGGCTGACGCCGTGGTCGGGCGGGCGCTTTGGTCTCGATGATCTGGTGGACGATCTGGAGGAGTTGCGCGCGCGTTTGGGGCTTGCGTCTGCGCATATTGCAGGCCACTCGCTGGGTGGCATGATCGGCCCGCGCTATGCGCAGCGCTATCCGGACCGTGTGAAATCACTTGGCATCTGGTCCACTGCAGCCTTTCGCACCGAAGATGACAGCGCCAAGGTCCGGGGCGTTGTGGCGGCCATGCGCGACAAGGGCATCGGCCCGGTCCTCGATACGCTGACCGCCCGCTGGTTCACCGACGCGTTCTGCGCCGCGCGCCCCGATGTGATCGAATGGCGCAAAAAGCAGGTGATGGACACGCCCGCCGAGGTGTTTCTCAACGTCTTTGACATCTATGCCGAAACCGAAATGGCCCCTTGGCTGCATGAGGTCAAGGCGCCCGCGCAGATCATCACGGGCGAGAATGACGGCGGCTGCAACCCGCGCCTCAACCACCTGATCCATCAGGCGCTGCCGGGGTCAGAGCTGGTGATCCTGCCGCATCTCAAACATGCGATCTTCATCGAATCAACAGATCAGGTTTTGCCCCATGTGCGTCCTTACCTGTTGCACCATGCGTAAGGTGGGCAAGATTGCCCTACCCAGAGGGGGCAGATCATGACCAAGACCATCCTCATCACCGGGGCAGGGGCCGGGATCGGCCGCGACACGGCACGGGCCTTTCGCGCGGCAGGTTGGCGCGTGGCGCTGATGGGGCGACGAGGGGAAACCTTGCGCGACACCGCCACGGGCGATGATGTGCTGATCCTGCCCGCCGATGTGGGCGACCCGGCGGCGGTCGAGGCGGCCTTTGCCCAGTTGACGGCCACATGGGGGCGGCTTGATGTCTTGTTCAACAATGCCGGAATCGCGGCCAAGCCAGCACCGATTGACGAAATCCCGGTCGATGATTGGCTGGCCGTCATGCACACCAATATCTCTGGCATGGTGCTTGCCGCCCGCGCCGCCTTTCACCTGATGCGCCACCAAACCCCGCAAGGCGGGCGGATCATCAACAACGGCTCAATCTCCGCGCAGGCCCCGCGACCGGGATCCGTACCCTATACGGTATCAAAACATGCGGTAACCGGGCTGACCAAAACGCTGGCGCTGGATGGCCGCGCTTTCAACATAGCCTGCGGCCAGATCGATATCGGCAACGCACTGACCGACATGACCCAAGGCTTCACCCAAGGCGTGCGCCAACCAGATGGATCGGTGAAGGTGGAACCGACCATGCCCGCCGCCGAGGTGGCCGCAGCGGTTTTGCACATGGCAAACCTGCCCCTGACCACCAACATCCCTTTCATGACGATCATGGCCCGCGACATGCCCTTTATCGGGCGCGGCTAAGCCCTTCAATGCGGCTCAAATATCCCCGCCGGAGGCACACCCGGCCCGCCCCAAGCGCAGCCCCTTGCCAAAAGGCCCGCGAAGAGTGCCGGAACGGCTCGATGAGCGGGGCTAACGCGCCGGGTTGCAGAACATGTCATAGACCAGTTCCATAATGGCACCGGCCTTGGGGTCCTTGATCGAGTAATGGATCGCCTTGCCATCGCGGCGGGTGGTCACCAACCCCTCGCTGCGCAGACGCGCCAGTTGCTGGCTGACGGCAGCCTGACGCGCGCCAAGCCGCTCTTCCAACTCGGTCACTGACTTTTCGCCCGAAGACAGGTGGCACAAGATCATCAAGCGCCCCTCATGACTGAGCGCCTTCAAAAAAGCCGCCGCCTCGGCGGCGCGGGTTGCCATCTCCTCGACCGGCAAAGACACACAGCCTGCCGGGTCTTCCGTCTCTTGCCGTTGGCGATCTGGCGCTGCCATCTTCGACTTCTCCGACTGTCGGGATTGAGATAGCACAGCTTGATTGCAGTTGCGATAGTCGCAATGACGCAAGGGGAAACCCGCCAAGGAGACCGGAATGACCCATCAAGACCCCGCTTTTTCCACCAAGGGCCGCTTTTGGCGCGGCAACTTGCACACCCATTCAACCCGCTCGGACGGGGTCCTCAGCCCCGAAGAGGTGTGCCGCCGCTACAAGGCGGAAGGCTATGACTTCATGGCCTTGACCGACCATTTTGTCGGTGCCTTTGGCTATCCGATCGTCGACACCGTGCCGATGCGTGAGGCGGGCTTTACCACGATCCTGGGTGCTGAGCTGCATTCCGGTGCGATGGCCAATGGCGAGCTGTGGCACATTCTGGCCGTCGGCCTGCCCGCCGATTTCGCGCCCTCGAACTCGCCAAGCTTTGTGCCGGTGGCGGGGCAGGAAACCGGGGCCGAGATTGCCGCCCGCGCGGTGGCAGCCGGGGCCTTTGTGGCGATTGCCCATCCGCAATGGTCGGGCCTGACACTGGCGGATGCGCGTACCATCACGGCCGCCCATGCGGTTGAGATTTACAACCATGGCTGCGCCATGGGCTGCGACCGCCCGGATGGCTTTGCGATTGCCGATCTCTTGCTGACCGAGGGGCGCAAGCTGACGCTGATTGCCACGGATGATGCGCATTTCTCGGAACCCGACCACTTCGGCGGCTGGGTGATGGTGAAGGCAGAGGCAAATGAGCCCGAAGCGCTGCTGTCAGCACT